>NZ_CP139195.1:2400000-2715670 GCF_034057115.1 Pseudomonas sp. AN-1 | reverse complement strand
CGCAGCGCTAGCAGGTTGCCCTTGCGGAAGAAGTTCGCCGCGGCGCGCTCGGCCTGGGGTGGCAGGTAGACCTTGCCGGCCTTCAGGCGCTCGAGCAGCTCGTCGGGCGGCAGGTCGACCACCACCACTTCGTCCGCCGCGTCGAACAGGCGGTCGGGCACCGTTTCCCAGACGCGGATGCCGGTGATGCCGCTGACGATGTCGTTGAGGCTTTCCAGATGCTGCACGTTCATCGTCGTCCACACGTCGACGCCGGCGGCGAGCAGCTCCTCGACGTCCTGCCAGCGCTTGGGATGGCGCGAGCCGGGCGCGTTGCTGTGGGCCAACTCGTCGACCAGCAGCAGGGCGCCGGGATGCGCGGAACCGAAGGCCAGCGCGGCGTCGAGGTCGAACTCCTGCAGGATACGCTCGCGGTAGTGCACCTTCTTCAGCGGCAGGCGCGGCAGGCCGTGCACCAGGGCCTCGGTCTCGGCGCGGCCGTGGGTCTC
Source organism: Pseudomonas sp. AN-1 (assembly GCF_034057115.1). Taxonomy (NCBI): domain Bacteria; kingdom Pseudomonadati; phylum Pseudomonadota; class Gammaproteobacteria; order Pseudomonadales; family Pseudomonadaceae; genus Pseudomonas; species Pseudomonas sp. AN-1. The sequence goes on along the minus strand of NZ_CP139195.1, from coordinate 2,715,182 downwards.
CACCAGGCCGACGACCAGCGGCGTGCCCTGGGCCAGGGCGGCCTGCGCGGCCGCCAGCATCGCGTAGGTCTTGCCTACCCCGGCCGAGGCGCCGAAGAAGATCTTCAGCCGCCCGCGGCGAGCCTCGGCCTCCTCCTCGCGCAGGCGTTGCAGCAGAGCGTCCGGGTCGGGGCGCTGGTCGTCGGGCATCGGCATGCGCTCAGTTCCCCGTCTGGGCATCGAGCGCCAGGTTCAGCAGCAGCACGTTGACCCGCGGCTCGCCGAGAAAGCCCAGCCAGCGGCCCTCGGTATGCTGCTCCAGCAGCGTGCGCACCAACTCCTCCGACAGGCCGCGCGCCCTGGCGACGCGGGCCAGTTGATAGTCGGCCGCGGCGCGGCTGATGTGTGGGTCGAGGCCGCTGGCCGAGGCGGTGACCAGGTCCACCGGCACCGGCGCGTTGTTGCCGGGGTCGGCGGCGCGCAGGGCGGAAACGCGCGCGGCGACGGCTTCGGCCAGCGCTGGATTGAGTGGGCCGAGGTTGGAGCCGCCGGAGGCGCTGGCGTTGTAGGCCGTCGGCGCGGTCGCCGAGGGGCGGCCCCAGAAGTAGCGGGGGGCGCTGAAGGCCTGGCCGATCAGCGGCGAGCCGAGCACCTTGCCGTCGCGCACGATCAGGCTGCCGTTGGCGGCCGCCGGGAACGCCTGCTGGGCGATGCCGGTGACGGCCAGCGGGTAGAGCAGCCCGGTCAGCAGCGTGAGCAGGATGAACAGGGTCAGCGCCGGGCGCAGCAGGCCCTCGCTCGCCGCGGCCTGGGTGCCGGTCGTGAGCTCGGGTTGGGAGGCGAGATGCGGATGGGACATGGTGGACTCCTTTGGTCAGGCCAGGCCGACGGCGGTCAGGGCCAGGTCGATGACCTTGATGCCGACGAAGGGCACGAGCACTCCGCCGAGGCCGTAGATCAGCAGGTTGCGGCGCAGCAGGGCGGCGGCGCCCACCGCGCGATAGGGCACGCCCTTGAGGGCCAGCGGGATCAGCGCGACTATGATCAGCGCGTTGAAGATCACCGCCGAGAGGATCGCCGAGGTCGGCGTGCTCAGGCCCATCACGTTGAGCGCCGCCAACTGCGGGTAGGTGCCGACGAAGGCGGCCGGGATGATGGCGAAGTACTTGGCCAGGTCGTTGGCGACGCTGAAGGTGGTCAGCGAGCCGCGGGTCATCAGCATCTGCTTGCCGGTTTCGACGATCTCGATCAGCTTGGTCGGGTTGCTGTCCAGGTCGACCATGTTGCCCGCCTCCTTGGCGGCCTGGGTGCCGGTGTTCATCGCCACCGCCACGTCGGCCTGAGCCAGCGCCGGCGCGTCGTTGGTGCCGTCGCCGGTCATCGCCACCAGCTTGCCCTGGCCCTGGTGGCTGCGGATCAGCTTGAGCTTGGCCTCCGGGGTGGCTTCGGCGAGGAAGTCGTCGACCCCTGCCTCGGCGGCGATGGCGGCGGCGGTCAGCGGATTGTCGCCGGTCACCATCACCGTCTTGATGCCCATGCGGCGCAGCTCGGCGAAGCGCTCCTTGATGCCGCCCTTGACGATGTCCTTGAGCTCGACGACGCCGAGCGGGCGGGTGCCGTCGGCGACCACCAGCGGCGTGCTGCCGCGCCGCGACACCTCGTCCACCGTGGCCTGCAGGGCCGCGGGAAAGCTGCCGCCCAGCGCCTCGACGTGGCGGCGGATGGCCTCGGCGGCGCCCTTGCGCAGCGTGCGCTGCTGCGGCAGGTCGACGCCGCTCATGCGGGTCTGCGCGGTGAAGTGCACGAACTGCGCGCCGAGCGCGGTGAGGTCGCGCTCGCGCAGGTTGAACTTGTGCTTGGCCAGCACGACTATGCTGCGCCCCTCGGGGGTCTCGTCGGCCAGCGAGGCCAGCTGCGCGGCGTCCGCCAGTTCGGCCTCCTTCACCCCTGGCGCGGGGAGGAAGGCGCTGGCCTGGCGGTTGCCGAGGGTGATGGTGCCGGTCTTGTCGAGCAGCAGGACGTCGACGTCGCCGGCCGCCTCGACCGCGCGTCCGGAGGTGGCGATCACGTTGGCCTGCATCATCCGGCTCATGCCGGCCACGCCGATGGCGCTGAGCAGGCCGGCGATTGTGGTCGGGATCAGGCACACCAGCAGGGCCACCAGCACCACCAGGCCGACCGGCTGGCCGGCGCCGGCGGTCTGCACGCCGAACATCGAGAACGGCAGCAGGGTCGCCACCACGCCGAGGAACACGATGGTCAGCGCCACCAGCAGGATGGTCAGGGCGATCTCGTTGGGGGTCTTCTGCCGCTTGGCGTTCTCCACCATGGCGATCATGCGGTCGACGAAGGTCTCGCCGGGGTTCACCGTCACGCGCACCACGATCCAGTCGGAGAGCACGCGGGTGCCGCCGGTCACCGCGGAGAAGTCGCCGCCGGACTCGCGGATCACCGGGGCGGATTCGCCGGTGATGGCGCTCTCGTCCACCGAGGCGACGCCGTCGATCACCTCGCCGTCGGCGGCGATGGTGTCGCCGGCCTCGATCAGGATCAGGTCGCCCTTGCGCAGGCTGTCCGCCTCCACCGACTGCCAGCGCAGCGGGCTGCGCTCATCGCCGGGGCGGTAGTCGCCAAACTTCTTGGCCAGGGTCTTCTTCTTCAGACCGCGCAGCGAGGCGGCTTGCGCCTTGCTGCGGCCTTCGGCCAGCGCCTCGGCGAAGTTGGCGAACAGCACGGTGAACCACAGCCACAGCGCCACGGCGATGCCGAACGGCTCGCGCTCGGTCAGCGCCAGGAGAGTGCAGAACAGGCTGCCGACGTAGACGACGAACATCACCGGGTTGCGCCACTGCACGCGCGGGTCCAGCTTGCCGAAGGCGTCGAGCAGGGCCGGCCGGATCAGCGCCGGATCGAACAGGGACAGGGATTGGCGACTCATTGCACGCTCCACAGCGTCAGGTGCTCGATCACCGGGCCAAGGGCCAGGGCGGGCACGTAGTTGAGCAGGCCGACCAGCAGCACGGTACCGATCAGCAGGGTCACGAACAGCGGGCCATGGGTGGGCAGGGTGCCGCCGGTGGCGGCGATGCGCTTCTTGGCCGCCAGCGAGCCGGCCATGGCCAGCACCGCGACGATCACGGCGAAGCGGCCGAACCACATGGCCAGGCCGAGGGCCACGTTGTAGAAGGGGCTGTTCGCCGACAGGCCGGCGAAGGCGCTGCCGTTGTTGTTGGCGGCCGAGGAGAAGGCGTAGAGGATTTCCGAGAAGCCGTGCGCCCCGGGGTTGAGGATGCCGGCGCGACCGGGTTCGGCGAGCACCGCCACGGCGGTGCCGGCCAGCACCAGCAGGGGTGTCGCCAGGATGGCGATGGACACCATCTTCATCTCGTGCGCCTCGATCTTCTTGCCGAGGTACTCGGGGGTGCGGCCGATCATCAGGCCGGCGATGAACACCGCCATGACGGCGAACACCAGCATGCCGTACAGGCCGGAGCCGACCCCGCCGAACACCACCTCGCCCAGTTGCATCAGCACCAGCGGCACCGCGCCGCCCAGCGGGGTGTAGCTGTCGTGCATCGAGTTCACCGCACCGCAGGAGGCGGCGGTGGTGACGGTGGCGAACAGCGTGGAGGCGTGGATGCCGAAACGGGTCTCCTTGCCCTCCATGTTGCCGCCGGACTGCGTGGCACTGGCGGCCTGGTCGACGCCGAAGGCGGCGAACGCCGGGTTGCCCTGCTGCTCGAAGACGGTGGCGGGGATGGCGAAGGCGACGAACAACGCGGTCATCGCCGCCAGCACCGCCCAGCCCTGGCGTGCGTCGCCGACCATGCGGCCGAACAGGAAGCACAGCGCCGTGGGAATCAGGAAGATCGCCAGCATCTGCAGGAAGTTGCTCAGCGGGGTGGGGTTCTCGTAGGGATGCGCCGAGTTGGCGTTGAAGAAGCCGCCGCCGTTGGTGCCGAGCATCTTGATCGCCAGTTGCGAGGCCACCGGGCCCATGGCCAGGGTCTGGGTCCGGCTGGTCTGCTCTTCCAGCAGCGGCTGGCCCTGGGCGTCCATGAGCGGCTGGCCGTCGGCGTCGAGTCTGGGGTGCTGCCAGTGCTGCGCCTCGACCGTTTGCGCCTCGACGTAGGGCGCGAAGTTCTGGATCACCCCCTGGCCGGCGAGGACCAGCGCCAGCAGGAAGGACAGCGGCAGCAGCACCCACAGGGTGATGCGGGTCAGGTCCACCCAGACGTTGCCGATGGCCTGCGCCGAGTGGCGCGCGAAGCCGCGCACCAGCGCCACCACCACGGCGATGCCGGTGGCGGCAGAGAGGAAGTTCTGCACCGCCAGCCCGAGCATCTGGGTCAGGTAGCTCATGGTGGTCTCGCCGCCGTAGCCCTGCCAGTTGGTGTTGGTGACGAAGCTGATCGCCGTGTTAAAGGCCGAGTCGGGTGTCACCGCGGCCATGTCCTGCGGGTTGAGCGGCAGCACGCCCTGCAGGCGCTGCAGGGCGTAGACGGCCAGCACGCCGAGGCCGTTGAAGATCAGCAGGCCGACGGTATAGCGCAGCCAGCCGGCCTCCTGTTCGGCGCGCACCCCGGCGAGGCGGAACAATGGCGCCTCCAGGCGGCGCAGTGGTGCGTAGCGGCCCTCCAGCACGCCATCGAGCAGACGCGCCAGCGGCCAGGCGAGGACCAGCAGCACGGCCAGGAAGGCCGCCAGTTGCAGCCAGGCGGAGGCAGTCATGAGAAATCCTCCGGGCGCAGCAGCGCGGCGACGAGATAGATCAGCAGCCCCGCGGCGAGCAGGGCGGCCAGCATTTCCCAGCCATTCATGGGCGGCCTCCCGGCTGCAGCCGTCGGCAGCCCCTGGCCAGGGCGTAGATCGCCAGCCAGCACAGCCCGGCGAGCGTCAGATACACAGCGTCCATCACCTTCTCCTTCGCGGATACGGAACCGATGGCGTAAGTGTCGGCAGATGCGCCTCAAGACGGTCTAAAGACTGCGGCGCGCCGTATCAAGAAAGCATCAAGATGGAGAAAAGAAGAGGATCGCGGATCGCGCAAGGCGGGGGCCGGAGGGGGCGGGTCCGGGGGAGGGAGGGGCGTGACGGGCGTATCTTTGCGTAAACAAAAAAGCCGGTCGGGTTGCCCCGACCGGCTTTTTCACGTCCGCAGTTCCCGTCAGAAGCCGACGTTCTGCACCAGCGCCAGCAGCGGCTGCGGGTAGACGCCGAGCAGCAGGGTCAGGCCGGCCACCGCCAGCAGCATGACGCCGCCGGTCTGCTGGGCCCAGTGCTGCGGCGCATCGCGGCGCTGCAGGCTGGGCTCGACCAGGAACAGGCTGACCATCACCCGCAGGTAGTAGTACACGGCGATGGCGCTGCCGAGGATCAGCGCGCCGAGCAGCCACCACTGCTGGTTCTCGACGCCGGCGGCGACCACGTAGAACTTGCCGATGAAGCCGGCGGTCAGCGGGATGCCGGCCAGCGACAGCATCATCACCGCCAGCACCGCGGTCAGGTACGGGCGGCGCCAGAACAGGCCGCGGTACTCGAACAGCGCGTCGGTGTCGCGGCCCTGGTAGGGGGTGGACATCAGGGTGATCACCCCGAAGGCGCCCAGGCTGGTCAGCACGTAGGTGAACAGGTAGACGCCGATGGCCTCGCTGGCGATGCCCTTGCTGGCGATCAGGGCGATCAGCAGGTAGCCGAAGTGGGCGATCGACGAGTAGCCGAGCAGGCGCTTGAGGTTGCTCTGCAGCAGCGCCAGCAGGTTGCCGACCAGGATCGAGGCGATCGCCAGCAGGCTGAGCAGCTGGCCCAGCCAGCCGTCGGCGAAGGCCGGCGACACCTGGTACAGACGCAGCAGCACGGCGAACACGGCGACCTTGCTGGCGGTGGCGAGGAACGCCGACACCGGCGCCGGGGCGCCCTCGTAGACGTCCGGAGTCCACAGGTGGAAGGGCGCCAGCGACAGCTTGAACGCCAGGCCGATCAGCATCATGCCGACGCCGATCTGCACCAGCTGGCCGAGGCCATCGGCGGCCAGCGAGGCGCCGATGCCGGCGAAGCTCAGGCTGCCGGACTCGGCGTACAGCAGGGCCATGCCGAACAGCAGGAAGGCCGAGCCCGCGGCCGACAGCACCATGTACTTGATGCCGGCTTCCAGCGAGCGGCGGTTGAAGAAGGCGTAGGCGATCAGGCCGTAGGTCGGCACCGACAGCAGCTCCAGGCCGATGAACAGGCCGGCCAGGTGCTGAGCGCTGACCAGCACGATGCCGCCGGCGCAGGCCAGCAGCATCAGCAGGTACAGCTCCTCGCGGTTGCCCGGGTAGCCCTTGCCCGACGCGCCGCCGAGGTAGGCGTGGGTCAGGGTCAGGCAGGCCAGGGTGGCGGCGATGATCAGTGCGCTGTAGTAGAGGGCGAAGCTGTCGACGCGCAGCAGCGGAGTGACTTCCAGCGGCGTCACGCCGAGGGCGGGGAGGATCGCCAGCAGGGCCAGGTTGAGGCCGGCCACCGAGAGCAGGAAGGTCTGCCCGTGGTGGCGCTTCCAGGCGATCGCCAGCATGACGATGACGGCGGTGGCGCCGGTGACCAGCAGCGGCAGCAGGGCGGTCAGGTGTTGAGTGGTGAATTCCATGACGTGACTTACCGGGCCGATTCGAGTTGGGAAGAGGCGGCGCCCAGCCAGTGCTGCACGCCCTGCATGCTGGCGGCCGAGGTATCGAGCACCGGCTGCGGGTAGACGCCGAGCAGGATCAGCAGCACCGCCAGGCCCAGCACCATGACCAGTTCGCGCAGGTTCAGGCCGGGCAGGGCGCTCTCGGCCTTGGCCGGGCCGAAGTAGGCGCGGTGGATCATGCACAGCGAGTAGACCGAGCCCAGCACCAGGCCGGTGGTGGCCAGCACGGCGATCCACGGCTGTACCTGGAAGGTGCCGAGCAGGATCAGGATCTCGCCGACGAAGTTGCCGGTGCCGGGCAGGCCCAGCGCCGCGGCGGCGAAGAACAGGCTGATCGCCGGCAGCCAGGGCATGCGCCCCCACAGGCCGCCCATGGCGCGGAAGTCGCGGGTGTGCAGGCGCTCGTAGAGCTGGCCGCAGAGGATGAACAGCGCCGCGGCGGACAGGCCGTGGGCGATCATCTGCACCACCGCGCCCTGCAGCGCCAGCTGGCTGCCGGAGTAGATGGCGATCAGCACGAAGCCCATGTGCGACACGCTGGAGTAGGCCACCAGGCGCTTGATGTCGCTCTGGCCGAAGGCCAGCAGCGCACCGTAGCCGATGGCGAACACGCCGAGGCCCATGGCGATCGGCGCGAACTCCGCCGAGGCGTTGGGGAACAGCGGCAGGCAGAAGCGGATCAGGCCGTAGGCGGCGGTCTTCAGCAGGATGCCGGCCAGATCCACGGAGCCTGCGGTCGGCGCCTGGGCGTGGGCGTCCGGCAGCCAGGAGTGCACCGGCACCACCGGGAACTTCACCGCGAAGGCGGCGAAGAAGCCGAGCATCAGCAGGTACTCGGTGCCCGGGGCCAGCTCGGTCTGCAGCAGTTCGCCGTAGCTGAAGGTCAGCACGCCGCTCTGGCTGTAGTGGACGAAGGCCAGGGCGAGGATCGCCACCAGCATGATCAGGCCGCTGGCCTGGGTGTAGATGAAGAACTTGGTGGCGGCGGTGATGCGGCTCTTGCCGCTGCTGCCGCTATGACCCCAGAGCGCGATGAGGAAGTACATCGGCACCAGCATCATTTCCCAGAAGAAGAAGAACAGGAACAGGTCGATGGCGAGGAACACGCCGACCACCGCGCCGAGGATCCACAGCAGGTTGAGGTGGAAGAAGCCGACGCGCTTGGTGATCTCCTTCCACGAGCAGAGTACCGAGAGCACGCCGAGCAGGCCGGTGAGCACGATCATCAGCACCGACAGGCCGTCCAGCGCCAGGTGGATGGAGATGCCGAAGCGCTCGATCCACGGGATCTGGAACTCGCTGGCCCAGGCCAGTTCGCCGCCGGGCGCCGGGGCCAGGCTGAAGTCGGCGCTGCCCCACAGCCACAGGCCGAGGACCAGCAGCAGGGTCATGCTCAGCAGCGCGATCCAGCGCGGCAGGACGGCGCCGAAGCGCTCGGCCTGCCAGCACAGCAGGCCGCCGATGAAGGGAATCAGGATTAGCCAGGGCAGAATCATGACGGGCCGTTTTCCTTAATTCAGAAGCAGAAGGGCAGCGAGCACGAACACGGCCCCGCCGACGATGGAGGTGGCGTACCAGCGCAGGTTGCCGGTCTGGCTCTGGCGCAGGGCGAAGTGGCCGCCGCGGGCGAGCAGCGGCAGCAGGCCGATGCTGAGGTCGACCGGGTCGCGGTTGAGCAGGCGGCAGAGCAGCAGGTAGGGCTGCACGAACAGCTTGTCGTACAGCCAGTCGAAGCCCCAGGCCGCATACCACCAGGCGCCGAGCAGGCGGCCCGGCGCGCTCTGCGCCACGCTGGTCACCAGGCGGCGCTGGCCGAGGAACAGCAGCGCGGCGATGCCGATGCCGAGCACCGCGATGGCGCCGGACAGCAGCTCCAGACCGTGCTTGGCCTCGCCGCCGGCATGGCCGACGCTCTGCGGCAGCACGCCGGCCAGCGGCGGGGTGATCAGCGCGCCGACGAAGGTCGACAGCACGATCAGCGCCGCCAGCGGCAGGTTGTGGGCGATGCCATGGCCGGCGTGCGCCTCGGTCTTCGCCTCGCCGTGGAAGGCGATGAAGATCAGCCGGAAGGTGTAGATCGAGGTCAGGAAGGCACCGGCGAGACCCGCGTAGAGCAGGCCGCTGTGGCCGCTGGCGAAGGCTTCCCAGAGGATCTCGTCCTTGGAGTAGAAGCCGGCGGTCAAGAGCGGCAGGGCGGCCAGCGCCGCGCCGCCGACGATGAAGCTGGCATAGGCCAGCGGCAGCTTCTTCCACAGGCCGCCCATCCGGAAGATGTTCTGCTCGTGGTGGCAGGCGTGGATCACCGCGCCGGAGGCGAGGAACAGCAGGGCCTTGAAGAACGCGTGGGTCATCAGGTGGAAGATCGCCGCGTCCCAGGCGCCGACGCCGAGGGCGAGGAACATGTAGCCGATCTGGCTCATGGTCGAGTAGGCGAGGATGCGCTTGATGTCGGTCTGCACCAGGGCGGCGAAGCCGGCCAGCACCAGGGTCACGCCGCCGACGATGCCGACCAGCTCGAGGATCTCCGGGGTGAGCAGGAACAGGCCGTGGGTGCGGGCGATCAGGTAGACGCCGGCGGTGACCATGGTCGCCGCGTGGATCAGCGCCGAGACCGGGGTCGGGCCGGCCATGGCGTCGGCCAGCCAGGTCTGCAGCGGCAGCTGGGCGGACTTGCCGACCGCGCCGCCGAGCAGCATCAGGGTGGCCAGCCACAGCCAGGTGTCACCGGCCGCGTACTTCTGCGGCGCCAGCACCAGCAGCTCCTGGATGTTCAGGGTGCCGAGGTTGAGCAGCAGGATGAACAGGCCGATGGCCATGAACACGTCGCCGATGCGGGTGACGATGAACGCCTTGAGCGCCGCGTTGCCGTTCTTCACTTCCTTGAAGTAGAAGCCGATCAGCAGGTACGAGCACAGGCCCACGCCTTCCCAGCCGAAGTAGAGGAACAGTAGGTTGTCGCCGAGCACCAGGAACAGCATGCTGGCGATGAACAGGTTGGTGTAGGCGAAGAAGCGCGAGTAGCCCTCCTCGCCGCGCATGTACCAGCTGGCGAACAGGTGGATCAGGAAGCCGACGCCGGTGACCACGCCGAGCATGGTGACCGACAGACCGTCCAGGTACAGGGTGAAGTTCGGCGCGAAGCCGGCGACGTTCATCCACTGCCACAGCAGCTGGGTGTAGACGCCGCCTTCCGGCGGCGCGACGTTGAACTGCCAGATGACCCAGGCGGCGGTCAGCGCCGACAGGCCCACCGAGCCGACGCCGATCAGCGCGGCGAGGTTCTCGGACAGACGGCCGCGGGAGAAGGCCAGCAGCAGCCAGCCGAGCAGCGGGAACAGACAGGTGAGGAATAGTAGGTTCATCCGCGCATCTCGCTGGCAGCGTCGATATCGAGGGTATGGAAGCGGCGATGCAGCTGCAGCAGGATCGCCAGGCCGATGCTGGCCTCGGCGGCGGCCAGGGTGATCACCAGAATGAACAGGATCTGCCCGTCGGGCTGGATCCAGCGGCTGCCGGCGACCACGAAGGCCAGCGCGCAGGCGTTCATCATCACTTCCAGGCTCATCAGCACGAACAGGATGTTGCGCCGCACCATCAGGCCGACCAGGCCCAGGCTGAACAGCACGGCGGCCAGGGCCAGGCCGTGCTCCATGGGAATCGCATTCATGCGGTGGGCTCCTTGGCTTCGGGGCGGCCGAGGTGGTAGGCGGCGACCAGCGCTGCCAGCAGCAGCATGGAGGCCAGCTCTACCGCCAGCAGGTAGGGGCCGTACAGGTGGACGCCGACCGCCTTGGCGTCGACGGTCGCGGTGCCGATGGCGGCGCCGCCGGCATCGCCCAGCAGCACGTACAGCAGCAGGGCGAGCAGGGCGCCGGAGAGCAGGCCGGGGCCGACCCAGGCGCCGGGCGTCAGCCACGCGCGCTCCTGCTCGGCGGTGGCCGGGCCGAGGTTGAGCATCATCACCACGAAGACGAACAGCACCATGATGGCGCCGGCGTAGACGATGATCTCCAGCACGCCGGCGAAGGGCGCGCCGAGGGCGAAGAAGGTCATCGACACGGCGAGCAGCGAGACCACCAGGTAGAGCAGCGCGTGCACCGGGTTGGTGTGGGTGATCACCCGCAGGGTGGCCGCCACGGCCACCCCGGCGGCGAAGTAGAAGGCGAATTCCATCTTTCTTCCGTCCTTTAAGGCAGCAGGCCTTTCACGTTGATCGGCTCGGCCTCGTTCTGGTGCGAGCCTTTCGGCTTGCCCGCGGTGGCCATGCCGGAGACGCGGTAGAAGTTGTAGTCCGGGTTCTTGCCCGGGCCCGAGATCAGCAGGTCTTCCTTCTCGTAGACGAGGTCCTGGCGCTTGTACTCGGCCATCTCGAAGTCCGGGGTGAGCTGGATCGCGGTGGTCGGGCAGGCCTCCTCGCACAGGCCGCAGAAGATGCAGCGCGAGAAGTTGATGCGGAAGAACTCGGGGTACCAGCGGCCGTCCTCGCGCTCGGCCTTCTGCAGGCTGATGCAGCCCACCGGGCAGGCCACCGCGCACAGGTTGCAGGCCACGCAGCGCTCGTCGCCGTCGGGGTCGCGGGTCAGCACGATGCGGCCGCGGTAGCGCGGCGGCAGGTACACCGGCTCCTCGGGGTACTGCAGGGTGTCGCGCTTGCGGAAGGCGTGGGAGAACACCATCACCAGGCTGCGCAGCTGGGTCCAGGTACCGCAGAGGACGTCCAGAATGTATTTGAACATGGCGTGTTTTCTCCTTACTGGGCAGCCAGCACCAGGGCGCCGGTCACCAGCAGGTTGAGCAGGGTCAGCGGCAGGCAGAACTTCCAGCCGAAGGCCATCACCTGGTCATAGCGCGGGCGCGGGATGGACGCGCGCAGCAGGATGAACAGCATGATGAAGAAGCAGGTCTTCAGGGCGAACCAGACGAACGACAGCTGCGGCAGGATGCCGAACGGGCCGTGCCAGCCGCCGAAGAACAGGGTCACCAGCAGCGCCGAGACCAGCACGATGCCGATGTACTCGCCGACGAAGAACATGCCCCACTTCATCCCCGCGTACTCGATGTGGTAGCCGTCGGCCAGTTCCTGCTCGGCCTCCGGCTGGTCGAACGGGTGACGGTGGGTCACCGCCACGCCGGCGATGAAGAAGGTGCAGAAGCCGAGGAACTGCGGGATCACGAACCACAGGTTCTGCGCCTGGTAGTCGACGATGTCGCGCATGTTGAACGAGCCCACCTGCGCGACGATGCCCATCAGCGACAGGCCCATGAACACCTCGTAGGACAGCGTCTGCGCCGAGGCGCGCAGCGAGCCGAGCAGGGCGAACTTGTTGTTGCTCGACCAGCCGGCGAACAGCACCGCGTAGACGGTCAGGCCGGCCATGGCGAAGAAGAACAAGAGGCCGATGTTCAGGTCCGCCACGCCCCAGGTCTCGGTCACCGGGATCACCGCGAAGGCGATCAGCAGCGCACTCATGGCGACGATCGGCGCCAGGGTGAAGATCAGCCTGTCGGCGAACGGCGGGGTCCAGTCTTCCTTGAAGAACATCTTCAGCATGTCGGCGGCCAGCTGGAACAGGCCGAACGGACCGACCCGGTTGGGGCCGTGGCGGTCCTGCCAGAGGCCGAGCAGGCGGCGCTCGACGAAGCTGAGGAAGGCGCCGCAGACCACCACGGCGAGCAGGATGACGATGGCCTTGAGCACGCCGACGATCACGGCGAGCACTTCCGGAGTGAGCCAGCTCATTGCGCCACCTCCTGCACGGCTTCGGCGAACAGCGTGCCGGCCAGCGGCGGGATGCCGTCGAAGCCGGCGGGCAGGCCGAGCAGGCCGTCGGCCAGCTCGTCGATCACCCTGAGCGGCAGGCGCAGCTCGCGGCCGCCGACCTTGAGGCTGAGCAGGGCGCCGTCCTGGAGGCCGAGACGCGCGGCGGCGTCGCTGCCGAGGGCGGCGTAGGCGGCCGGGATGCGCTCCTGCACCGGCGCGGCGCGCGAGGAGGTCTCGTCGCTGCCGAACAGGTGGTGCAGGGCGACCACCTGCCAGCGGCCGGCGGCGCTGAGCGGTGCGGCCGGGGCGCTGAACCACTCGGTGCGGTTGGCCGGGGCGTCGAACAGGCGCACGCCCGGATCGCCGGCGCGCAGGTGGCCGCCGACCTCGTCCTGGAACTTGTTCCAGGCCTGCGGCGAGTTCCAGCCCGGCGACCAGGCGAAGGGGATCTGCTGGCGGGCCTCGGCGCTGCCGGCGTAGCCCTCCATGGAGAAGGCGAACGGCGAATCGGCATCCTGCGGCTGGCGCGGCTCGTGCACGCTGATATTGGCGCGCATCGAGGTGCGACCGCTGTAGCGGTGCGGCTCGCGGGCCAGCTTGAGGCCCTTGATGCGGAACGCGGCCTTGGGCGCGGCAGCGACGATGCCGGCCAGCTGCGGCTGCACGGCGGCGCAGGCAGCGGTGACCTGGTCCAGCTGGGTCCAGTCGACGGCCTTGCCCTGCACGGTGCTGTGCAGCGCGTGCAGCCAGCGCCAGCCCTCGCGCACCAGGATCGCGCCGTCGTAGTAGCTCGGCTCGAACACCTGGAAGAAGCGCTGGGCGCGGCCTTCCTGGCTGACCAGGGTGCCGTCGCCCTCGGCGAAGCTGGCTACCGGCAGCAGCAGGTCGGCGCGGGCGGCGGTGGCGGTGTGCTGGTGGTCGGCGACGATCAGCACGCGGGCCTTCGCCAGCGCAGCGTCCACCTTGTCGGCGGCGGCGCGGCGGTACAGGTCGTTCTCCAGCACCACCACAGCGTCGGCCTGGCCGCAGGTCAGGACGTCCAGCGCGGCGTCCACCGACTCGCCACCCAGCAGGGTGACGCCCAGGCTGTTGGCCTCGGCGGCGACCAGGCTGATGCCGGCGTTCTTCTCGCGGTTCTTCAGTGCCCGGGCGATGTTGCCGGCGGCCTCGAGCAGCGCCTGGGAGCCCAGCGAGGCGCCGGCGACGATCAGCGGGCGCTGGCCGGCCAGCAGGGCGGCAGCGATGCGCGCGGCCAGGGCGGCGGCCTCGGCATCCAGGCCGGTCACGGCCGGGGCGCTCGGGTCGATGGCATGGGCCACGGCGAAGCCGAGGCGGGCCAGGTCGTCCGGCGCAGCGTGCACGCACTCCTCGGCAACGTCGTCGAGGCGGGTGCTGGTGACGCTGGCGATGAACAGCGGGTTCAGCGCGTGCTGGGCGACGTTCTGCACCGCCAGCTGGTGCCACTCGGGGATCTTCGCCGCGGCGGCGATCTCGGTGGCCTTGCCGCGGGCGGCCTGGCGCAGGGCCAGGGCGATGCGCGGCGCGGTCTGGGTGAGGTCCTCGCCGAGCACGAACACGGCGTCGAACTCTTCCAGCTCGCGCAGCGACGGCGTCGGCAGCGGGCCGTTGTCCAGCAGCTGGCGGATCAGGCGCAGGTTGGCCAGCTCGGCGGCGGCGATGCCGCTGTAGAAGTTGCCGGCGCCGACCAGCTCGCGCAGGGCGAAGTTGCTTTCCAGGCTGGCGCGCGGCGAACCGATGCCGATCACCTTGAGGCCCTTGAGCAGTTCGGCGGCCTTATCCAGCGCGGCGTCGATGCCGAGCTTCTGGGTACCGAACAGGGGCTGGCGCGGACGGTCCTCGCGGTTGACGTAGCCGTAGCCGAAGCGGCCGCGGTCGCACAGGAAGTAGTGGTTCACCGAGCCGTTGAAGCGGTTCTCGATGCGACGGATCTCGCCGTAGCGTTCGCCGGGGCTGGTGTTGCAGCCGACGCTGCACTGCTGGCAGATGCTCGGCGCGAACTGCATGTCCCACTTGCGGTTGTAGCGCTCGGAGTGGGTCTTGTCGGTGAACACCCCGGTCGGGCACACCTCGACCAGGTTGCCGGAGAACTCGCTCTCCAGCACGCCGTCCTCGACGCGGCCGAAGTAGACGTTGTCGTGGGCGCCGTAGACGCCCAGGTCCTCGCCACCGGCGTAGTCCTTGTAATAGCGCACGCAGCGGTAGCAGGCGATGCAGCGGTTCATCTCGTGGGCGATGAACGGGCCGAGGTCCTGGTTCTGGTGGGTGCGCTTGGTGAAGCGGTAGCGGCGCTTGTTGTGGCCGGTCATCACCGTCATGTCCTGCAGGTGGCAGTGACCGCCTTCCTCGCACACCGGGCAGTCGTGCGGGTGGTTGGTCATCAGCCATTCGACGACGCTTTCGCGGAAGTGCTTGGCTTCCTCGTCGTCGATGGAGATCCAGGTCTTGTCGCTGGCGGGAGTCATGCAGGACATGACGATGCGCCCGCGCTTGTCGTTCTCGTCGTTGTACTGCTTCACCGCGCACTGGCGGCAGGCGCCGACGCTGCCCAGCGCCGGGTGCCAGCAGAAGTAGGGAATGTCGAGACCGAGGGACAGACAGGCCTGCAACAGGTTGTCTGCGCCGTCGACGTCGTACGAATTGCCGTCTACGTGGATGGTGGCCATGGTTCAGGTTTCTTCTTTGCCCGCTCGCGCGGACTGGCTAATGGAATTCCGTGGTGCCGCACGCCCTCTGGGCACGCAGCGCCGGGGGCGGGGAAATGCGCCATGCGCAACGTCCCGCCTCCCGGCTTGCATCCTCTTGTGCCGACGCTTCAGGCGCCGGCGATCTGTACCGCTTCGCCGCGTGCCTCGCTGCCCTTGGCCACGCCGGCCTCGAACTCCTCGCGGAAGTACTTGATCGCGCTGCCCAGCGGCTCCACCGCACCGGGTGCGTGGGCGCAGAAGGTCTTGCCCGGGCCGAGGAAGTTGACCAGGCCGAGGAGGATCTCGATGTCCTCGGCGCTGCCCTGGCCGCGCTCCAGGGCGCGCAGGGTCTTCACGCTCCACGGCAGGCCGTCGCGGCACGGGGTGCACCAGCCGCACGACTCGCGGGCGAAGAACTCCTCCATGTTGCGCAGCAGCGAGACCATGTTGACGGTGTGGTCGACCGCCAGCGCCAGGCCGGTGCCCATGCGGGTGCCGACCTGACCGATGCCGGCGCTGTGCATCGGCGCGGACAGGTGCTCGGGAAGCAGGAAGCCGGTGCCGGCGCCGCCGGGCTGCCAGCATTTCAGCCGGTAGCCGTCGCGCATGCCGCCGGCGTAGTCCTCGAACAGCTCCTGGGCGGTGATGCCGAACGGCAGCTCCCAGATGCCGGGGTTCTTCACCTTGCCGGAGAAGCCCATCAGCTTGGTGCCGTGGTCGGTGCTGCCCGCCCTGGCCAGCGAGTGGTACCACTTGACGCCGTTGCCGATGATCGCCGGCACGTTGCACAGCGACTCGACGTTGTTGACGCAGGTCGGTTTGCCCCACACGCCGACCGCGGCGGGGAACGGCGGCTTGGCGCGCGGGTTGGCGCGGCGGCCTTCCAGCGAGTTGATCAGCGCGGTTTCCTCGCCGCAGATGTAGCGGCCGGCGCCGGTGTGGACGAACAGCTCGAAGTCGAAGCCGCTGCCGAGGATATTCTTGCCGAGCAGGCCGGCGGCCTTGGCTTCCTCGATGGCGCGGTTGAGGTTGGCGGCGGCGTCGACGTACTCGCCACGCAGGAAGATGTAGCCGCGGTAGGCCTTGAGCGCGCGCGCGCTGATCAGCATGCCCTCGATCAGCAGGTGCGGCAGCTGCTCCATGAGCAGGCGGTCCTTCCAGGTGTTGGGCTCCATCTCGTCCGCGTTGCACAGCAGGTAGCGGGTCTTGATGGACTCGTCGGCCGGCATCAGGCTCCACTTCACCCCGGTGGGGAAGCCGGCGCCGCCGCGGCCCTTGAGCCCGGACTCCTTGACCTCGTTGACGATGTCCGCCTCGGCCATGTCC
The DNA here is from genome assembly GCF_034057115.1 of Pseudomonas sp. AN-1. Lineage (NCBI taxonomy): Bacteria > Pseudomonadati > Pseudomonadota > Gammaproteobacteria > Pseudomonadales > Pseudomonadaceae > Pseudomonas > Pseudomonas sp. AN-1. The sequence goes on along the minus strand of NZ_CP139195.1, from coordinate 2,698,744 downwards.
CTGAGCGCCTTGCGCGCGGCCGTGTAGCCGTCCTTGCGCTGGTACTCGTCGAGCCACACCGGCTGGGCGTCGTCGCGCAGGCGCCAGGTCAGCGGGTGGGTTTCCGGGCTGCGCGCGACGGTGTTGAGCGGACCGATGGAAGTGAGGGTCTTCATGCGTAGTCCTCCAGCAGCTTGGCGACGCCGTCGGCAGTCACGTTGCCGAAGGTGTCGTCGTCGATCATCAGCGCGGGGGCCTTGTCGCAGTTGCCCAGGCAGCACACCGGCAGCAGGGTGAAGCGGCCGTCGGCGCTGGTCTGGCCGGGGGCGATGCCCAGCTGCTGCTGGATCGCGCCGAGTACCGATTCATGCCCGCCGATGAAGCAGGTCATGCTGTCGCACACGCGGATGATGTGGCGGCCGACCGGCTGGCGGAAGATCTGGCTGTAGAAGGTGGCCACGCCCTCGACGTCGCTGGCCGGGATGCCGAGCACCGCGGCGATGGCGTGGATGGCGCCGTCCGGCACCCAGCCGCGCTGCTTCTGGACGATCTTCAGCGCCTCGATGGACGCCGCGCGCGGGTCCTCGTAGTGGTGCATCTCGTGCTCGATGGCCGCGCGCTCGGTCTCGCTGAGGGCGAAACGGTCGGTCTGGATCAGGTTCTGCGAAGAAACAGGGGTCTGGCTCATTGTCAGCGGTCCACGTCAGCCATCACGAAGTCGATACTGCCCAGATAGGCGATCAGGTCCGGCACCATGCTGCCGCGGATCACCGCGGGAATCTGCTGCAGGTGGGCGAAGCTGGGGGTGCGGATCCGCGTGCGGTAGCTCATGGTGCTGCCGTCGCTGGTCAGGTAGTAGCTGTTGATGCCCTTGGTCGCCTCGATCATCTGGAAGGCCTCGTTGGCCGGCATCACCGGACCCCAGGAAACCTGCAGGAAGTGGGTGATCAGGGTCTCGATGTGCTGCAGCGTGCGTTCCTTCGGCGGCGGCGTGGTCAGCGGGTGGTCCGCCTTGTACGGGCCTTCCGGCATGTTGTTCAGGCACTGCTCGATGATCCGCAGGCTCTCGCGCATCTCGCCCATCTTGACCATGCAACGGGCATAGGCGTCGCCTTCGTGGGCCAGCGGCACCTCGAATTCGAAGTTCTCGTAGCCGGAGTACGGGCGCGCCTTGCGCAGGTCGAAGTCGAAGCCGGTGGCGCGCAGGCCGGCGCCGGTGACGCCCCACTCCAGCGCTTCCTTGGTGTTGTACTGGGCGACGCCCCTGGTGCGGCCGATCAGGATGCTGTTCTTCAGCGCGGCCTTCTCGTACTCGACCAGGCGCTTGGGCATCCAGTCGAGGAATTCGCGCACCAGGCGATCCCAGCCGCGCGGCAGGTCGTGGGCGACGCCGCCGATGCGGTACCAGGCCGGGTGCAGGCGGAAGCCGGTGATGGCCTCGACCACCTTGTAGGCGCGCTGGCGGTCGGTGAAGGTGAAGAACACCGGGGTCATGGCGCCGACGTCCTGGATGTAGGTGCCCAGGTACAGCAGGTGGTTCAGGATGCGGAAGAACTCCGCCATCATGATGCGGATGACGTCGACGCGCTGCGGCACCTTGATGCCGGCGAGCTTCTCCACCGCCAGCACGTAGGGCAGGTTGTTCATCACCCCGCCGAGGTAGTCGATGCGGTCGGTGTAGGGGATGAAGCTGTGCCAGCTCTGCCGCTCGGCCATCTTCTCGGCGCCGCGGTGGTGGTAGCCGATCTCCGGCACGCAGTCGACGATCTCCTCGCCGTCCAGCTGCAGGATGATACGGAAGGCGCCGTGGGCCGACGGGTGGTTGGGGCCCAGGTTGAGGAACATGAAGTCGGTGTGCTCGCCGCCGCGCTTCATGCCCCAGTCCTCGGGCCTGAAGCGCAGGGCTTCCTGCTCCAGGTCCTGCTTGGCGGCGGACAGGCTGAACGGGTCGAACTCGGTGGCGCGCGCCGGGTAGTCCTTGCGCAGCGGGTGACCTTCCCAGGTCGGCGGCATCAGCAGGCGGGTCAGGTGCGGGTGGCCGCTGAAGGTGATGCCGTAGAGGTCCCAGACCTCGCGCTCGTACCAGTTGGCGTTGGGCCAGATGCCGGTGGCGGTCGGCACGTTGAGGTCGCCCTCGCTCAGGGCGACCTTGATCATCACGTCGCTGTTCCGCTCCATCGAGATCAGGTGGTAGAACACGCTGAAGTCGGCGGCGGGCAGGCCGCGGCGCTGGGTGCGCAGGCGCTCGTCGACGCCGTGCAGGTCGTAGAGCATGACGTAGGGCTTGCTCACGTCACGCAGGAAGCGCAGCACCTCGATCAGGCGCGCGCGCGGCACCCAGATTACCGGCATGCCGGTGCGGGTGGGCTGGAGGGTGAAGGTGTCGGCGCCGAAACGCGCCTGCAGTTCGATGACGATATCCTGGTCGTCGGCCTTGTACGGCGGGACGGCCAGCAGGGTGTCTGCTGTCATGGTTCTCGATCGCTCGGTCAACGGATGGGCACGCCCGCACCTGGCGGGCGGGGGCTCATACTTCGTCGGGGCTGCGCAGGTTGGTTACCTGGATGCGTTGTTCACGGCGCACGTCGCGCTGCGCCGGCATTTCGGCGCGGTAGATGCCCTGGTCGCCAACCACCCAGGACAGCGGACGGCGCTCCTCGCCGATGGAGTCCTGCAGCAGCATCAGCGCCTGCAGGAACGCCTCGGGGCGGGGCGGACAGCCGGGAACGTAGACGTCGACGGGGAGGAACTTGTCCACCCCCTGGACGACCGAGTAGATGTCGTACATGCCGCCGGAGTTGGCGCATGCACCCATGGAGATGACCCACTTGGGTTCCAGCATCTGTTCGTACAGGCGCTGGATGACCGGCGCCATCTTCACGAAGCAGGTGCCGGCGACGACCATGAAGTCGGCCTGGCGCGGTGAGGCGCGGATCACTTCGGCGCCGAAGCGGGCGATGTCGTGGGGCGCGGTGAACGCCGTGGTCATCTCCACGTAGCAGCAGGACAGGCCGAAGTTGTACGGCCACAGGGAGTTCTTGCGCCCCCAGTTGACCGCCTTGTGCAGGACGTCTTCCAGTTTGCCCATGAAGACGCTCTTGTGCACCTGGTCTTCTAGCTGGGAGTCGGAAACGGTTTCCCGCTGGCCGATCGGATACTGGTCATTGACCGCATCCGGATCGATCCGGGTAAGTTCATATCGCATTGCCAAAGCCTCATTGTTTCAGCTTCGCCTGCCGCTTGCGGCGTGCTTCGGGCGCCCAGTCGAGCGCGCCGATACGCCAAAGGTAGACAAGACCCGCCAACAGAATTGCTATGAAAACGGTAGCTTCGATGAGGCCCGCCCAGCCGCTTTCGCGCACCGAGACGGCCCAGGCAAAGAGGAAGAGGGCTTCGACGTCGAAGATCACGAAGAGCATCGCGACCAGATAGAATTTGGCGGAGAGGCGCAGGCGCGCGCTGCCGGTGGGCACCACGCCGGCTTCGAACGGTTCGTTCTTGCTGCGCCCCCAGGCGCGGCTGCCGAGCAGGCTGGAGACGCCGAGCATGAAGGCGATCAGGCCGAAGACGCCGAGCAGGAAGACGGCGAAACTCCAGTTGTGGGCGAGCAGAGCGGTCGATTCGGTCATGCCGGAGACTCTTCGAGGGCTTTGGGCGGGCTGCGGGACGCTCTGGCGCGCCACAAGCGCGCGAAGAATGCGGCACTGTGTCGCAGCTTGCAATAAATTTTTGCAATTCTATGCCGGTTATCCGGACAAGTAAATTCATCCCTTGGAAGGGTCTCTTGCGGGGCTGGCAATAATGCGACCTGGTGTCGCAGGCAGGGTAAAAAAAGACCCCGCCGAAGCGGGGTCGAACGTGCCATGGTACGAGCTTGAAGCGTGTCGGGCTCAGACCGCCTGTCCGGGGACTCTGGCCCGGGTGACCCGGTCCACCAGATAGACCAGGCCGTGGTAGTCGATGCCGGAATGCTGCGACAGGCCGATCTCGCAGGTGCGGCTGGTGGACACCCCTTCACCGCACTGCTGCACGGCGTCCTGCAGCGAGCGCAGCGCGTGGGCATTGAGCTCCGGCTGGTTGAAGCCCTTGTCGCCGGCGAAGCCGCAGCAGTGGATGCCTTCCGGCACCACCACCTGGCGGGTGCAGCGGCCGACGATGTCGATCAGCCCCTGCGCCTCGCCCAGGTGCTGGGTGCTGCAGGTGACGTGCACCGCCACCGGCTCGGCCTGCGGGACGAACTCCAGGCGGTCGAGCAGCTGCTCGCGGATGAACTTCACCGGATCGAAGATCTGCAGGCGCTCGTCGGCAAGATCCTGCACCAGGCGCAGGGTGCACGGGCTGGTGTCGCAGTAGATCGGGTCCAGGCCGCCGCGACTGGCCTCGAGCAGCGCGTCGAGCAGCTCGCGGCGCTTGGCCTCGGCCTGCTCGGGATAGCCCTTGGAGGCGAACGGCTGGCCGCAGCACAGGTTGTCCAGTTCGGCTGGGAACACCACGGCGAAGCCGGCCTTCTCCAGCAGGGCGCGGGTCTTGTCGAGCAGCGGCGTCTGCTCGGCGTCGGCGAACGCCGGACCCATGGCGCGCGACACGCAGGCGGCCAGATACACCACCCGCGGCTTTTCCGTCTGTTGCGGCGCGGCCGGCAACTGCAGGCGCACCGGCTGCGGCATGGCGGCGGTCCACTGCGGCAGGCGCTCGCCGGACAGCCGGCGCAGGCCGGCGCTGAGCGCGGCCAGGCGCGGCGCGCCGAGCAGGCGGCGCGCGCCGTCGGCGGCGGCCAGAGTCAGGCGGGTGCCCTTGAGCGCGCTGGCGAAGTGTCCGGCCAGCCAGGTCGCGGTGCCCGGGTGATCCGCCTCGGCGGCACGCAGCTTGCGCACCAGGTCGCCGGTGTTGATCCCCACCGGGCAGCGCTGCGCGCACAGGCCGGTGGCGGCGCAGGTGTCGAGGCCGTGGTAGCGGTAGGCGCGCTCCAGCTCGCTGGTGTCGATGCCGGCGCGCTTCCTGGCCTGGATGTCGCGCCAGATGACGATGCGCTGGCGCGGGGTCAGGGTCAGGCCGCGCGACGGGCAGACCGGCTCGCAGAAGCCGCACTCGATGCACTTGTCGACGATCTCGTCGGCGGCCGGCAGCGGCTTGAGGTTCTTCAGGTGGATCTCGGGATCCTCCGAGAGCACCACGTCGGGGTTGAGGATGCCGCGCGGGTCGAGCAGGCGCTTGATCTTCCACATCAGCTGGTAGGCTTCTGCGCCCCACTCCAGCTCGACGAAGGGCGCCATGTTGCGCCCGGTGCCATGCTCGGCCTTCAGCGCGCCGCCGAACTCCACCGCCACCAGTTGGGCGACGTCCTGCATGAACGCCTCGTAGCGGGCCTTCTCCGCGTCGCTGTCGAAGCCCTGGGTGAACACGAAGTGCAGGTTGCCCTCCAGGGCATGGCCGAAGATGATCGCCTCGTCGTAGCGGTGCTTGTCCAGCAGCGCCAGCAGGCGGTTGACGCCCTCGGCCAGCTGTTCGACCGGGAAGGTGACGTCCTCGATGATCACCGTGGTGCCGGTACGGCGCACCGCGCCGACCGCCGGGAAGGTGTCCTTGCGGATCTTCCACAGCTGGTTGTAGACCACCGGGTCCTCGCTGAAGTCGACCTGCTTTTCCACCGGGAAGCCGGCGATGGACGCCATGATTTGCGCGATCTGCTCGTGCAGCAGGCTCTGGCTGGCGGCGCGCGACTCGATCAGCAGCGCGCAGGCGCCGGCGGACAGCTCCCTGACCCACGCCGGCATGCCCTTCATGTTCTCCACCGAGCGCAGGCTGCGCCGGTCGAGCAGCTCGACGGCGGACACCGGCTGCTGGCGCAGCACCGGCACGGCGCGGCAGCAGTTCGCCACGTCGGGGAACACGATCAGCGCGCTGGCCTTGTGCGGGTAGTCCGGCACGGTGTCGTAGGTCACCGCGCTGATGAAGCCCAGGGTGCCCTCCGAGCCGACCATCAGGTGGTTGAGGATGTCCAGCGGGTCGTCGTAGTCGATGAGCGCGTTGAGCGAGAAGCCGGTGGTGTTCTTCAGCCGGTACTTGTGACGGATCCTGTCGGCCAGCGCCGTGTTGGCACGGGTCTGCCGGCCCAGCTCGGCCAGCTCGGCCAGCAGCGTGGCGTGGCTCTGCCTGAAGGCGCGCACGCTGGCCGCATCCTCGCTGTCCACCACGGTGCCGTCGGCCAGCACCAGGCGCAGGCCGGCGAGGGTCTTGTAGCTGTTCTGCGCGGTGCCGCAGCACATGCCGCTGGAATTGTTGGCGACGATGCCGCCGATCTTCGCCGCGTTGATCGACGCCGGGTCCGGACCGATCTTGCGCTGCAGCGGCGCCAGCACGGCGTTGGCCTGGGCGCCGATCACCCCCGGCTGCAGGCGGATCTGCGCGCCGCCGCCGCGGATCTCGCGGCCGTTCCAGTTGTCGCCGAGCACGATCAGCACCGAATCGCTGATCGCCTGGCCGGACAGGCTGGTGCCGGCGGCGCGGAAGGTCACCGCCACGCGCTCGGCATGGGCCAGTCTGAGCAGCTCGACCACCTCGGCTTCGGATTCGACGCGCAGCACCAGCTGGGGGATCAGCCGGTAGAAGCTGGCGTCGGTGCCGAAGGCCAGGGTGGACAGCGGGTCGTCGAAGCGCCGTTCGCGCGGGATCAGCCGTTCGACGGCACTAATAAAGGCGGCCGGCAGACTCATGCGTCCTCCAGGATCAGCACGATCAGGTCCTTGGGTCCGTGGGCGCCGTAGGCCAGCACCTGCTCGATGTCGGCGGTCTTCGACGGCCCGGACACCAGCAGGGCGTTGGTCGGCAGGCCGGCGGCCCACTGCTGTTCCTGCATCACCTCGTAGAGGTTGTCGCGGATCGTGCTGGCCCTGAGCAGGGCGAAGTGCACCGGTGGCACCAGGCTCATCAGGCGCGGCTCGTGGCGGTCCGGCCAGAGGATCAGGGTGCCGGTGGCGGCGATGGCGCCGAGGGTGCCGGTCAGACTGGCCGGGGTGTCATCGAACAGCTCGGCCTTCCACGCCTCCACCGGGCGGTCGTAGGCCTTGAGCGCCGGCAGCCCGTCGCGGCCTGCGAAGTGCGCGGCCAGCTGGGCGCCGTGGGCGGTGCCCGGGGCGATCAGCAGGCTGGGCAGTTGTTTGTCGGCGAGCAGCCGCTCGACCAGCGCCGGCCACTCGGTCGTGGTGGTCAGGTGGGTCTCGGTGTGCACCGCTTCCATCAGTTGGCGCAGGCGGTTGACGCGCTCGCCGGCCGGGTAGCGCCACGGCTCGGTCACCAGGCTCACGTCGTAGTCGTCGGCGAGCGGGCGGGTGCCTTCGAGGCTCCTGCGCAGCTTGGCGAGGATATTGGCTTTGGCAGACATCACTTGCCCTCCAGGTGCTCGCGGGCCAGCTCGTGCAGCGAGCGGGCGGCGGGTTTCGGTGCGCTGTGGTTCTGCGTCCACGGGCCGAGCTGGTTCGGCGTCAGGCCGCGCAGGCGGGTGGCGAAGAAGCCGAAGGTGCGGTACAGCAGCGGCGAGGTGTTGAGCAGCCGCCAGCCCTTCCACAGCAGGCGTTCGCCGGCCGAGTACTTGCTGCCCTGGCCGCGCATCACCTTGTGCGGATCGTCCGGACTCTTGACGTTCTCCTCGCGCAGGCGGCGCAGCAGCGCGGGGATCGGGATCTTCACCGGGCAGACCTCGCCGCAGGCGCCGCACAGTGAGGACGCCGACGGGTGGTCCGGAGTGTTCTCCAGGCCCATCAGGTGCGGCGAGATGATCTTGCCGATCGGCCCCGGATACACGGTGCCGTAGGCCTGGCCGCCGATGCGGGTGTACACCGGGCAGTGGTTCATGCAGGCGCCGCAGCGGATGCAGTTGAGGGTCTGGCGCAGTTCGCCGTCGGCGAAGGCCTGGCTGCGGCCGTTGTCGAGCAGCACCAGGTGGACTTCCTGCGGGCCGTCCAGCTCGTCGGCCTTGCGCGGCCCGGAGATCATGTTGACGTAGGTGGTGATGCCCTGGCCGAGCGCCGAGCGGGTCAAGAGCGACAGCAGCGGCACCACGTCGCGCAGGTTCTCGACGACTTTTTCTATCCCGGTGACGGCGATATGCACCGGCGGCACGGTGGTCGACATGCGGCCGTTGCCCTCGTTCTCCACCAGCAGCAGGGTGCCGGTCTCGGCCACCGCGAAGTTGACCCCGGAGACGCCGATGTCGGCCTCGAAGAACTTCTTGCGCAGCACACGCCGACCGGTCTGGATCAACTGGTCGACGTCTTCGGTATAGGGTTCGCCGAGCCGGTCGTGGAACAGGTCGGCGACCTGCCGGGCGTTCTTGTGGATCGCCGGCATGATGATGTGGGTGGGCTTCTCGTGATCGAGCTGGATGATGTACTCGCCCATGTCGGACTCCAGGGCCTCGATGCCCTCGGCTTCCAGCACATGGTTCATGTCCATCTCTTCGCTGACCATCGACTTGCCCTTGATCACTTGCCGCGCCTCGTGGGCGCGGATGATCGACAGGACGATGGCGTTGGCCTCGTCCACCGTCTCCGCCCAGTGCACCTTCACACCGTTGCGGGTCAGGTTGGCTTCCAGCCGCTCGAGCAGCTCGGGCAGCTGCGACAGCGCGCGGGCACGCACGTGGTTGCCCATCTCGCGCAGGTGCTCGCGCTCGTGCTCGTCGGGCATCGACGCCAGGCGCTTGGCCATCAGCGAGTCCATGGCCTTGCGCATGTTGCCGCGCAACTGGGCGTCGCCGAGGGCGGCGTGGGCGTTGTGCTTGAGTTCGCGGCTGGGAATCTCCACCGCGGGGATGCGGACCTGGCTGTTCATCGGGCACCTCCGGTGCGCTGCCAGAGGAAGCTGGCCAGGTGCTGGCCGCGCAGCGATGCGTTCTGCTTCTCGAAGGCGCCGTTGATGTTGAGCAGGCAGCCGCAGTCGGCGCTGACCACCTGGGCGGCGCCGGTTTCCTGCAGGGCGCGGGTCTTGTCGGCGACCATGGCGCCGGAGATGTCCGGCATGCGCACGCTGAAGGTGCCGCCGAAGCCGCAGCACTCGCTCTCGTGGTCGTGGTCGACGCGCTCGACCCTGGTCAGCTGGGCGAGCAGGGCGCGGCCGTGCAGGTGGGTGTTCATCTCGCGGCGCGCCGAGCAGGAGGTGTGCAGGGCGATCCTGGTCGGCGCGCCCTGGTCCTGCAGCTCGACCTTGCAGATATAGAGGAGGAACTCGGCCAGTTCGAAGGTGCGCTCGGCCAGCGCCTGGGCGCGGGCGAGGGTGGCCGGCTCGTCCTTGAACAGCTCGGCGTAGTGGTGGCGGATCATCCCGGCGCAGGAGCCTGACGGCACCACCAGCGGCCAGTCCTGTTCGAACAGGGCGAGCTGGGCGCGCGCCACCTCGCGGGCCTCGTCGGTGTAGCCGGAGGTGTAGGCCGGCTGGCCGCAGCAGCTCTGCCCCTGCGGGAAGTGCACGCGGATGCCCTCGCGCTCGAGCAGGCGGATGGCGTCCATCCCGGCCTCGGGGAAGAACAGGTCGAGCACGCAGGTGCCGAACAGGTAGACGTTGGCCGGCTTGTGCGCCGGGTACTGGCGCGGCGTCGGCAGCGGCGGCGCCACGCGGGTGGCGTTGGGCGCGGCGTTGTAGAACAGGTCGCTCATGGCGGGGCTCCGGTTGGGCCGGTTGTCCATCCAGCTTATATACAGGGGGCGGCAACGGCGAAATCCGCGCGCAGGCGGATTTCGCACGATCGGCGGTTGCCGGTCAGCGGGCGACCACCAGCGGGTCGCTGACGCCGAGCACGTAGATCGCGAACAGGGCGATCAGGCCGGTGAACAGCACGTAGTAGAAGGTCGGCCACACGGTCTTGCGCAGGGTGGTGCCCTCGCGGCCGAGCAGGCCGACGGTGGCCGAGGCGGCCACCACGTTGTGGATCGCCACCATGTTGCCGGCGGCGGCGCCGATGGCTTGCACGGCGACGATCAGCGCGCCGGAGATGCCGAGGGTCTCGGCCACGCCGAACTGGAACTGGCTGAGCATCATGTTGCTCACCGTGTTGGAGCCGGCGATGAAGGCGCCCAGGGCGCCGACGCTCGGCGCCAGCAGCGGGTAGATGCCGCCGACGCTGTCGGCCACCCACTGCGCCATGGCGATCGGCATGCTCGGCAGGTCGGCGGCGTTGACCCCGGAGTTGATCAGGATGCGCACCATCGGCACGGTGAACAGCAGCACGAAGCCGGCGCCGAGCAGCACCTTGCTCGACTCGCCGACCGCGGCGGTCAGCTCGCGCAGCTTCATGCCGTGCAGGAAGAAGGTGGCGATGACCACGGCGACCAGGATGCCGCCCGGCAGGTACAGCGGCATGAAGTCGGCCTTGATGCCCTTCTCGCCGAGCAGGTCGGGGAACACCAGCACTACCGACTTGAGCGCGGCACCGACTTCCGGGAACACCCGGCTGATCACCAGCAGGGCGCCGACCAGCACGTAGGGCAGCCAGGCGCGCAGGGTGCTCATCGGGCGCTGGGTGAGGCTGTCGAGCTTCATCTCCACGCTGCCCAGCCACTCGCTCGGCCAGTCCTTGGCATCGGCGAAGTCCCAGGTCTTCTTCGGTACCAGGAAGCCGAAGTGGGCGGCGGTGGTGACAATGGCCAGACCAATCAGCCCGCCGGCCAGCGAGGGGAACTCCGGACCGAGGAGCACGCCGGTGGCGACGTAGGGCAGGGTGAAGGCCAGGCCGCCGAAGATGGCGAACGGCAGCACCTCGAAGCCGGCCTTCCAGCTCTTCTCCTTGCCGAAGAAGCGGGTCAGCATCAGCACCATGATCAGCGGCATCAGGGTGCCGACGGTGGCGTGGATGATCGCCACGTTGCTGGTGATGATCTGCAGGAACTGCTCCCAGCTGGAGCCCTGCTCGACCAGGCGCGCGCCGAGGCTGGCGGTGTCCAGGCCGCTGTTGACGCCGATGATGATCGGCGTGCCGACCGCGCCGAAGGACACCGGGGTGCTCTGCACCAGCATGCCGAGCAGCACCGCGGCCAGCGCCGGGAAGCCGATGGCCACCAGCAGCGGCGCGGCGATGGCCGCCGGGGTGCCGAAGCCGGAGGCGCCCTCGATGAAGCAGCCGAACAGCCAGGCGATGATGATGGCCTGGATGCGGCGGTCGGGGCTGATGGTGGCGAAGCCGGCGCGGATCGCGGTGATGCCGCCGGAGTGCTTGAGGGTGTTGAGCAGCAGGATGGCGCCGAAGATGATCCACAGCACGCCGATGGTGATGATCAGGCCCTGCACGGTGGAGGCGAGCACGCGGTTGAGGCTCATGTCCCACACGTACAGGCCGATGCCGGCGGTGAGCAGGTAGACCAGCGGCATGGCGCGCTTGGCCGGCCAGCGCAGGCCGACCAGCAGGATGGCGGCGAGCAGGATCGGGGAGAAGGCGAGCAGCGCAAGGATTCCGGGTTGCATGGCGATACCTCGGATCAGCGCGCGGTGCGCAGGCAGGTGGACAGGGTGTAACGGGCGAGCGGAGCAGACATGGCTGGACCTCGTTGGCCGGTTCTTGGACTTGTTGGCCTGAATTGGTAATACCAATTTACAGGCGGCGCCGGTCAGGTTAAAAAGTCAGCGGGGATGCTGTCAATTCACCCCGCTACGACTTTCGTCGGGCGGCGCCGCTCTGTAAGGTTGACGCCGACGGCGCTAGGCTTGCCGGCCGCCCCGATGGGGCGGGCGTTTGGTGGTCAAACCAGTGGAGAGGGGAGCAATGGGATTCGGTCCGGTTCGGCAGCGCCGTCTGTCGGATGACATCGTCGAGCGCCTCGAGGCGATGATCCTCGAGGGCTCGCTCAAGTCCGGCGAGCGCCTGCCGCCGGAGCGCGCGCTGGCCGAGCAGTTCGGCGTGTCGCGGCCCTCGCTGCGCGAGGCGATCCAGAAGCTGGCGGCACGTGGTCTGCTGGTCAGCCGCCAGGGTGGTGGCACCTTTGTTGCCGAGGCGCTCGGCGCGACCTTCAGCGATCCGCTGCTGCAGCTGCTGGAGACCAGCAGCGAGGCGCAGCGCGACCTGCTGGAGTTCCGCCACACCCTGGAGGGCGCCTGCGCCTACTACGCCGCGCAGCGCGCCACGCCGGTCGACCACGCGCGCCTGCGCGAGGCCTTCGAGCGCCTGCAGGCCTGCTATGCGGCGTCGCGGCCGGGCGGTGGGGCGGAGGAGGGGCTGGCCGATGCCAGCTTCCACCTGGCGATCGCCGAGGCCAGCCACAACGCGGTGCTGCTGCACACCATCAAGGGGCTGTTCGACCTGCTCAAGCGCAACGTGGTGACCAATATCGGCGGCATGTACGCGCAGCGCGGCGAGACCCGCGAGATGCTGATGCGTCAGCACCGCGAGCTGTACGAGGCGATCGTCGAGGGGCGCGCCGAGGACGCGCGGGCGATTTCCAGCCGGCACATCCACTACGTGCAGGAGGTGCTGGCCGAGGTGCAGCAGGAGGCACGGCGCGAGGCGCGGGCGCGGCGCCGGCAGGGCTTGCCGGAAGGCTAGGCAGGGGGCGCCGACCGCGGAGGACGGCGCCGGGCAGACTCAGTCGTCCTTGCCCTTGCTGCGGATAGCGCGCTGGATCTCGCGGTCGGAGTCGCGCTCCTTCGCCACGGCGCGCTTGTCGAACTCCTTCTTGCCCTTGGCCAGGGCGATCTCGCACTTGACCAGGTGCTTCTTCCAGTACAGGGCGAGGGCAACGCAGGCGTAGCCCTTCTGCTGCACGGCGCCGAACAGCTTGCCCAGTTCCTGCTTGTGCAGCAGCAGCTTGCGGGTGCGCGTCGGGTCGGCGATGACATGGGTGCTGGCGGCGTTCAGCGGAGTGATGTGGCTGCCGAACAGCCAGGCCTCGCCGTCCTTGAGCAGCACGTAGCTGTCGGTGAGCTGGCCCTTGCCGGCGCGCAGGCTCTTGATCTCCCAGCCCGCGAGGGCGATGCCCGCCTCGAAGCGCTGGTCGATGTGATAGTCGTGCAGCGCCTTCTTGTTGAGGGCGATGGTGCCGGCGGGGTGTTTTTTCTGTTTAGCCATAGGCCGCGCATTATAGGGACTTGCCGCGCGCAGCGCCATGCGTCTCGCGCGGTGTGGCGCTTGAGCCGTGCCGGCGAAATCCGGACAATGCGCGGATATTTTCCGGCGAGTCCTGCATGAGCACGCACATCCAACGTTCGGCCCTGCTGCCCTATCCGGCGCAGGCGCTGTATGACCTGGTCAACGACGTGGCCAGCTATCCGCAGTTCCTGCCCTGGTGCTCGGCGACCGAGGTGCTGGAGAGCGGCCCGACGCGCATGCGCGCCACCCTCAAGGTGGGGCGTGCCGGGATCAGCCAGCAGTTCACCACCTGCAATACCCTGGTGCCGGGCGAGTCGATCGAGATGAAGCTGGAGCAGGGGCCGTTCAGCGCCCTGTACGGCCTGTGGCAGTTCCAGGCGCTGAGCGACAGCGCCTGCAAGATCACCCTTGACCTGACCTTCGACTACTCCGGGGCGCTGGTCAAGGCCACCCTCGGGCCGTTGTTCAACCAGGCGGCGACCACCATGGTCGACGCCTTCTGCCAGAGAGCCAGGCAGCTGTATGGATAAGCCGGACAGCATCGCGGTGGAGGTGGTCTACGCCCTCGCCGACAGGCAGAAACTGCTGCGCCTCAGCGTGCCGCGTGGTACCAGCATGCGCGAGGCCGCCGAGCGCTCGGGGATCGCCGCGTTCTTTCCCGGCCTGGATGTGGCCAGCGCGCCCATGGGCATCTTCGGCAAGGCGGTGCCCAGGCCGGAGGAGCGGGTGCTGGAGGAAGGCGAGCGGGTGGAAATCTACCGGCCGCTGATCGCCGATCCCAAGGAGGCGCGCAAGCAGCGCGCGGCCAAGGTGGCCAGGGCCAAGGGCGGCGAGGACGCCTGACGCCCGTAAACGCAAACGCCCGAGACAGGTCTCGGGCGTTCTGCTATCTGCGCCGGGGGGTTCACTCGGCGTCGACATCCAGCGGCGCGGGCGTCGGCACCGGCACTGCCTTGGTCTCGTCGACTTCGCGCTGGATCTGCTCGAGCAGCGAGCCGGCTGCCGGGGCGGGTTCGACGACTTCGGGCGCTGCGGGGCGAGTGCCTTCGGCCGGAGCCTGCTCGACCACTTGGGTATCGCTGTCGCTGCCGAGAATGGCCTCGTCGCGGCTCTGGCCGGGCATGAAGTCGCCGGACAGGCCGACCAGCTGGTCGTTGCCGTCGAACATCAGGCTGATGCGCTCCTGCTGGCGCGCGCCGCCGCCGGGCTGGATGCTGTACAGGTAGTCCCAGCGGTTGGCGTGGAAGGTATCTGTGATCAGCGGGTTGCCCATGATAAACCGCACCTGGCGCCGGGTCATTCCGGGGCGCAACTGGTCTATCATGTCCTGAGTAACCACGTTGCCCTGCTGGATATCGATCTTGTACACCCCCGGAAACGAACAGCCGGCGAGTGCTGCAAGTCCCAGGAAGGTGAGGCCGGTCAGCATGAGCTTGGCTTTTTGCATCGGTGGGTCTCTTCCACTATCTTGGCGGGCAACAGAAACGGGATCATACCCGCATTGAGGGGGGCTGCGAAGCGCTCCCCCGCGAGAAAGCTGAACATGGTTGAAAACAACGAACTGCGCAAAGTCGGCCTCAAGGTCACCCTGCCCCGGATCAAGATCCTGCAGATGCTGGACTCTTCCGATAACCGTCACATGAGCGCCGAGGACGTGTACAAGGCGCTGATGGAGGCTGGCGAGGACGTCGGTCTGGCCACCGTCTACCGGGTGCTGACCCAGTTCGAGGCTGCCGGACTGGTGGAGCGCCACAACTTCGACGGTGGCCATGCGGTGTTCGAGCTGTCCGACGGTGCCCACCACGACCACATGATCAACGTCGACAGCGGTGAGGTGATCGAATTCATAGATCCGCAGATCGAGAAGCTGCAGCGCGAGATCGCCGCCCAGCACGGCTACGAGCTGGTCGACCACAATCTGGTGCTCTACGTGCGCAAGAAGGACTGAGGTCCGGGCCAGACAACAAGGGCGACCCCGCGGGGTCGCCCTTGTCGTTTGTGGGGACGCCGTTTCAGGTCCGGGCGCTGGCGATCATCTTGCGGGCGTGGGCCAGCGACTCGCGGGTCAGATCGAGGCCGCCGAGCATGCGCGCCACTTCCTCGATGCGCTGGTGCGGGCCGAGCACCGCCACTGCGGTGCGCGTCGCGTCGCTGCCGCGCTGCTTGTGCACGAACAGGTGCTGATGGCCCTGGGCGGCGACCTGCGGCAGGTGGGTGACGGTGATCACCTGGCCGCGCTCGCCCAGACGGCGCAGCAGCTGGCCGACCACTTCGGCGGTGGGGCCGCCGATGCCGACGTCGACTTCGTCGAACACCAGGGTCGGGGTGCGCGAGGTCTGCGCGGTGATCACCTGGATGGCCAGGCTGATGCGCGACAGCTCGCCGCCGGAGGCGACCCTGGCGATGTTCTTCAGCGGCTGGCCGGGGTTGGCGCTGACCTGGAACTCCACCTGCTCCTGGCCGTGCGGCTGCGGTTCCTCGCCGGCCTGCGGCTGCAGGGCGATGGCGAAGCGCCCGCCGGGCATGCCCAGGCGCTGCATTTCCGTTTCCACCGCAGCGGCCAGGCGGCCGGCGGCGTCGCGGCGCCGTGCGCTCAGTTCGCCGGCCCGTTCCTGGTAGTGGCGGGCGTACGCCGCCAGCTCCTCGCCGAGTCGCTCGATGGCTTCGTCGCCGGCATGCAGTCCGGCCAGCTCGTCGCGCAGGCGCTGCTGCAGTTCGGCCAGTTCGGCCGGCTGCACGCGGTGCTTGCGCGCCAGGCTGTAGATGCTGTCCAGGCGCTCCTCGACCTGCTGCAGGCGGCGCGGGTCGGCGTCGAAGTGGTCGATGAAGCGGTTGAGGCTGCTCACCGCCTCCTCGACCTGGATCTGCGCGCTGGCCAGCAGGGCGACCGCTTCCTCTAGTGCCGCCGGCTGACCCTGGCCGGCGGAGAGACGCTGCACGCTGCAGCGCAGGCTGCCCAGCACGCTGCCGCCGTCGTTCTCGCTGCAGATGTCGATGACCTGGCGGCAGGCGCCGAGCAGCATCTCGGCGTTGCCCAGGGTGCGCTGCTCCTGTTCCAGCGCTTCCAACTCGCCGGCGCCGAGGGCGAGGTTGTCCAGCTCCTCGAGCTGGTAGCTGAGCAACTGCTGGCGGGCGTGCTGCTCCTCGCTGCTCTGGCTCAGGCGCTGCAGTTCGCTGCGCGTCTGCCGCCAGCGCTGGGCGGCCAGCTGCACCTGGCGCGCCAGCTCGCCGGCGCCGGCGTAGGCGTCGAGCAGGCGGCGGTGGGTGTCGGGCTTGAGCAGCGACTGGTGCTCGTGCTGGCTGTGGATGTCGATCAGCAGTTCGCCGAGGCTCTTCAGGTCGCCGAGCGGGCAGGGCGTGCCGTTGATGTAGGCGCGCGAGCGGCCTTCGGGGGTGATCACCCGGCGCAGGATGCACGGGCCGTCGTTGTCCAGGTCGCGTTCGGCCAGCCACTGGCGGGCCTCGGCGATCTCGCCGAGCTCGAAGCTGGCGAGGATGTCGGCCTTGTCGGCGCCGGGGCGCACCACGCCGCTGTCGGCGCGATCGCCCAGCGCCAGGCCGAGGGCGTCGAGCATGATCGACTTGCCGGCGCCGGTCTCGCCGGTGATGACGCTCATGCCGGGGCGCAGCTCGAGATCGAGCTGCTCGACGATGGCGTAGTTGCGGATCGACAGGTGCGCGAGCATGGCGCGGGACCTCGCGGATGGTTGTCTGTGTATTTGTACAGTATGTGTTGATTTATACAGTAGTCCACTTTGCGACGGCAATCCCCCTTGAAGCCGGCGCGGGCGCCCCCATATAGCGGGCTGAATCGCGGGCAGCGCCCGACCGTTGTTTTCAAGGAGACATCCATGGCTGACGAACAGAAGCTTGATCCGCAGGGCCCCGAGGCCGAGGCCGAGGTGCAGGGCGAGGCAACCGCCGCCGGCGAAGACCTGGCGCAGCGCGTGCAGGCGCTCGAGGAGCAGCTGGCCGAGGCCCGTGACCAGGCCCTGCGCGCCGTTGCCGAACTGCAGAACGTGCGCCGCCGCGCCGAGCAGGACGTCGAGAAGGCGCACAAGTTCGCCCTGGAGAAGTTCGCCGGCGACCTGCTGCTGGTGGTCGACAGCCTGGAGCGCGGTCTCGAGCTGTCCGATCCGGCCGACGAGGCCATCCGTCCGATGCGCGAGGGCATGGAACTGACCCTCAAGGCCTTCCACGACACCCTCAAGCGCTACCAGGTCGAGGCGCTCGACCCGCACGGCGAGCCGTTCAACCCCGAGCACCACCAGGCGATGGCCATGCAGCCGAGCGACAGCGTCGAGCCGGGCAGCGTGCTCAAGGTGTTCCAGAAGGGCTACCTGCTCAACGGTCGCCTGCTGCGCCCGGCCATGGTGGTGGTCAGCAAGGCCGAGTGAACCAATCGCCGGGAATGCCCTTGAAAGCCGTCAGGGCATCCCCATCTGTAGTGCCAAGCATCTGAGTCATCCGGGCAGCCGCCGTGCGGCTGCCGGAATCCAAGTTTCGGGAGAGTGAATATGGGCAAAATCATCGGTATCGACCTGGGCACCACCAACTCCTGCGTGTCCGTTCTGGAGAACGGCGTCGCCAAGGTGATCGAGAACGCCGAAGGTGCGCGCACCACCCCGTCGATCATCGCCTACACCAACGACGGCGAGATCCTGGTCGGTCAGAGCGCCAAGCGCCAGGCCGTCACCAACCCGCACAACACCCTGTTCGCGGTGAAGCGCCTGATCGGCCGTCGCTTCGAAGAGGACGTGGTGCAGAAGGACATCAAGCTGGTGCCCTACAAGATCGCCAAGGCCGACAACGGCGACGCCTGGGTGGAAGTGAAGGGCCAGAAGATGGCGCCGCCGCAGATCAGCGCCGAAGTGCTGAAGAAGATGAAGAAGACCGCCGAGGACTACCTCGGCGAGGCGGTCACCGAAGCGGTGATCACCGTGCCGGCCTACTTCAACGACAGCCAGCGCCAGGCCACCAAGGATGCCGGCCGCATCGCCGGCCTCGACGTCAAGCGCATCATCAACGAACCGACCGCCGCGGCGCTGGCCTACGGCATGGACAAGGCCAAGGGCGACCACACCATCATCGTCTACGACCTGGGCGGCGGCACCTTCGACGTGTCGGTGATCGAGATCGCCGAGGTCGACGGCGAGCACCAGTTCGAGGTGCTGGCCACCAACGGCGACACCTTCCTCGGTGGCGAAGACTTCGACATGCGCCTGATCGACTACCTCGTCGACGAGTTCAGGAAGGAAAGCGGCATCGACCTCAAGGGCGACCCGCTGGCCATGCAGCGCCTGAAGGAAGCCGCCGAGAAGGCCAAGATCGAGCTGTCCTCCAGCCAGCAGACCGACGTCAACCTGCCGTACATCACCGCCGACGCCACCGGTCCCAAGCACCTCAACGTGAAGATCTCCCGCGCCAAGCTGGAAGCGCTGGTCGAGGACCTGGTTGCGCGCACCATCGAGCCGTGCCGCATAGCGCTGAAGGACGCCGGCATCGACGCCGGCAAGATCGACGAGGTGATCCTGGTCGGCGGCCAGACCCGCATGCCGATGGTGCAGCAGAAGGTCGCCGAGTTCTTCGGCAAGGAGCCGCGCAAGGACGTCAACCCGGACGAGGCCGTGGCCATGGGCGCCGCCATCCAGGGCGCCGTGCTGGCCGGCGACGTCAAGGACGTGCTGCTGCTCGACGTCTCCCCGCTGACCCTGGGCATCGAGACCCTGGGCGGGGTGATGACCGCGCTGATCGAGAAGAACACCACTATCCCGACCAAGAAGTCGCAGGTGTTCTCCACCGCCGACGACAACCAGAGCGCGGTGACCATCCACGTGCTGCAGGGCGAGCGCAAGCAGGCCGGGCAGAACAAGTCGCTGGGCCGCTTCGACCTCGCCGACATCCCGCCGGCGCCGCGCGGCGTGCCGCAGATCGAGGTCACCTTCGACATCGACGCCAACGGCATCCTGCACGTGTCCGCCAAGGACAAGGCCACCGGCAAGCAGCAGTCCATCGTGATCAAGGCCAACTCCGGCCTGTCCGAGGAAGAGATCCAGCAGATGGTCCGCGACGCCGAGGCCAACGCCGAGGAGGACCGCAAGTTCGAGGAGCTGGTCGCCGCGCGCAACCAGGGTGACCAGTTGGTGCACGCCACCCGCAAGATGGTCACCGAGGCCGGCGACAAGGCGACCGCCGAGGAGAAGGCGGCCATCGAGACCGCGCTGGGCGAGCTGGAAGCGGCCGTGAAGGGCGACGACAAGGCGACCATCGAGGCCAAGATCAATGCCCTGTCCGCCGCGTCCGCGCCGCTGGCGCAGAAGCTGTACGCCGAGCAGGCCCAGGACGCCACCCAGCAGGGCGGCGGCGCCAAGCAGGACAAGGCGCCCGGCGACGACGTGGTCGACGCCGAGTTCGAAGAGGTCAAGGACAACAAGTAAGCGTCACGCTTGCTTCCGCCCCGGCCTGCCGCCCCTGCGGCGGGCCTGAACCGCCGCGCGGGAGCTTGCTCCCGCGTCGGCGTGTCTGGGGAAGATGAAACCGGAGTGCACGAGATCCATGGCAAAACGTGACTATTACGAGGTGCTCGGCGTCGAGCGCGGCGCCAGCGAGGCAGAGCTGAAGAAGGCCTACCGTCGCCTGGCGATGAAGTATCACCCCGACCGCAATCCCGACGACAAGGCGGCCGAGGAGAAATTCAAGGAGGCCAACGAGGCCTACGAGGTGCTCTCCGACGCCAGCAAGCGTGCGGCCTACGACCAGTACGGCCATGCCGGGGTTGATCCGAGCATGGGTGGCGGTGCCGGCTTCGGCGCCGGTGGCGCCAACTTCTCCGACATCTTCGGCGACGTGTTCAGCGACTTCTTCGGTGGTGGCCGCGGCGGTGCGCGCGGTGGCCCGCAGCGCGGCAGCGACCTGCGCTACACCCTCGAGCTGGACCTCGAGGAGGCGGTGCGCGGCACCACGGTGACCATCCGCGTGCCGACCCTGGTGGCGTGCAAGACCTGCGACGGCAGCGGCGCCAAGAAGGGCAGCTCGCCGGTGACCTGCACCACCTGTGGTGGCGTCGGCCAGGTGCGCATGCAGCAGGGCTTCTTCTCGGTGCAGCAGGCCTGCCCGCGCTGCCACGGCAGCGGCAAGATGATTTCCGATCCCTGCGGCAGCTGCCACGGTCAGGGTCGCGTCGAGGAGCACAAGACCCTGTCGGTCAAGGTGCCGGCCGGCGTCGACAGTGGCGACCGCATCCGTCTGTCCGGCGAGGGCGAGGCCGGAACCCTGGGCGGCCCGTCCGGCGACCTGTACGTCGTGGTCAATGTGCGCGAACATGCGATCTTCCAGCGCGACGGCAAGCACCTGTACTGCGAAGTGCCGATCAGCTTCGCCGATGCGGCGCTGGGCGGCGAGCTCGAGGTGCCGACCCTCGACGGCCGGGTCAAGCTGAAGATCCCCGAGGCGACCCAGACCGGCAAGCTGTTCCGCCTGCGCGGCAAGGGGGTGACCCCGGTGCGTGGCGGCGGGGCCGGCGACCTGATGTGCCGGGTGGTGGTGGAGACCCCGGTCAACCTGGACAAGCGCCAGCGCGAACTGCTCGAGGAGTTCCGCAGTACCCTGCAGGGCGACAGCTCGCACTCGCCCAAGGCCAGTGGCTGGTTCGAGGGTGTGAAGCGCTTCTTCGACGATCTTTAACCGAACAGGACGGCGGCGCGGGCCGCCCTCCGGAGCAGATTTATGCGACGTATTGCAGTGATGGGCGCCGCCGGGCGCATGGGCAAGACGCTGGTCGAGGCGGTGCAGCAGGCGCCCGGCGCGGTGCTGAGCGCGGCGGTGGATCGTCCGGACAGCAGCCTGATCGGCGCCGATGCCGGCGAGCTGGCTGGTGTCGGCCGCCTTGGCGTGGCCCTGGCCGGCGATCTCGCCCAGGTGCTGGATGACTTCGACGTGCTGATCGACTTCACCCATCCGAGCGTCACCCTGAAGAATCTCGAAGTCTGCCGCGCGGCCAGCAAGGCCATGGTCATCGGCACCACCGGCTTCACGCCGGAGGAAAAGCAGCAGCTGGCCGAGGCGGCGCGCGAGATTCCCATCGTGTTCGCCGCCAACTTCAGCGTCGGCGTCAACCTGTGCCTGAAGCTGCTGGATACCGCGGCGCGCGTGCTGGGCGACGAGGTGGACATCGAGATCATCGAGGCCCATCACCGTCACAAGGTCGACGCGCCGTCCGGCACCGCCCTGCGCATGGGCGAGGTGGTGGCCAGCGCCCTGGGGCGTGACCTGCGCAAGGTCGCGGTCTATGGCCGCGAGGGTCAGACCGGTGCGCGCGAGCGCGAGACCATCGGCTTCGCCACTGTGCGTGCCGGCGACGTGGTCGGCGACCACACCGTGCTGTTCGCCGCCGACGGCGAGCGGGTCGAGATCACCCACAAGGCCTCCAGCCGGATGACCTTCGCCAAGGGCGCGGTGCGCTCGGCGCTGTGGCTGGAAGGGCGTGCGCCGGCGCTGTACGACATGCAGGATGTGCTCGATCTGCGCTGAACGGCCCGCGGCGGCCGGCGGTCGTCTGCACTGCAAGGGTGCATGGGCTGCGGTCGCCCGGCCGACCGGCCCTTTCCGTTGGCTGATTTTTGCTCTAAAATGCCGCTTTAGTGTGTCCACTACGAGCATGCAAGCAATATGACAAAGAAGCGGGGTGATGTGGTTCTCACGTCATTCCGCTTTTTTGCAACCTGAATTTGCATGAACCGCTTCAATCTACGGGAGGTCTTCTTGACTAAGCCAGCCATACTCGCGCTTGCCGACGGCAGCATTTTCCGCGGTGAAGCCATCGGCGCTGACGGCCAGACCGTCGGCGAGGTGGTCTTCAACACCGCCATGACCGGCTATCAGGAAATTCTCACCGATCCTTCCTACTGCCAGCAGATCGTCACTCTGACCTACCCGCACATCGGCAACACCGGCACCACGCCGGAGGACGCCGAGTCGAACAAGGTGTGGGCCGCCGGCCTGATCATCCGCGACCTGCCGCTGCTGGCCAGCAGCTGGCGCAACCGGCAGTCGCTGCCGGACTACCTGAAGGAGCACGGTACCGTCGCCATCGCCGGCATCGACACCCGCCGCCTGACCCGCATCCTGCGCGAGAAGGGCTCGCAGAACGGCTGCATCCTCGCCGGCGACGACGCCACCGAGGAGAAGGCGCTGGAACTGGCGCGCAGCTTCCCCGGCCTCAAGGGCATGGACCTGGCCAAGGTGGTCAGCTGCAGCGAGACCTACGAGTGGCGCTCCAGCGTGTGGAGCCTGGAAAGCGACAGCCACCCGGAAATCCCCGCCAGCGAGCTGCCCTACCACGTGGTGGCCTACGACTTCGGCGTCAAGCTGAACATCCTGCGCATGCTGGTGGCGCGCGGCTGCCGCGTGACCGTGGTGCCGGCGCAGACCCCGGCCAGCACCGTGCTGGCGATGAATCCGGACGGCGTGTTCCTGTCCAACGGCCCGGGCGACCCCGAGCCGTGCGACTACGCCATCCAGGCGATCAAGGACGTGCTGGAGACCGAGATCCCGGTGTTCGGCATCTGCCTCGGCCACCAGCTGCTGGCCCTGGCCTCCGGCGCCAGGACCATGAAGATGGGCCACGGCCACCACGGCGCCAACCACCCGGTGCAGGATCTGGACAGCGGCGTGGTGATGATCACCAGCCAGAACCACGGCTTCTGCGCCGACGAGACCAGCCTGCCGGGCAACCTGCGCGCCACCCACAAATCGCTGTTCGACGGCACTCTGCAAGGCATCGAGCGTACCGACAAGGTCGCCTTCAGCTTCCAGGGCCACCCGGAAGCCAGCCCGGGCCCGCACGACGTGGCCCCGCTGTTCGACCGCTTCATCGCCGAAATGGCCAAGCGTCGCTGAGTTTGCCGACAGATCAACGGATTCGTGTGAGAGACCATGCCAAAACGTACAGACATTAAAAGTATCCTGATCCTCGGCGCCGGCCCCATCGTCATCGGCCAGGCCTGTGAGTTCGACTATTCCGGCGCCCAGGCCTGCAAGGCCCTGCGCGAGGAAGGCTTCCGCGTCATCCTGGTGAACTCCAACCCGGCCACCATCATGACCGACCCGGCCATGGCCGACGCCACCTACATCGAGCCGATCAAGTGGCAGACCGTGGCCAAGATCATCGAGAAGGAGCGTCCCGACGCCCTGTTGCCGACCATGGGCGGCCAGACCGCGCTGAACTGCGCGCTGGACCTCGAGAAGCACGGCGTGCTGGCCAAGTTCGGCGTCGAGATGATCGGCGCCAACGCCGACACCATCGACAAGGCCGAGGACCGCTCGCGCTTCGACAAGGCCATGCGCGACATCGGCCTGGCCTGCCCGCGCTCCGGCATCGCCCACAACATGGACGAAGCCTACGGTGTGCTCGACAAGGTCGGCTTCCCCTGCATCATCCGTCCGTCGTTCACCATGGGCGGCACCGGTGGCGGCATCGCCTACAACCGTGAAGAGTTCGAGGAAATCTGCACCCGCGGTCTCGACCTGTCGCCGACCAGCGAGCTGCTGATCGACGAGTCGCTGATCGGCTGGAAGGAATACGAGATGGAGGTGGTCCGCGACAAGAAGGACAACTGCATCATCGTCTGTGCCATCGAGAACTTCGATCCGATGGGCGTGCACACCGGCGACTCGATCACCGTCGCGCCGGCGCAGACCCTGACCGACAAGGAATACCAGATCATGCGCAACGCCTCCCTGGCGGTGCTGCGCGAGATCGGCGTGGAAACCGGCGGCTCCAACGTCCAGTTCGGCATCAACCCGAAGGACGGCCGCATGGTGGTGATCGAGATGAATCCGCGCGTGTCGCGGTCCTCGGCACTGGCCTCCAAGGCCACCGGCTTCCCGATCGCCAAGATCGCCGCCAAGCTGGCGGTCGGCTACACCCTCGACGAGCTGTCCAACGACATCACCGGCGGCCGCACCCCGGCTTCCTTCGAGCCGTCGATCGACTACGTGGTCACCAAGATCCCGCGCTTCGCCTTCGAGAAGTTCCCCAAGGCCGATGCCCGCCTGACCACCCAGATGAAGTCGGTCGGTGAAGTGATGGCCATCGGCCGCACCTTCCAGGAGTCGGTGCAGAAGGCCCTGCGCGGCCTGGAAGTCGGCGCCACCGGCTTCGATCCGAAGCTGGAACTGACCGATCCGGATGCCCAGAGCATCCTCAGGCGCGAGCTGACCGTGCCGGGCGCCGAGCGCATCTGGTACGTCGCCGACGCCTTCCGCGCCGGCCTGAGCATCGACGACGTCTATGCGCTGACCAAGATCGACCACTGGTTCCTGGTGCAGATCGAGGACCTGGTCAAGGACGAGGAACAGGTCAAGACCCTCGGCCTGTCCAGTCTCGACCGCGACCTGATGTGGAAGCTCAAGCGCAAGGGCTTCTCCGACGCCCGTCTGGCCAAGCTGCTCGGCGTCACCGAGAAGAACCTGCGCAGCCACCGCCAGAAGCTCAAGGTCGTGCCGGTGTACAAGCGCGTCGATACCTGCGCCGCCGAGTTCGCCACCGACACCGCCTACATGTACTCGACCTACGAGGAAGAGTGCGAGGCCAACCCGTCGTCGCGCGACAAGATCATGATCCTCGGCGGTGGTCCGAACCGCATCGGCCAGGGCATCGAGTTCGACTACTGCTGCGTCCATGCCGCCCTCGCCATGCGCGAAGACGGCTACGAGACCATCATGGTCAACTGCAACCCGGAAACCGTCTCCACCGACTACGACACCTCCGACCGCCTGTACTTCGAGCCGGTGACCCTGGAGGACGTGCTGGAGATCGTCCGCGTCGAGCAGCCCAAGGGCGTCATCGTGCAGTTCGGCGGCCAGACCCCGCTGAAGATCTGCCGTGCCCTGGAAGAGGCCGGCGTGCCGATCATCGGCACCACCCCGGACGCCATCGACCGCGCCGAGGACCGCGAGCGCTTCCAGCAGATGGTCCAGCGCCTCGGCCTGCGCCAGCCGGCCAACGCCACCGCGCGCAGCGAGGACGAGGCCCTGGCCCACTCCAAGGTCATCGGCTATCCGCTGGTGGTGCGTCCGTCCTACGTGCTGGGCGGCCGGGCGATGGAGATCGTCTACCAGGAAGAAGAACTCAAGCGCTACATGCGCGAAGCGGTGAAGGTGTCCAACGACAGCCCGGTGCTGCTCGACCACTTCCTCAACTGCGCCATCGAGGTCGACATCGACGCGGTGTGCGACGGCCAGACCGTGGTGATCGGCGCGATCATGCAGCACATCGAGCAGGCCGGCGTGCACTCCGGCGACTCCGCCTGCTCGCTGCCGCCGTACTCGCTGCCCAAGCACATCCAGGACGAGATCCGCAGCCAGGTCAAGAAGATGGCCCTGGAACTCGGCGTGGTCGGCCTGATGAACGTGCAGATGGCCGTGCAGGGCGAGGACATCTACGTCATCGAGGTCAACCCGCGCGCCTCGCGTACCGTGCCGTTCGTCTCCAAGTGCGTCGGCGAGTCGCTGGCCAAGGTCGCCGCCCGCGTGATGGCCGGCAAGAGCCTCGAGGAAGTCGGCTTCACCGCCGAGGTGATCCCGCCGTACTACAGCGTCAAGGAAGCGGTGTTCCCGTTCGCCAAGTTCCCCGGCGTCGACCCGATCCTCGGCCCGGAGATGAAGTCCACCGGCGAGGTGATGGGCGTGGGCGACAGCTTCGCCGAGGCCTTCGCCAAGGCCCAGCTCGGCGCCAGCGAGATCCTGCCGACCGGCGGCACTGCGTTCATCAGCGTGCGCGAGGACGACAAGCGCTTCGTCGCCCAGGTCGCCCGCGACCTGATCGACCTCGGCTTCGAAGTGGTGGCCACCGCCGGTACCGCCAAGGTGATCGAGGCCGAAGGCCTGCCGGTGCGCCGCGTCAACAAGGTGACCGAGGGCCGTCCGCACGTGGTCGACATGATCAAGAACGACGAGGTCAATCTGATCATCAACACCACCGAAGGCCGTCAGTCGATCGCCGACTCCTTCTCCATCCGTCGCAACGCCCTGCAGCACAAGATCTGCATCACCACCACCATCGCCGGTGGCCAGGCGATCTGTGAAGCGCTCAAGTTCGGTCCCGAGAAGACCGTGCGCCGTCTGCAGGATCTCCATGCAGGAATCAAGGCATGAGCAAGTTCCCGATGACCGTCCAGGGCGCGCGCGCCCTGGAGGACGAGCTGAAGCATCTGAAGACCGTGCTGCGCCCGCAGATCACCCAGGCCATCGCCGAAGCGCGCGAACTGGGTGACCTGAAGGAAAACGCCGAATACCATGCCGCCCGCGAACAGCAGGGCATGGTCGAGGCGCGCATCCGCGACATCGAAGGTCGCCTGCAGAACGCCCAGATCATCGACGTGACGGCCATCCCCCACACCGGCAAGGTGATCTTCGGCACCACCGTGGAGATCGCCAACTGCGACACCGACGAGAGCGTGACCTACCAGATCGTCGGCGACGACGAGGCTGACATCAAGGCCGGCAAGCTCTCGGTCAGCTCGCCCATCGCCCGCGCCCTGGTGGGCAAGGAGGAGGGTGACGTGGTGGTGGTGCAGACCCCGAGCGGCAAGGTCGAGTACGAGATTGTCGAGGTGCGCCATCTCTGACGCGCTCCGCTCCCGCATGCCGCCGCGCGCCGGCGCCATCAGCTGGCGTCTGGCGCAGACCTTCTGGGTCGGCGGCCTGTGGCTGCTGTATTTCGTGCTGCTGCCGGCGCTGGAGCATTACGGTCTGGCGCCGCTGCTGCTGGAGGATATCGCCGCCAGCCTGATTCCGCTGCTGCTGGCCTTCGCCGGTTTCTGCGCGCTGCTGCAGAAGCTGGTGCTGGCCCAGGTACAGGGGATGCGCGGGTTGTGGGCGGATTTTCGCGGCCAGCTGCTGCTGGCGGTGCTGCTGCTGGTGGGTGGCTACTTCGTCGGGCCCTGGCTGGGCCTGGCGGGAGGCAGCTGGCAGTCGTTCTGCTACATGGCGGTGGCGGCCTGCGGCCTGGTGCTGGTATTGCAGCCGGTGCCCGGCGAGCAGTGAAGGGACGGGCCTGCCGGTGGCAGCGCCCGTTTGCGTCTTACAGCGCGTGGCGCACGATGTTGGACAGCTGGCGGTTCTGCTTGGCCGCCTTGCGGTAGACCAGCGCCATCTTGCCGATGACCTGTACCAGTTCGCAGCGTGCCTGCTGGCACAGCTCGTCGATCAGGGCGCGGCGATCATCGCGCTCGGTGAGGGCGAACTTGATCTTGATCAGCTCGTGATCGTTGAGCGCGCGCTCCAGTTCGGCCAGCACGCCTTCGGTCAGCCCGTTTTCCGCCACGATCAATACCGGATTCAGGTGGTGGCCGATAGATTTGTACTGTTTCTTCTGCTCGTTGGTGAGCGGCATAATCTGACCCTTGCGTCTGATCCAGTTGAAAGCGGCGGCTAGTGTACCCGAGTGTCCCCTGAGCCGCACAGATGAGGTACCCCGTGGCCCGTTCCAAGACCAGCCCGCGTTGGCTGAAAGAGCATTTCGACGATCCCTGCGTGAAGATGGCGCAGAAGGACGGCTACCGTTCGCGCGATCAGTATCTGCTCGCACGCGGGTTCTGCGGCGCCTAGACTGCAGGCAATGGCCCGGTGCCGGGTCAAACGACGTTACAACCCGCTCTGCCAGCAATCGGGCGGCTGTAGTAAGTTAGGTCGGTAGAGAACCGGCCGTCATGTGAAGCGGTTTCCAGGCGGGGCCGGTCAGCGAGGGTAGTCAATTGAACGACATGGCAAAGAACCTGATCCTGTGGCTGATCATCGCAGCCGTGCTGGTGACGGTGATGAACAACTTCTCCACTCCGAACGAGCCGCAGTCGCTCAACTATTCGGAGTTCATCCAGGAGGTCAAGGACGGCAAGGTCGAGCGTGTGACCGTCGACGGTTACATCATCACCGGCCGCCGTGTCGACGGCGAACCCTTCCGCACCGTGCGCCCGGCGATCCAGGACAACGGCCTGATCGGCGACCTGATCGACAGCAAGGTGGTGATCGAGGGCAAGCAGCCCGAGCAGCAGAGCATCTGGAGCCAGCTGCTGGTGGCCAGCTTCCCGATCCTGGTGATCATCGCCGTGTTCATGTTCTTCATGCGCCAGATGCAGGGCGGCGGCGGCGGTCGCGGCGGCCCGATGAGCTTCGGCAAGAGCAAGGCGCGCCTGCTCTCCGAGGACCAGGTGAAGACCACCCTGGCCGACGTCGCCGGCTGCGACGAGGCCAAGGAGGAGGTCGGCGAGCTGGTCGAGTTCCTTCGTGATCCGGGCAAGTTCCAGCGCCTTGGCGGGCGTATCCCGCGCGGCGTGCTGATGGTCGGTCCGCCCGGTACCGGCAAGACCCTGCTGGCCAAGGCCATCGCCGGCGAGGCCAAGGTGCCGTTCTTCACCATCTCCGGTTCCGACTTCGTCGAAATGTTCGTCGGCGTCGGTGCCTCGCGCGTGCGCGACATGTTCGAGCAGGCCAAGAAGCATGCGCCCTGCATCATCTTCATCGACGAGATCGACGCGGTCGGCCGCCATCGCGGCGCCGGTCTCGGCGGCGGGCACGACGAGCGCGAGCAGACCCTCAACCAGCTGCTGGTGGAGATGGACGGCTTCGAGATGAACGACGGCATCATCGTCATCGCCGCCACCAACCGCCCGGACGTGCTCGACCCGGCGCTGCTGCGCCCGGGCCGCTTCGACCGCCAGGTGGTGGTCGGCCTGCCGGACGTGCGCGGTCGCGAGCAGATCCTCAAGGTGCACATGCGCAAGGTGCCGCTGGGCGACGACGTCGAGCCTTCGGTGATCGCCCGCGGCACCCCCGGCTTCTCCGGCGCCGACCTGGCCAACCTGGTCAACGAGGCCTCGCTGTTCGCCGCGCGCAACGGCAAGCGCCTGGTCGAGATGAAGGAGTTCGAGCTGGCCAAGGACAAGATCATGATGGGCGCCGAGCGCCGCTCCATGGTCATGACCGAGGACGAGAAGCTGATGACCGCCTACCACGAGTCCGGCCACGCCATCCTCGGCTGCCTGTTCCCCTCCGACCCGGTGCACAAGGTCACCATCATCCCGCGCGGCCGCGCCCTGGGTGTGACCATTTCCCTGCCCGAGCGCGACCACCACGGCTACAGCCGCATCTGGCTGCACAACAAGCTGAAGATGATCTTCGGTGGGCGCATCGCCGAGGAGATCATCTTCGGTCACGACAAGGTCACCAACGGCGCTACCGGCGATATCGGCCAGGCCACCCGCATCGCGCGGACCATGGTCACCCAGTGGGGCATGTCCGACAAGCTGGGCTTCCTGTCCTACGCCGACGAGGAGGAAGAGGTGTTCCTCGGCCGCTCGGCCGGACGCGGCAGCAACGTTTCCGCGGAAACTGCGCGGCTGATCGACGAGGAGGTGCGTGCGGTGATCGACGGCAACTACACCCAGGCCGAGCAGGCCCTGCGCGACAACCTCGACAAGCTGCACGCCATGGCCGATGCGCTGATGAAGTACGAGACCATCGATGCCGAGCAGGTCGCCGACATCATGGACGGCCGCGAGCCGCGCGAACCCAAGGGCTGGGGCGACTCCGGCAGCGGCTCCGCGGGAGGCAGCCGGCCGCAGGCCGAGGCCGGTCCGCGGGCCGACAAGCCGATCGGCGGCCCGGCCGGAGAACACTGATCCTTCGATGAGCAAGCATCCCCACCTCGACCGGCTGCCCTGTGGCAGCCGGTTTCTCGATCTGTCCCGTCCGCAGGTGATGGGCATCCTCAACGTCACCCCCGACTCCTTCTCCGACGGTGGCCGCTTCAGCCGCCTGGATGCCGCGTTGCGGCACGCCGAGGCGATGGTGCGCGCCGGCGCCACGCTGATCGATATCGGCGGCGAGTCGACACGTCCGGGAGCACCACCGGTTTCCGAGCAGGAAGAGCTGGAGCGGGTCTGTCCGGCGGTCGAGGCCATCGCCCGCGAGCTGGACGTGATCATTTCCGTCGACACCTCCACCGCCGCGGTGATGCGCGATTCGGCGCGCCTCGGCGCCGGCCTGCTCAACGACGTGCGCTCGCTGCAGCGCCCCGGTGCCCTCGCCGCGGCGGCCGAAAGCGGCCTGCCGGTGTGCCTGATGCACATGCGCGGCGAGCCGGGCAACATGCAGGACGATCCGCAGTACCCGGACATTCATGCCGAGGTGCGCGACTTCCTCGCCGAGCGCATCGCCGCCTGCGAGGGCGCCGGCATCGCTCGCGAGCGCGTCGTGCTGGATCCCGGGTTTGGCTTCGCCAAGACCCTGGAGCACAATCTGCGCCTGTTCCAGCATCTGGAGCGGCTGCATGCCTTCGGCCTGCCGCTGCTGGTCGGCGTGTCGCGCAAGAGCATGATCGGCAAGGTGCTGGACAGGCCGGTGGGCGAGCGCCTGTACGGCAGTCTGGCTCTGGCCGCCCTGGCGGTGGCCAAGGGAGCGCAGATCATCCGCGTGCACGATGTCGCCGAGACCGTGGACGTGGTCCGCATGATTGCCGCCGTGGAATGGGCGGAGTGACGAGAACAGAAGCAGGAAGACAGGATGGCTAGAAAATATTTCGGTACCGACGGTATCCGCGGTCGCGTGGGCGAGTTTCCCATCACCCCCGAGTTCATGCTCAAGCTGGGCTGGGCCGCCGGCATGGCGTTTCGTCGCCAGGGCCACTGCAAGGTGCTGATCGGCAAGGACACGCGCATCTCCGGCTACATGTTCGAGTCCGCCCTGCAGGCCGGTCTGATCGCCGCCGGGGCCGACGTTATGCTGCTCGGGCCGATGCCCACTCCCGCGGTGGCCTACCTGACCCGCACCTTCCATGCCGACGCCGGCATCGTCATCAGCGCTTCGCACAATCCCCACGACGACAACGGCATCAAGTTCTTTTCCGGCAAGGGCACCAAGCTGCCGGACGAAGTGGAGCTGATGATCGAGGAACTGCTCGATGCGCCGATGCACGTGGTCGAGTCGGCGCAGCTGGGTAAGGCCTCGCGGATCAACGACGCCGCCGGCCGCTACATCGAGTTCTGCAAGAGCAGCGTGCCGACCAGCACCGATTTCTCCGGCCTCAAGCTGGTGCTCGACTGCGCCCACGGCGCCACCTACAAGGTCGCGCCCAGCGTGTTCCGCGAGCTGGGCGCCGAGGTGGCGGTGATCGCCGCGCAGCCGGACGGCGTCAACATCAACGCGGGAGTCGGCTCCACGCACATGGGGGCGCTGCAGCAGGCGGTACTCGAGCAGGGGGCCGACATGGGCATCGCCTTCGACGGCGACGGCGACCGTGTGCTGATGGTCGACCATACCGGTGCCGTGGTCGATGGCGACGAGCTGCTGTACATCGTCGCCAGCGACCTCCAGGAGCGCGACCGCCTGCCGGAAGGCACCGGCGTCGTCGGCACCCTGATGAGCAACCTGGGGCTCGAACTGGCCCTTGCGGCGCGCAACATCCCGTTCGTGCGCGCCAAGGTCGGCGACCGCTACGTGATGGCCGAGATGCTCGAGCGCGGCTGGGTGCTGGGCGGCGAGAACTCCGGACACATCGTCTGCAAGCAGCACGTCACCACCGGCGACGCGATTGTTGCCGCGTTGCAGGTCCTGCTGGCCCTGCGTCGACGCGAGCAGAGCCTGGCCGAGGCGCGCCACGGCCTGCACAAGTGCCCGCAGGTACTCATCAACGTGCGCTTCGGCGGTGGTCAGGACCCGGTGGCGCACCCGCAGGTGCAGGAAGCCTGTGCGCGGGTGACCGAGGCCATGGCCGGTCGCGGCCGCGTGCTGTTGCGCAAGTCGGGTACCGAGCCGCTGGTGCGGGTGATGGTCGAGGGCGACGACGAGGCAATGGTGCGTGCCCATGCGGAAACCCTCGCTGCCCTCGTGAAAGAGGTATGTGCTTGATTTCGCTTGCCAGTTTGCCTGCGCTTGAGTAACATCTGCGCCCACTTTGGACGACGAGGTTTAGCATGCGCCGCCCCCTGGTCGCTGGTAACTGGAAGATGCATGGCACACAGGCCAGCGTTTCCGAGCTGATCAAAGGTTTGCGCATGCTGGCCCTGCCGGCGGGTGTCGATGTGGCGGTGATGCCGCCCTGTCTGTACGTGACCCAGGCAATTGCCGGGCTGTCGGGCAAGCAGATCGCCGTCGGTGCGCAGAATTGCGCGGTCGAGCCGATGCAGGGTGCGCTGACTGGCGAAATTTCCGCCAGTCAGTTGGCCGATGCGGGTTGCAGCTATGTGCTGGTGGGGCATTCCGAGCGCCGCCAGTTGCTGGGCGAGGGCGATGCGATTGTCTGTCGCAAGTTCTCCGCGGCGCAGATGCATGGGCTGGTCCCGGTGCTGTGCGTCGGCGAGACGCGCGAGCAGCGCGAGGCCGGCCAGACTCTGGCGGTGGTGATGCAGCAGCTCGGCGCGGTGATCGATGAGCTCGGAGTCGGAGCCTTCGCCAGGGCGGTGGTCGCCTACGAGCCGGTCTGGGCCATTGGCACCGGGCTGACGGCGACTCCGCAGCAGGCCCAGGAGGTGCACGCTGCGATTCGTGCCCACTTGGCGGCGGAGAATGCCAGCGTGGCGGCAGGTGTCAGGATTGTTTATGGCGGCAGCGTGAAGGCCGCCAGCGCGGCCGAGTTGTTCGGCATGCCGGATATCGATGGGGGGCTGATCGGTGGGGCCTCCCTCAATGCGGACGAGTTCGGCGCGATCTGTCGTGCCGCGGGAAGCTGAAGATGCTTGAGACTGTGGTGATCGTTGTGCATTTGCTGGTGGCGCTGGGGCTGGTTGGCCTGGTGCTGGTGCAGCAGGGCAAGGGTGCCGATGCCGGCGCTTCGTTCGGTGCGGGGGCTTCGGCAACCGTGTTCGGTAGTCAGGGTTCGGCTACCTTCCTGAGTCGTTTTACTGCTATACTTGCTGCTGTTTTTTTTGCTACCAGCCTCGGTTTGGCCTTTTTTGCCAAAGACAAAGCTGATATGCTTAATCAAAGCGGTCTGCCGGATCCGGCAGTGCTAGAAGTTCCAAGCAAGCCTGCTGCAGATGATGTGCCAGTGCTTGAAGCGCAAAAGCCCCAGTCCTCGGATGTTCCGGCAACTGAAGGACAGAAGCAGTAACGGGTAGTTTGCGACAAAAGAGTTTGCCGAGGTGGTGGAATTGGTAGACACGCTACCTTGAGGTGGTAGTGGCCATAGGCTGTAGGGGTTCGAGTCCCCTCCTCGGTACCAAACACGACGAAGCCCGCTGATGCGGGCTTCGTCGTTACCGGAACTTCAGTTGACCGCCAGGGGCGGGCGCTGTATAGTTCATCATCTTTGGCGCGGGGTGGAGCAGTCTGGTAGCTCGTCGGGCTCATAACCCGAAGGTCGTAGGTTCAAATCCTGCCCCCGCAACCAGTTTTTCAAAAGGCCCCTTTTAAGGGGCCTTTTGCTAGTTGGACAGTCTGTACCACTCTCCATTCTGGCGAGTGGTCACCTACGGGATGGGCGCTTCGCCCATTTTTTGTTTGCACAGCATGCGGAGGCGATCAGGTGTCGAGCAAGCTAGAACAGTTGCAGGCCTTGCTGGCCCCGGTAGTCGAGGCCCTCGGCTACCAGTGCTGGGGCATCGAATTCATTTCCCAGGGGCGGCACTCCCTGCTGCGGGTCTACATCGATAATCCCGATGGCATCCTGATCGACGACTGCGAAAAGGTCAGTCGCCAGATCAGCGGTGTGCTGGATGTCGAGGACCCGATCAGCGGCGAGTACACCCTGGAAGTTTCTTCACCGGGAATGGATCGCCCCTTGTTCACCCTCGAGCAGTTCGCTGCCCATGCCGGCGCGCAGGTGAAGATCAGGCTGCGCTCGCCCTACGAGGGTCGACGCAATTTCCAGGGCGTGCTGTGTGGCGTCGAGGAGCAGGATGTGGTGGTCCAGGTCGACAACCATGAATACCTGCTGCCGATCGAGTCGATCGACAAGGCCAACATCATTCCCCGTTTTGACTGAGGCGCGGATCCGGCGGATCCCAATGGATTGCGAAAGGCGAGGCGTACGATGAGCAAAGAAGTACTGCTGGTAGTAGAGTCGGTGTCCAATGAAAAGGGCGTACCGGCCGGCGTGATTTTCGAAGCGCTGGAACTGGCTCTGGCCACTGCCACCAAGAAACGTTACGAGGACGAGGTCGACGTGCGCGTGTCGATCAATCGTCACAATGGCAACTATGAAACCTTCCGCCGCTGGACCGTGGTCGAGGAAGAAGCCCTGGAGAATCCGGCGGCCGAGCTGACCCTCGCCGAGGCGCAGGAGAAGCAGGAAGGCGCCAAGGTCGGCGACCTGATCGAGGAGAAGATCGAGTCGATCGAGTTCGGCCGCATCGCCGCGCAGACCGCCAAGCAGGTCATCGTCCAGAAGGTCCGCGAGGCCGAGCGCGCCCAAGTGGTCGACGCCTACCGCGAGCGGGTCGGCGAGATCATCTCCGGAACCGTGAAGAAGGCCTCCCGCGACAGCGTGATCGTCGATCTGGGCAACAATGCCGAGGCCCTGCTGGCCCGCGAGCACATCATCCCGCGCGAGTCGTTCCGCGTCGGTACCCGCGTGCGCGCCCTGCTCAAGGAAATCCGCAGCGAGAACCGCGGCCCGCAGCTGATCCTGTCGCGCACCGCGCCGGAAATGATCATCGAGCTGTTCAGCATCGAGGTGCCGGAGATCGCCGAAGGGCTGATCGAGATCATGGCTGCCGCCCGTGACCCGGGTTCGCGCGCCAAGATCGCCGTGCGCTCCAAGGACAAGCGCATCGACCCGCAGGGTGCCTGCATCGGCATGCGCGGTTCGCGCGTGCAGGCCGTGTCCGGCGAGCTGGGCGGCGAGCGCGTCGACATCGTGCTGTGGGACGACAACCCGGCGCAGTTCGTGATCAATGCCATGGCTCCGGCCGAAGTGGCGGCGATCATCGTCGACGAGGACACCCACACCATGGACATCGCCGTGGCGGCCGACAACCTGGCCCAGGCCATCGGCCGCAGCGGGCAGAACGTGCGCCTGGCCAGCCAGCTGACCGGCTGGACCCTCAACGTGATGACCGAGGCCGACATCCAGGCCAAGCAGCAGGCCGAGACCGGCGACATCCTGCAGCGCTTCATCGACGAGCTGGAGGTGGACGAGGAACTGGCAGAGGTGCTGGTGGAGGAGGGTTTCACCACCCTGGAAGAGATTGCCTACGTGCCCATGGAAGAGATGCTCAGCATCGAGGGCTTTGATGAAGAGATCGTCAATGAGCTGCGCGCCCGTGCTAAGGATCGCCTGCTGACCAAGGCGATCGCCACTGAAGAGAAGCTCGCGGACGCCCATCCGGCAGATGACTTGCTGGAACTGGACGGCATGACCAAGGAGCTGGCTGTCGAGCTGGCCCTGCGTGGCGTGCCCACCCGCGAAGACCTGGCCGAGCAGTCGATTGACGACCTGCTCGAGATCGACGGCATGACTGAAGAGCGTGCCGGCAAGCTGATCATGGCCGCCCGAGCCCATTGGTTCGAGTAAGTGGTCGCGGCCTGAGGAGAGAAGTGCATGACGCAAGTCACGGTGAAAGAACTGGCCCAGGTGGTCGATACACCGGTAGAGCGCCTGCTGCAGCAAATGCGTGAGGCAGGTCTGCCGCACAACCGCGCCGAGCAAGTAGTGACCGACGAAGAGAAGCAGAAGCTATTGGCGCACCTGAAGAGCAGCCACGGTGAAAAGCTGGAAGAGCCCAGCAAGATCACCCTGAAGCGCAAGACCACCAGCACCCTGCGGGTGGCTGGCAGCAAGACCATCAGCGTCGAAGTGCGCAAGAAGAAGACCTTCGTCAAGCCGGAAGCGGCCGAAGCGGTGGTCGCGCCCAAGCGCGAGGTGGACGACAAGCGTGTTGCCGAGGAGCGTGCGGCAGCCGACCGCGCCGCCGCCGAGGCGGCGCGCCAGAAGGCCGAGGCCCCGGCCCCCGCGCCGGCCCGGCCGGAGTCGCGCCGGCGTGTCGACGACGCCGAGGAAGCCCGCCTGCGTGCAGTGGCCGCCCGCCAGGCTGCCGCCGAAGCTGCCGCTGTGGCGGCAGCCCAGGTCGAGGCCGCCAAGCCGGCCACTACCGAGCGCGCCAAGGAAGAGGCTCGCCGCGCGGCACCCAAGCGCAACGAGGACGACGAGCGTCGCGATCGCAAGCAGGCCCAGCATCGCCCGTCGCTGAAGGAAAAGGCGCCGACTCCGCGCGTCGCTCCGCGCAGCGATGACGAGGACGGTTTTGCCCGTCGTGGCGGCCGTGGCGGCAAGGGCAAGCTGAAGAAGCGCAACCAGCATGGCTTCCAGAGCCCGACCGGCCCGATCGTACGTGAAGTGAGCATCGGCGAGACCATCACCGTGGCCGAACTGGCCGCGCAGATGTCGGTCAAGGGCGCCGAAGTGGTCAAGTTCATGTTCAAGATGGGCTCTCCGGTGACCATCAACCAGGTGCTCGACCAGGAAACCGCGCAGCTGGTGGCCGAAGAGATGGGCCACAAGGTCAAGCTGGTCAGCGAGAACGCCCTGGAAGAGCAACTGGCCGAATCCCTCAAGTTCGAGGGCGAGGCCGCGTCGCGCGCACCGGTGGTCACCGTCATGGGTCACGTCGACCATGGCAAGACCTCGCTGCTCGACTACATCCGCCGCACCAAGGTGGCGACCGGCGAGGCGGGTGGCATCACCCAGCACATCGGCGCCTACCACGTGGAAACCGATCGCGGCATGATCACCTTCCTCGACACCCCCGGCCACGCCGCGTTCACCCAGATGCGTGCCCGTGGTGCCCAGGCGACCGACGTGGTCATCCTGGTGGTGGCGGCCGACGACGGCGTGATGCCGCAGACCCAGGAAGCCGTGCAGCACGCGAAAGCGGCTGGCGTGCCGATCGTGGTCGCGGTCAACAAGATCGACAAGCCGGACGCCAATCCGGACAACATCAAGAACGGCCTGGCCGCGCTGGATGTGATCCCGGAAGAGTGGGGCGGCGATGCGCCGTTCGTGCACGTATCGGCCAAGGTCGGTACCGGCATCGACGAGCTGCTCGAAGCCGTGCTGCTGCAGGCCGAAGTCCTCGAGCTGAAGGCCACGCCGTCGGCCCCGGGCCGTGGCGTGGTGGTCGAGTCGCGCCTGGACAAGGGCCGCGGTCCGGTGGCTACCGTGCTGGTCCAGGACGGTACCCTGCGCCAGGGCGATATGGTGCTGGTCGGCGTCAACTATGGCCGCGTGCGCGCCATGCTCGACGAGAACGGCAAGCCGATCAAGGAAGCCGGTCCGTCCATCCCGGTCGAGATCCTCGGCCTCGATGGCACCCCGGATGCCGGCGACGAGCTGACCGTGGTCGCCGACGAGAAGAAGGCCCGCGAAGTCGCGCTGTTCCGTCAGGGCAAGTTCCGCGAGGTCAAGCTGGCCCGCGCCCACGCCGGCAAGCTGGAAAACATCTTCGAGACTATGGGTCAGGAAGAGAAGAAGACCCTCAACGTGGTCCTCAAGACCGACGTGCGCGGCTCCCTGGAGGCCCTGCAGGGCTCGCTGGAAGGCCTCGGCAACGAGGAGGTCCAGGTGCGCGTGGTCGGCGGCGGCGTCGGTGGCATCACCGAGAGCGACGCCAACCTGGCGCTGGCTTCCAGCGCGGTGATCTTCGGCTTCAACGTGCGTGCCGACGCCGGCGCGCGCAAGATCGTCGAGCAGGAAGGCCTGGACCTGCGCTACTACAACGTCATCTACGACATCATCGAGGACGTCAAGAAGGCGCTCACCGGTATGCTCGGCAGCGACGTGCGCGAGAACATCCTCGGCATCGCCGAAGTGCGTGACGTGTTCCGTTCGCCGAAGTTCGGCGCCATCGCCGGCTGCATGGTGCTGGAAGGTACCGTCCATCGCAACCGTCCGATCCGCGTGCTGCGCGACGACGTGGTGGTCTTCGAGGGCGAGCTGGAATCGCTGCGCCGCTTCAAGGACGACGTCGCCGAAGTGCGTAACGGCATGGAGTGCGGTATCGGCGTGAAGAGCTACAACGACGTCCGCGTCGGCGACAAGATCGAAGTCTTCGAGAAGGTCCAGGTAGCGCGCAGCCTCTAAGCGCCAGCGAGTGCTGCAAGCGCCAAGCCGGAAGCTCCTGTAGGATGCTTCCGGCTTGTGCGTTTCGGCTTCAGGGTTTTTTACGGATTACAGTCATGGCCAAAGAATACAGCCGCACCCAGCGGATCGGTGACCAGATGCAGCGCGAACTCGCGCAGCTGATCCAGCGCGAGATCAAGGATCCGCGTCTGGGCCTGGTGACCCTGACCGGCATCGACGTCAGCCGCGACCTGGCCCACGCCAAGGTGTTTTTCACCGTGATGGGGCAGGACGACAACGCCGAGAAGATCGCCCTCAACCAGGAGATCCTCAAGGATGCCGCCGGTTACCTGCGCATGCTGCTCGGTCGCGCGATCAAGCTGCGTACCATCCCGCAGCTGCATTTCCTCTACGACGAGAGCGTGCGCCGCGGCGCCCAGCTGTCGGCGCTGATCGAGCGCGCGGTGGCCGAGGACCGTCGTCACCAGGACACGGACAAGGAGTAAGGCGTGGCCCAGGTCAAACGCATCCGCCGCGCGGTCAGCGGTATCCTGATCCTCGACAAGCCGCGCGGCTTCAGCTCCAACGCCGCCCTGCAGAAGGTGCGCTGGCTGCTCAACGCCGAGAAGGCCGGCCACACCGGTAGCCTCGACCCGCTGGCCACCGGGGTGCTGCCGCTGTGCTTCGGCGAGGCGACCAAGTTCTCCCAGTACCTGCTGGACGCCGAGAAGGGCTACGCCACGGTCATGCACCTCGGCGTCACCACCACCACCGGCGATGCCGAGGGCGAGGTGCTCGAGCGCCGCGAGGTGAACTTCGACCGCGAACAGCTGGAGGCCCTGCTGCCGCGTTTCCGCGGTGCCATCCAGCAGGTGCCGCCGATGTACTCGGCGCTGAAGAAGGATGGCCAGCCGCTGTACAAGCTGGCGCGCGCCGGCGAGGTGGTGGAGCGCGAGGCGCGTTCTGTTACTATTGACCGGCTCGAGCTGACCCGCTTCGCGCCGCCGTTCGCCGATCTGGAAGTCAGCTGCAGCAAGGGCACCTACATCCGCACCCTGGTCGAGGATCTCGGCCAGGCGCTGGGCTGCGGGGCACATGTCGCCGAGCTGCGCCGCACCCAGGCCGGTCCGTTCAGCCTGGCGCAGGCGATCAGCCTCGACGAGCTGATCGCCGCCCACGAGCAGGGTGGCGCCGAGGCACTGGATCGCTTCCTCCTCCCGGTGGACTGCGGTCTGGAGCACTGGCCGGCAGTGCAGCTGTCGGAGCACAGCGCCTACTACTGGCTGCACGGGCAGCCGGTGCGGGCTCCCGAAGCGCCGAAGTTCGGCATGCTGCGGGTACGCGATCACCAAGGTCGCTTCATCGGTATCGGTGAGGCGACCGACGACGGGCGCATTGCGCCGCGTCGACTGATTCGGTCCTGAGGACCGGACGAGGGTGGCTGTCAGCAGGCACGGTCACTCCTCCATTCATGAAAACGGGGTACTTCCCCGGCCTGTTACCTCAGAGGAAAGTCCATCATGGCACTGAGCGTCCAAGAGAAAGCCCAGATCGTTAACGAGTATCAGCAAGCTGCTGGCGATACCGGTTCCCCGGAAGTGCAGGTTGCCCTGCTGACCGCCAACATCAACAAGCTGCAGGATCACTTCAAGGCCAACGCCAAGGACCACCACAGCCGTCGTGGTCTGATCCGCATGGTCAACCAGCGCCGCAAGCTGCTGGACTACCTGAAGGGTAAGGACACCACTCGTTACAGCGCCCTGATCGCGCGCCTGGGCCTGCGTCGCTAAGACGTGGCTCGCCGAAGCCGGGAGCTGGCGGTTCGGAGCGACAGGTGGGCCTTGGCCCGCCTCCGCCCCGGGGCGCCAGCTCCCGGTTTTCCCAGGGCATCCACGAAAGGCCGTGGCAGTCGCCTTTCGTAGATGACTTGCCGAGCGCGCCAGCGGGCGCGACTCCAGAGCTCCAGCGATTTCCCCAAGGCAACACAGAGAAGGAAAACACCGTGAATCCGGTTATCAAGCAGTTCCAGTTCGGTCAGACGACCTTCACCCTCGAGACCGGGCGCATCGCCCGGCAGGCCAGCGGCGCGGTGCTGGTCAGCACCGACGATGTCAGCGTGCTGGTCACCGTGGTCGGCGCCAAGCAGGCCGATCCGGGCAAGGGCTTCTTCCCGCTGTCCGTGCACTACCAGGAAAAGACCTACGCCGCCGGCCGCATCCCGGGTGGCTTCTTCAAGCGTGAAGGCCGTCCGAGCGAGAAGGAAACCCTGACCTCGCGCCTGATCGACCGCCCGATCCGCCCGCTGTTCCCCGAAGGCTTCATGAACGAAGTGCAGGTCGTCTGCACCGTCGTGTCGACCAACAAGAAGTCCGATCCGGACATCGCCGCGATGATCGGCACCTCCGCCGCCCTGGCCGTCTCCGGCATCCCGTTCGACGGTCCGATCGGCGCCGCCCGCGTCGGCTACCATGACGAACTGGGCTACATCCTCAACCCGAGCTACGAGCAGCTGCAGAGCTCGCGCCTGGACATGGTGGTGGCCGGTACCGAAGACGCCGTGCTGATGGTCGAGTCGGAAGCCGAAGAGCTGACCGAAGACCAGATGCTGGGCGCCGTGCTGTTCGCCCACGAGGAATTCCAGAACGCCATCCGCGCCATCAAGGAATTCGCCGCCGAAGCCGGCAAGCCGCGCTGGGACTGGCAGGCTCCGCAGGCCAACACCGTGCTGATCGACGCCATCAAGGCCGAGTTCGGCGAGGCGATCTCCAACGCCTACACCATCACCGTCAAGCAGCAGCGCTACGCCGCCCTCGACGCCCTGCGCGAGCAGGTGATCGCCAAGTTCGCCGGTGACGGCGAAGGCCAGTTCCCGGCCGGCGAAGTCAAGGAAGTGTTCGGCCTGCTCGAATACCGCACCGTGCGCGAGAACATCGTCAACGGCAAGCCGCGCATCGACGGCCGCGATACCCGCACCGTGCGCCCGCTGGCCATCGAGGTCGGCGTGCTGGGCAAGACCCACGGCTCCGCGCTGTTCACCCGTGGCGAGACTCAGGCCCTGGTGGTCGCCACCCTCGGCACCGCCCGCGACGCCCAGCTGCTGGACACCCTGGAAGGCGAGCGCAAGGACGCCTTCATGCTGCACTACAACTTCCCGCCGTTCTCGGTCGGCGAGTGCGGCCGCATGGGCAGCCCGGGCCGTCGCGAGATCGGCCACGGCCGTCTGGCCCGTCGTGGCGTCGCCGCCATGCTGCCGAGCCAGGCCGACTTCCCCTACACCATCCGCGTGGTGTCGGAAATCACCGAGTCCAACGGCTCCAGCTCGATGGCCTCGGTGTGCGGCGCTTCCCTGGCGCTGATGGACGCCGGTGTGCCGGTCAAGGCGCCGGTGGCCGGCATCGCCATGGGTCTGGTCAAGGAAGGCGACAAGTTCGCCGTGCTGACCGACATCCTCGGCGACGAGGACCACCTCGGCGACATGGACTTCAAGGTGGCCGGTACCGACAAGGGCGTCACCGCCCTGCAGATGGACATCAAGATCCAGGGCATCACCGAAGAGATCATGGAGATCGCGCTGAACCAGGCTCTGGAAGCGCGTCTGAACATCCTCGGCCAGATGAACCAGGTGATCGCCAAGCCGCGCGCCGAGCTGTCGGAAAACGCCCCGACCATGCTGCAGATGCGCATCGACACCGACAAGATCCGCGACGTCATCGGCAAGGGCGGCGCCACCATCCGCAGCATCTGCGAAGAGACCAAGGCCTCGATCGACATCGAGGACGACGGCAGCGTGAAGATCTACGGCGAGACCAAGGAAGCCGCCGAGGCTGCCCGTCAGCGCGTGCTGGGCATCACCGCCGAGGCCGAGATCGGCAAGATCTACGTCGGCAAGGTCGAGCGCATCGTCGACTTCGGCGCCTTCGTCAACATCCTGCCGGGCAAGGACGGTCTGGTGCACATCTCGCAGATCAGCGACAAGCGCATCGAGAAGGTCACCGACGTGCTCAAGGAAGGCGAGGAAGTGAAGGTGCTGGTGCTGGACGTGGACAACCGCGGTCGCATCAAGCTGTCGATCAAGGACGTGGCGGCTGCCGAAGCCTCCGGCGTCTGATCGAGCTGAGCGCATGACAGAAAAGGCCCTTCGGGGCCTTTTCTGTTTTCCGGGATCGGCGAGGGCGAGGCTCAGTAGCGGCGCTGGCTGCGGATCTCGGTGAGGCGGTTGCCCTCGAAGCGCAGGAAGTAGTACATGCCGCTGCGCGGTCCGTAGATCCACTCGTCGATGCGGACCTCCTCGTAGTTGCCCCAGTCGTCGCCGCGCTGGCGGTAGCCGATGATGCTGCGGCTGGCCGGCTCGCCGCACTTCTCCTGGACCTCGAGGGCGTGATCGCCGGTGCTGATCAGGGCGCTGCCACAGCGCAGGGTGGCGGCTCCGGCCGGAACGGCGAGCAGCAGCAGGGTCAGGGGCAGGAAGGCTTTCACTGGAATCATCCCGATGGTGGCTGGGGGGCATTCTGCGGGCCGAGGCGGCCGCTGTCGATTGGACCGCGCAGTCGCATGCTCATTCGCTGTCCAGATGCAGAGGCACGACGATGCGGCCGCCGGTGCCGGCGCCCTCGACGCTACCGACATCCAGCAGGTAGATGCGCTCGTCGGCCAGGCCGCCCTGCTCGACCAGCCAGGCCTTGATCGTGCGGGCGCGGTCCTGGGCCAGCTGGCGCTGCAGCAGCGCGCTCTGCGCCCAGGAGTCGAGCACGGCCTGGCGCAGGCGGACGGCGCGCTCGGGCTTCTTCAGCTCGCGCCATTCGGCCGGTGGCTGCTGGCCGAGGCGGGCGCGGTAGATGCCCTCGAGCAGGATCGCCTGCATGTCTTCCGGCACCTGGAGCTGGCTGGCCTCGGCCGGCACCTTGTCGCCGCGCCGCTGCAGCATGCGGTACCAGGTCTCCTGGTATTCGCGGGCCAGGCGCTGTTCGGCCAGCGGCGGGCCGTCGAGCGCGGCCACGCTCATGCCCTCGACCTCCAGGCGCAGGGCCGGGCGCTGTCCCAGCGCCTTGGCCAGCTTGCCGAGGCTGGCGCGGGCCTGCTCGTCCAGTTCGCTGGAGCCGGCGGCGAAGGGCACGCTGTCGAGCGGCTCCTCGCCGCCGTCGAGCAGGCCGGCGATCAGCTTGAACGGTGCCTGCACCGCACGCAGCATCAGGTTGCGCAGGGTCTGCCAGACGATCGGCACCACGCTGAACTCGGGATTGTTGAGGTCGCCCTGCACCGGCAGGGCGATGGCGATGTTGCCGTCGGTGTCCTTGAGCAGCGCCACCGCCAGGCGCACCGGCAGGTCGGTGGCGCTGGGGCTGTCGACCCGCTCGCCGAGCTGCAGGTCCTCCAGCAGTACCTTGTTGTCGGCGTTCAACTGGCCCTTGGTGACCCGGTAGTGCAGGTCGAGATTGAGACGGCCCTTGCGGATCTTGTAGCCGGCGAACTTGCCGGCGTAGGGCGTCAGGGTGGTCAGCTCGACGCGCTGGAAGCGGGTGGCGATGTCCAGCTGCTCCAGCGGTGCGAAGGGCGTCAGCTGACCCTTGATGCTCACCGGCGCGTAGCGGTCGACCTTGCCGCGGATGTCCACGCTGGCCGGCTTGCGCGACTGGTTGTCCAGGGTGCCGATGCGCCCGTTGAGTTGCTGGATGGCGGTGGCGAAGTTGGGGGTGAGCGAGAAGTCGGCGAAGTTGGCCGAGCCGTCGGCGATGTCGATGCCGCCCACCACCAGGTGCAGCGGCGGCTCCGGGCGGGTCGGTGCCGCCTTGGGCGGCTGCGGGATCAGCAGCTCCTTGACGTTGGTGCTGAGATCCTCGTTGATGATGAAGCGCGCGTAGGGCTGCTGCAGGCGCACGCGGTCGATGCGCAGCTGCTCGCCGTGGCGGTAGTCGAGGCCGTCGAGGTCGAGGGTCTGCCACCTGACGAAGTCGCGCCCCTTGAGGGTGTCCAGGGTGTGCAGCTGGCTGACCCTGGCCTTGCCGGCGAGGCGCAACGCCAGCGGCGCGGCGTTCTGCAGGTCGACCGCCAGTTCGGCGCCGAGCAGGCCGCTGCGCAGCTCCAGGTGGATGAACGGGCTGAGGTAGGCCTGCGCCAGGCGCAGGTCGAGGTCGCTCGCCTGCACCTTGAGCTGGCTGGCGAGCGGCCTGAGGCGCACCTGGCCGCTGGCCGCCAGCTGGCCATGGGCGCCGATGCCGCTGGCCAGCCTGAGGGTGAAGGGCTGCTCGCCAGTGCTGGTGGCATCCTGCAGGTCGAGATCCAGCGGGCCGATGTCCAGCGCCACGGCGGGGCTGGGCACGCGGTCCGCGAGGTGGGCGCGCCAGTCGCGCAGCTGGATGTCCCTGAGCTGCACCTGCCAGGGGCCGGCCGATGGCGCCGAGGCGTCCGTGCCGGCAGTCTGTTCCGTGGCCGTGGCCGTGGCCGGCGCGGCAGGCGTTGCACTGGCGTTGGCCGCTTCGCCGGCCGCGACCGGCTGCTCCGCCGTGCCGACGGGGCGCTCGCTGCTGCCGGCGGCCGCGGCGTGGCGCTGGAGCTGCGCCAGCTGCTGCTCGACCAGCGTCT
Organism: Pseudomonas sp. AN-1; assembly: GCF_034057115.1. Lineage (NCBI taxonomy): Bacteria > Pseudomonadati > Pseudomonadota > Gammaproteobacteria > Pseudomonadales > Pseudomonadaceae > Pseudomonas > Pseudomonas sp. AN-1. The sequence continues at coordinate 2,654,063 of NZ_CP139195.1, read as the reverse complement.
GCCAGTCGAGGCGGCCATCCGCTTCGCGCGCGGCCCAGGCCTCCAGGCCCTGGCTGCGCAGCTGGCCGATCACCAGCTGGCGGGCGCCCAGGTCCAGGCTGGCATTGCCGGCTTCCAGGCTGGCCAGCCTGAGCAGCGGCTGCTCGCCCGGACGGTGCAGCTGCAGCGCCGCCAGGTGCGCCTGGCCGTCGCTCAGGATCAGCTGCGGTCCCGGGCTCAGACGCAGCTGGGCGCTGGCGAGGTCGAGGCGTTCGGCATCGAGCAGGGGCTGGCCATCGGCCTGCTGCAGGCGCAGGCCGCTGAGCTGCAGCTGGCTGTTGTCCAGCTGCAGATGCAGGCCCTCGCGCAGCTCGAGGCGGAAGTCGCTGGCCACGCTGGCCTGCCCTTGGGTCAGCTCCAGCGGCAGCGCGCGGCGCACGTAGGGCCACCAGGTGGTCAGGCCGATCTCGGCCACCTGCAGCCGCCCTTCGGCGCGCACGGGCTGCAGGCCCAGGCGGCCCTGCAGGTCGAGGTTGGCGCCGCTCGAGCCGCTGGCCTTGAGGCTGAACTCGCCGTTGTCCTCCGCGCGGGTGCCGATGTGGCGCAGTTCGAGGTCGAGGGCCTCGTAGCGCAGTTCGACCGGCGGCTGCGGGCGCTCGTCGAGCAGATGCAGGCTGCCGCCGCTCAGGGCCAGGCGGTCGACCAGCAGCGGGAAGGGCTCGCCGGCCGGCTTTTCTTCCGCGGCGCCCTTCGCCGGCAACCTGAACAGGCGCAGCAGGTTGAACGGCCGGTCGGCGGCGAACAGCAGCTCGACGTGCGGCCGCTCCAGCAGCAGTTCGCGCAGGTGCAGGGCGCCCTGCCACAGGCTGTCGACCTGCAGGTCGGCGTACAGGCGGGCGAAGGCCAGCTGTTCCGCCCCGGCCTCGCCCACACGCAGGCCGTGCAGGGTCAGCTCGAGGCTGAACGGGTTGAGCTCGATGCGCTCGAGGCGGGCCGGCACGGTGGCGTACTCGGCCAGCTTCTGGTTGGCCAGCTTGAGGCCGGCCCAGGGCAGCACGAGGAAGCCGAGCAGGGCGTATAGCAGGGGGGCGAGAACCAGCGCGGCGAGACCGCGTTTCAATCCTTTGGACATGGCCGGGCGCTTCTATCGGGCGTGAGCTGCCTTGGAGTATGGCATGCCCGGCCGGTTCCGATCCTTGCCGGCGCCGGCAGTTTGCCGCGGCAGGCCGGCGCCCGGCACGGTTCAGAGATGGAGGATCAGGGTCTTCAGCGGCGGGCGGCCGTCGAAGGAGGGGAAGTCGGCGGCCGGTGCCAGCACCTCGACCTCGCGTACCGGGCGGCCGTTCTTCGCCGCGCAGCGCAGCACCTGTTCGCGCCAGTCGTCCAGCTCGACCCTGGCGAGGTTGTTGCAGCACACCAGGGTGCCGCCCGCGGCGGTGGCCAGCAGCGCCGGCTTGAGCAGGCTCTGGTAGTCACGCAGCAGGTCGACGGTGCCGAAGGCGCTGCGCGCCCAGGCCGGCGGATCGAGGAACACCAGGTCGAACTGCTCGGCGGCCAGGCGCGGGTAGCTCGGCAGGCGCTGGCCGCGGCGGTGCGCCACCGGCAGACCGGCCAGCTGGCGGATCGCCGGGAAGTAGTCGGACTGGATGAAGTGCATTTCCGGCAGGGCCGGATTGAGCGCGCCATTCTCGCGGCCGACCGCCAGGTTGCCCTCGGCGAAGTCGAGGTTGACCACGCGGCGTGCGCCGCCGGCCGCGGCGCACAGGCCGACGCCGCAGGTGTAGGCGAACAGGTTGAGCACCGACCTGCCGGCGCTGTGGCGCCTGACCCAGCCGCGGGCGTTGCGCAGGTCGAGGAACAGCAACGGGTCCTGGCCCGGGTGGCGGGCGCGCACCCGGTAGTTCAGCCCCCACTCGTGGCCGACCAGATCGCTCAGCGCCTCGGGGGTGGGCTGGCAGACCGGGTCCGTGCGGTCGATGCGCGAGTTGGGCTGCGAGCGGTCGTTGTACACCGCCAGCAGCTCGGTGCCGAGAAAGGCCTGGCAGGCGGCGAACAGCTCGAGCAGGGCATCGCGCTCGAGCGGCTGGTGGAAGCTCTGCACCAGCAGCTGCGGGCCGTAGCGGTCGACGGTCAGGCCCGGCGCGCCCTCCTGGCTGCCGTGGAACAGGCGGTAGCAGTCGGTGCCCTGGCCGTGCAGTTCGGCGATCAGGGCCTGACGGCGCTCGAAGGCGGCGCGCAGCGCCTGGTTCAAGGCGGACATGGCGCGTCTCCTCGGGTATGGGGAGCGGCAGTTTACCAGCGCCCGTTCGGGCTGCCGTCGCTTTTCCACGCGCCGGCGCGATGTTCAGCGATGGATGCGCTGCTCGATCAGGTTGTCCACCACGGTCGGGTCGGCCAGGGTCGACAGGTCGCCGAGGTTGTCCAGCTCGTTGCCGGCGATCTTGCGCAGGATGCGCCGCAGGATCTTGCCCGAGCGGGTCTTCGGCAGGCCCGGCGCCCACTGGATCAGATCCGGGCGGGCGAAGTGGCCGACCTCGCGGGCGACCAGCTCGGCGAGCTCCTGGCGCAGGCCCTCGCTGGGCTGGCTGTCCGTCATCAGGGTGACGAAGGCGTAGATGCCCTGGCCCTTGAGGTCGTGCGGGTAGCCGACCACCGCGGCCTCGGCCACCGCGTCGTGCAGCACCAGCGCGCTCTCCACCTCGGCGCTGCCCAGGCGGTGGCCGGAGACGTTGAGCACGTCGTCGACCCGCCCGGTGATCCACCAGTCGCCGTCCTCGTCGCGGCGCGCGCCGTCGCCGGTGAAGTAGTAGCCGGGGTAGGGCCTGAAGTAGGTGTCGAGCAGGCGCTGGTGGTCGCCGAAGACCGTGCGGATCTGGCTCGGCCAGCTGGCCTTGATCGCCAGCAGTCCCGCTCCGGGCCCGTCGATCTCGCAGCCCTGCTCGTCGAGCAGCACCGGCTGCACGCCGAAGAACGGCCGGGTCGCCGAGCCGGGCTTGAGGGTGGTGGCGCCGGGCAGCGGGGCGATCATGATGGCGCCGGTCTCGGTCTGCCACCAGGTGTCGACGATCGGGCAGCGGCTGTCGCCGACCACGTGGTAGTACCACTCCCAGGCCTCCGGGTTGATCGGCTCGCCCACCGAGCCGAGCAGGCGCAGGCTCGCGCGCGAGGTCCGGCGCACCGGCTCCTCGCCCTCGCGCATCAGCGCGCGCAGGGCGGTGGGCGCGGTGTAGAAGATGTTCACGCTGTGCCTGTCGACGATCTGCCAGGGCCGCGCGGCGTCCGGGTAGGCGGGCACGCCCTCGTACAGCAGGGTGATCGCGCCATTGGCCAGCGGCCCGTACACCCCGTAGCTGTGCCCGGTGACCCAGCCGACGTCGGCGGTGCACCAGAACACCTCGCCGTCGCGGTAGTCGAACACGTAGCGGTGGGTCATGGCCGCGGCCAGCAGGTAGCCGCCGGTGCAGTGCAGCACGCCCTTGGGCTTGCCGGTCGAGCCCGAGGTGTAGAGGATGAACAGCGGGTCCTCGGCGTCCATCGGCTCGGCCGGGCAGTCGCCGTCGACCTGGCCGAGCAGCTCGTGGTACCAGTGGTCGCGCCCGGCCAGCCAGTCGATGCCGGCGTGGCGGTGGGCGACCACGATCACGCCGGTCACGTTCGGGCAGTCCCGCAGGGCGTGGTCGACGTTGGCCTTCAGCGGGATGCGCTTGCCGCCGCGCACGCCCTCGTCGGCGGTGATCACCAGCCGGCAGTCGGCGTCCTGGATGCGGTCGCGCAGGGCGTCGGGGGCGAAGCCGCCGAAAACCACCGAGTGCACCGCGCCGATCCGCGCGCAGGCGAGCATGGCGCAGGCCGCCGCCGGGATCATCGGCAGGTAGATGCACACCCGGTCGCCCTTCCTCACCCCCAGCAGCTTCAGCGCATTGGCCAGCCGGCAGACCTGCTCATGCAGCTCGCGGTAGCTGAGGTGGCGGGACTGTCCCGGTTCGTCGCCTTCCCAGATGATCGCGGTCTGCTCGCCGCGGCTGGCCAGGTGGCGGTCCAGGCAGTTGTAGGCGGCGTTGAGCTGGCCGCCCTTGAACCAGCTGGCCTGGCCGCGGGCGAAGTCGCCGTGGTGCACGCTGCGCCAGGGCCTGAACCAGTCGAGGAACTGGCGGGCCTGCTCGCTCCAGAACTGCTCGGGGTGGTCGATGGACTGCCGGTACAGGCGCCGGTAGTCCTCGGCGTGCAGCCAGGCATGGCGGTAGGCGGCGGCATCGACCGGGTGGGGGCGGATGTCGAACATGGCGCAGCTCCTGGAAGGCTGTCCGCGATGTCCTTCAGCGTGGACCCGGATGGGGAGCGTCGCAAGGGCGGCCCGCCGCACGGGCGGGCCGCCCCGGGCTCAGCCGCGGTGGCGGGAGCGGAAGTGGTCGATCAGGCCCTGGGTCGAGCCGTCCTCGGCGGGGCTGGAGTCCTCGCCGGTGAGGCGGGCGTAGAGGGTCTTGCCCAGCTCCTTGCCCAGCTCGACGCCCCACTGGTCGAAGGCGTTGATGCCCCAGATCACGCTCTGGGCGAACACCTTGTGCTCGTAGAGGGCGATCAGCGCGCCGAGACGCTGCGGGCTGACCCGCTCGAGGACGATGGTGTTGCTCGGCCGGTTGCCGGGGATCACCTTGTGCGGCGCCAGGCGCTGCACCTCGCTCTCGGCCAGGCCGGCGGCGCGCAGCTCGGCCTCGGCCTCGGCGAGGGTCTTGCCGCACATCAGCGCCTGGCTCTGCGACAGGCAGTTGGCGAACAGCCACTGGTGGTGGTCGGCCAGCGGATGGTAGCTGGTCACCGGCACGATGAAGTCGGCCGGGATCATCAGGGTGCCCTGGTGCAGCAGCTGGTGGTAGGCGTGCTGGCCGTTGCAGCCGACCCCGCCCCAGATCACCGGGCCGGTGCCGCAGCTCACCGGGCTGCCGTCCTGGCGCACGCGCTTGCCGTTGGATTCCATGTCCAGCTGCTGCAGGTGCTGGTTGAAATTGCGCAGGTTGTGGTCGTAGGGCAGGATCGCGTGGCTCTGCGCGCCCCAGAAGTCGCCGTACCAGACGCCGAGCAGGGCCAGCAGCACCGGCATGTTGGCTTCGAAGGGCGCGGTGAGGAAGTGGCGGTCCATCTTGTAGGCGCCGGCCAGCAGTTCCTTGAAGTTGCCCATGCCGATGGCCAGGGCGATCGGCAGGCCGATCGCCGACCACAGCGAGTAGCGCCCGCCCACCCAGTCCCACATCGGGAAGATGTTCTCTTCGGCGATGCCGAACTCGACCGCCGCCTTGCGGTTGCTGGACACGGCGATGAAGTGGCGGTGCAGGTCGGCCTCGCCGGCGCCCTGGGCGAGCACCCAGCGCCGCGCGGCCTGGGCGTTCTTCAGCGTCTCCAGGGTGCCGAAGGACTTCGAGGAGACGATGAACAGGGTGGTTTCCGCGCGCAGCCTGGCGGTCACCTCGTGGAACTCGCTGCCGTCGACGTTGGCCAGGTAGTGGCAGCGCACGCCGCGCTGGGCGAACGGCAGCAGCGCCTCGGAGACCAGCTGCGGGCCGAGGAAGGAGCCACCGATGCCGATGTTGACCACGTCGGTGATCGGCTTCTCGGTCCAGCCGCGCCACAGGCCGTTGTGGATGCGCTGCACCAGCTCGGTCATCTGCCCGAGCACCCGGTGCACCCCCGGCATCACGTCGACGCCATCGACCAGCACCCGGTCGCCCACCGGGCGGCGCAGGGCGGTGTGCAGCGCCGGGCGGTTCTCCGAGGCGTTCACCGCGGCGCCGTCGAACAGCGCCTCGATCGCCGGGCGCAGCTTCACCTGCTCGGCCAGTGCCAGCAGGGCGGCCAGGCTGTCCTCGTCGATCAGGTTCTTCGAGTAGTCGAGGAACAGGCCGGCCTGGCTCAGCGAGTAGCGCTGGAAGCGCTGCGGATCGGCGGCGAAGGCCTGGCGCAGGCTGAAGTCGTGCATGCGCTCGCGCTCTGCGCGCAGCGCCTGCCAGGCGGGTTGACGAGTGGCATCCAGCGGCTTGAGGTAGTGTTCCATCGACTGACTCGGGTTTCGTTCGGCTAGGGGCGAATGCGACAAGCCCGGAGCGGGTCCGGGCTTGTCGGGACTGCACGGCAGGCGGTCAGGCCACCTGCACGGGGATCGCGTGGCTGGTGTGGCTGAGCTCGTTGCCCGGGTTGAAGTACAGCATGTACGGCTTGTGCTGGCTCAGCTCGGCCTCGCTGTACTGGGCGTAGGTGCAGATGATCAGGCGGTGGCCGACGCCGGCCTTGTGCGCGGCGGCGCCGTTGACCGAGATCACCTTGGAGCCGTCCTCGGCGCGGATCGCGTAGGTGGTGAAGCGCTCGCCGTTGTCGACGTTGTAGATCTGGATCTGCTCGTATTCGCGGATGCCGGCCAGGTCCAGCCATTCGCCGTCGATGGCGCAGGAGCCTTCGTAGTCCAGGACGGCGTGGGTCACCTGGACACGGTGCAGCTTGGCTTTGAGCATGATGGAGTGCATGGCGGGTTCCTCGTCAGGCCGTGGCGTCGAGATCCACGAGCAGGTTGTCGATCAGCCGGGTGGTGCCCAGGCGGGCGGCGGCCAGAATCACCAGCTGGCGGTCGGCGGAGGTGGCCGGGCGCAGGGTGAGCGGATTGCGGATTTCCAGGTAGTCCGGAACGAAGCCGGCATTCTGCAGCTGGGCGCCGGCCTCGGCCAGCAGGGCGGCGTGGTCGGTCTGCCCGCCACGCAGGGCCGCGGCCAGCTCGCTGAGGGTACGGTACAGCTGCGGCGCCACGGCGCGCTGCTCGTCGTCGAGATAGCCGTTGCGCGATGACAGCGCCAGGCCGTCGGCGCCGCGCACGGTCGGCTCGCCGAAGATCTGGATCGGCAGGTTGAGGTCGCGCACCAGCTTGCGGATCACCGCCAGCTGCTGGAAGTCCTTCTCGCCGAAGATCGCCAGGTCGGGCTGGACCATATGGAACAGCTTGGTCACCACCGTGGCCACGCCGTCGAAGTGGCCGGGCCGGCTGGCGCCGCACAGGCCCTCGCTGACGCCCGGCACGCTGACGATGGTCTGCCCGCTCATGCCGTCGGGGTACATCTCCTCGGCGGTCGGCGCGAACAGCAGGTTGCAGCCGGCCTCGAGCAGCTTCTCCTGGTCGGCGGCGAGGGTGCGCGGGTATTTGTCGAGGTCCTCGCCGGCGCCGAATTGCAGCGGGTTGACGAAGATGCTGGCGACCACGAAGTCGGCGCGCTGGGCGGCCTTGGTCACCAGCGCGGCGTGGCCGGCGTGCAGGTTGCCCATGGTCGGCACCAGGCCGATACGCTTGCCTTCGCTGCGCGCGCGCGCGACGGCGGCGCGCAGTTCGCGGACGGTCTTGACGGTGATCATGCGGAGAAACCGTGTTCGGGGGCGGGGAACTGGCCGCTCTTGACGGCCTGGGTGTAGGCGGTCAGGGCGTCCTGGATGCTGGCCTGGCCGGCCATGAAGTTGCGCACGAACTTGGCCGGGCGCGGATTGAGGCCGAGCATGTCGTGGATGACCAGTACCTGGCCGTCGGTGTCGACGCCGGCGCCGATGCCGATCACCGGGATGTTCGCCGCGCGGCTGATCTCGGCGGCCAGCGCGCTGGGCACGCATTCGAGCAGCAGCATGGCGGCGCCGGCCTGCTCGAGGGCCCGGGCGGCCTCGCGCATCTCGCGGGCGCGAGCCTCGTCGCGGCCCTGCACCTTGTAGCCGCCGAACACGTTGACCGACTGCGGGGTGAGGCCCAGGTGCACGCAGGCCGGAATACCGTTCTCGGCCAGGCGCTGCACGGTCTCGCACAGCCAGGCGCCGCCTTCCAGCTTGACCATGTGCGCGCCGGCGCGCATCAGCGCCGCGCTGCTCTCCAGCGCCTGCTCGAGGGTGGCGTAGCTCATGAACGGCAGGTCGCTGAGGATCAGCGCCCCCCGGTTGCCGCGCTTGACGCAGGCAGTGTGGTAGGCCATGTCGGCGACGCTGACCGGCAGGGTACTGTCGTGACCCTGCAGGACGTTGCCGAGCGAGTCGCCGACCAGCAGCACCTCGACCCCGGCGGCGCAGGCGGCGGTGGCGAAGGTGGCGTCGTAGCTGGTCAGCATGACGATCTTCTCGCCGTTCTGCTTGAGCGTACGCAGAGTGGTGAGGGTGACATCAGCCATCAAGAAATCCTCGTGGTGCACCGCAAAAGGGCGCGGGCAAACGGTGCCTATAGTCCCGATGGGGGGCGGTGAAGTCAATCGGCGCCATTTTCCGCCGCTCTCGGCCCGTTGGCCCGTTCGAGGCGCTCCAGCCCGACGAACGGACAGTCGGCGAGCAGCGCCTGCAGCGGCTGGCCGTCGGGCAGGCGCAGATCCGGGGCGATCTCCGCCAGCGGATAGAGGACGAAGGCGCGGGCGTGCATATGGTAGTGCGGCACGCTCAGGCGTTCCTCGTCCAGTTGCAGGTCGCCGAACAGCAGGATGTCCAGGTCCAGAGTGCGCGGCCCCCAGCGCTCGGCCTTGCGCTCGCGGCCCTGCTCGCGCTCGATGGCCTGCAGGGCGTCGAGCAGCTCCAGCGGGGCGAGGCCGCAGTCCAGCGCCGCCACCGCGTTGACGTAGCGCGGCTGATCGGCCGGGCCGAGCGGGTCGCTGGCGTACAGCGAGGACACCGCGGCCAGGCGGCACTGCGGCAGGCGGCCGAGGGCTTCGAGGGCGGCCTCGAGTTGCTGCACCGGCTCGGCCAGGTTGCTGCCCAGGCCGATGTAGACGCGGGTCATCGCCGGCTCACTCCTGCCCGTGGCCGCTCGGCGCGTCGCTGCGGCGCTTGCGCGGGCTGCGCCGGCGCTTGCGCGGCGCAGCCTTGTCGCGGCCCTCGCCCTCGCTGAGGGCGCGGATCATGCCGCGGCGCTCGCTGTCGCTGGCGTCCTGGTAGCGGGTCCACCAGTCGCCGAGGCCGCCGGTTTCCTCGCCGGCCTCCTCGCGCAGCAGCAGGAAGTCGTAGCCGGCGCGGAAGCGCGGATTCTCCAGCAGCAGGTCGGCGCGCTTGCCGTGGCGGCGCGGCAGGCGCTCCTGCATGTCCCAGATCTCGCGCAGCGGCAGGGTGAAGCGCTTGGGGATGGCGGTGCGCCGGCACTGCTCGCTGATCACCTCGTGGGCGGCTTCCTGCAGGGCCGGCAGCGCCGGCATGCCGCGCGCCTGCAGCGCCGCGGCGCGTGCCGGCAGGGCCGGCCAGAGCAGGGCGGCGAACAGGAACGCCGGGGTCACCGGCTTGCCCAAGCGGATGCGCTCGTCGGTGTTGGCCAGCGCCTGGCGGATCAGCGCGCCGGCGTACTCCGGTTCGGCCTTCAGCGCGGCGGCGCTGGCCGGGAACAGCGGGGCGAACAGGCCGTAGTCGCAGAGCATCTCGAAGGTGCGCTCGCCCTGGCCGGACAGCAGCAGCTTGAGCACCTCGTCGAACAGGCGCGCCGAGGGAATGTCGTTGAGCAGCGGCGCCAGGCGGCGGATAGGCGCGGCGCTGTGCTTCTCGATGTCGAAGTCGAGCTTGGCGGCGAAGCGCACCGCGCGCAGCATGCGCACCGGGTCCTCGAGGTAGCGCTGCTCGGGATCGCCGATCAGGCGCACCAGGCGGCTGCGGATGTCGTGCACGCCGCGGGCGTAGTCGAGGATGCGCTCGCTGGCCGGGTCGTAGTACAGGGCGTTGATGGTGAAGTCGCGGCGCTGGGCGTCGTCTTCCTGGCTGCCGTAGACGTTGTCGCGCAGGATGCGCCCGCTCTCGTGGCGCGCAGCCTGGGCGCTGTCCTCATCGTCTTCGCCCTGCGGGTGGTGGGCGCGGAAGGTGGCCACCTCGATGATCTCGCGGCCGAAGTGCACGTGCACCAGCTTGAAGCGGCGGCCGATGACCCGTGCGTTGCGGAACTCGGCGCGCACCTGCTCGGGAGTGGCGCTGGTGGCCACGTCGAAGTCCTTGGGCGTGATGCCCAGCAGCAGGTCGCGCACGCAGCCGCCGACCAGGAAGGCCTGGTAGCCGGCCTGCTGCAGGCGCTCGACCACGTTCACCGCGTTGCGGCTGATCTGCTCGCGCTGCAGCGCGTGCTGGCTGCTGCCGAGCACCTCCGGCGTGGTGCGAACGGCGCGGGCGCGGCGCAGGGGAGAACGGATGGACTGGAACAGCTTCTTCAGCATGGGCGACAGGGTACCGGGATAGGGCGGGAGCGGGGACGGCCCCGCGCGATGGTGGCGGATTCTAGCACTGGCTGGCGGCGATGGTGAACGCGGGGGCGGTAGCGGCCACCCCGGCAGGCGGCAGTGGGGCAACGCCTCAGCCGTCGGTGGCGGCGCCCGACTTGCGGCGCGGGATGCCCAGGCGCTGGCGGCGCTCCCACAGGCACTTGCGGCTGATGCCGAGCTTGCGTGCCAGCTCGGTCTCGGTCATGTGGTCCTGGTGCTCGAGGACGAAGTGCTGGAAGTAGTCCTCCAGCGACAGGTTCTCCGCCGGCTCGCTGCCGCTGCTGGTCGGCAGGCTGTGCAGCTCGCCGGCGAAGTCGTCCTCCAGCTCCAGCTCGACGTCGATGCCCAGCAGGTCGAGCGGGATGCTGTTGCCCTCGCAGAGGATCACCGCGCGCTCGATGGCGTTCTCCAGCTCGCGCACGTTGCCCGGCCAGTTGTAGTGGCGGATCGCCCGCAGCGCCTCGGGCGAGAACTGCAGGGCCTCGCGGCCCATGCGTGCGCACTGGCGCGCGAGGAACACGCGGGCGATGTCCAGCACGTCGTCCTCGCGCTCGCGCAGCGCCGGCAGGCGCAGCGAGATGACGTGCAGGCGGTAGTAGAGGTCCTCGCGGAACTGGCCGTTCTTGGCCAGGTTCTTCAGGTCGCGGTGGGTGGCGGCGATCAGGCGCACGTCGACCTTCTGCGACTGCACCGAGCCGACCCGGCGGATCTCGCCCTCCTGCAGCACGCGCAGCAGGCGCGCCTGGGCCTCCAGCGGCAGCTCGCCGATCTCGTCGAGGAACAGGGTGCCGCCGTCGGCGGCCTCGACCAGGCCGGTGCGCCCGGCGGTGGCGCCGGTGAAGGCGCCCTTCTCGTGGCCGAACAGCTCCGACTCGATCAGGGTCTCGGGGATCGCCGCGCAGTTCACCGAGATCAGCGGCGCCTTGGCGCGGCGCGACAGGTTGTGCAGGGCGCGCGCCACCAGCTCCTTGCCGGTGCCGGACTCGCCCTGGATCAGCACGGTGGAGTCGGTCGGCGCGACCTTGCGGATCTTGCCGAACAGGTCCTGCATCGCCGCGCAGCGGCCGATGATGCCGATCTCGCCGGCGGTCTCGGCGCTGTCGCCGGCGGGCGCCGGGGCGCTGGCGCCCGGTGCGGCAGCCGGCTGCTGGCGCTCGCGGAGGATGCGCGCCACCGCCTGGAGCATCTCGTCGTGGTCGAACGGCTTGGCGATGTAGTCGATGGCGCCGAGCTTCATCGAGTCGACGGCCGAGCGCAGGCTGGCATAGCTGGTCATGATCAGTACCGGCGTGCCGCCGGCCAGGCCGATCAGCTCGGTGCCGGGGGCGCCGGGCAGGCGCAGGTCGCTGACCACCAGGTCGAAGGCGGGGATGCTGTAGCGCTCCTGGGCTTCCTGCACCGAGCCGGCCTCGCTGACCTGGTACTGGTTGCGCTCCAGCAGGCGGCGCAGCGCCGAGCGGATGATGGTTTCGTCTTCGACGATGAGAATATGTGCCATGTCTGTTCAGCTCTCGCGACGTGCTCGGAAGCGTCTGGATCCTGTCGGTGCCGGTCTCTGCAGACGGCTTGGCGAGGGCGCGCCGGGCTTCCGGCGGGGTGGCCGCCCGGGCTTTGCGCGTGCAGTGTCCATCGGCTTCACGGGGTGTCGGCAGCCAGCGGGCCGCCATAGCGCGGCAGGCTGATCCGGATGCGCGTGCCGCGCTGGCGTTCCGGGTCTGCCGGGCTGTCGATGGTTATCTGTCCATAATGCTCCTCGACGATCGAATAGACCAGTGCGAGGCCCAGGCCGGTCCCTTTGCCGGGGTCCTTGGTGGTGAAGAAGGGTTCGAACAGGCGCTCGACGATCGACTGCGGGATGCCCGGTCCCTCGTCCTCGACCATCAGCTCGACGCTGTCGGCGCCGGCCTCGCTGCGCACGCGGATGGCGCCGCCGGGCGGCGAGGCGTCGCGGGCGTTGGACAGCAGGTTGATCAGCACCTGGGCCAGGCGCTGCGGGTCGCCCTCGACCCAGTGCTGCGGGTCGCACAGGTTGAAGTAGTGCACGTCGTAGTCGCGGTTGAGCGACAGCAGGCCGATCGCCTCGCGCGCCACGTCGGCCAGGCACACCGGCTCGCTGGCCTGCTGGCGGCCGCCGGCGTGGGCGAAGCTCATCAGCGACTGGACGATGCGGGTGATGCGCTTGGTCTGCTCGATGATCTGCGCGCAGGTCTCGCTGATCTCGGCATCGCCTTCGCGCTCCTCCCGCAGGTTCTGCGCCAGGCAGGCGATGCCGGTGACCGGATTGCCGATCTCGTGGGCCACGCCGGCGGCGAGGCGGCCGATCGAGGCCAGGCGCTCGGAGTGGATCAGGCGATCCTCCAGCAGCTGGGTCTCGGTGAGGTCCTCGACCAGCAGCACCAGGCCGCTGGTGCCGGGGGCCAGCGGCTCGTCGATGGCCGCCTTGTGCAGGTTGAGCCAGCGGGTCTGGCCGTCGAGCGCCAGGCGCTGCTTGTGCAGGTGCTCGTCGGGCGCTTCGCTGAAGGCGGTGAGCAGGCCGCACCAGGGCTCGGGCAGGGTGGCCAGGCGCGAGCCGACCACGCGCTGCGCCTCGATGCCGGTGAGTTCCTCCATGGCGCGGTTCCACTTGAGGATCTCCTGGTCCTGGGCCAGCGAGCAGACCCCCATCGGCAGCTCCTGCAGGGTCTGCCGGTGGTAGCGGCGCAGGGCGTCGAGTTCGGCGGCCAGGCCGGTCAGGCGCGACTGGTAGTCCTCCAGGCGGCTCTCGATGAAATGGATGTCCTCGGTGACATAGGTGTCGTCGGCGGCCTTGTAGGGCAGGAAGCTCTCGACGATGTCCTGGGCCACGCTCGGCCCCATCAGCCCGGACAGGTTGGCCTCGATGCGGTCGCGCAGGCGGCGCAGGGCATAGGGGCGCTGCTCGTCGAAGGGCAGGCCGAGGTCGCGCAGGGCCTGCTCCACCTCGCGCTGGGCGGTGCGCGCGCCGAGCGGCTTGGCCAGCTCGGCGGCGAATTCCTGCGGCGAGGCGGCGACCAGCTCGCGGCGCTGCGGGCGGCGCACGTTGTCCACCGCGCAGGTCTCGGCGGCGCCCTGTTCCTCGGCGCTCGGCTCGCTGAACAGCGAGACCAGGGTGAACACCAGCACGTTGACCGCCAGCGAGGCGATCGCCGCCAGGTGCCAGCTGGTGTCGTCGAGCACGTAGACCAAGTCCAGCAGCGGCAGGTAGAAGCCGGGCAGGTTGCCGATCAGCGGCAGCAGCATGCTGACGATCCACACGCTGGCGCCGGCCAGCAGCCCGGCGATGAAGCCGCGGCGGTTGGCCGCCGGCCAGTACAGCACCGACAGCGCGCCGGGGAGGAACTGCAGGGTGGCGACGAAGGACACGGTGCCCAGGTGCGACAGCTCCTGGCCCGACTCGATCAGCAGGTAGAAGCCGTAGCTGGCGGCGATGATCGCGACGATCAGGCCACGGCGGGTCCACTTCAGCCAGCGGTAGATGTTGCCCTCGGCCGGGGGCTGGTACAGCGGCAGCACCACGTGGTTGAGCACCATGCCCGACAGCGCCAGGGTGACCACGATGAGCAGTCCGCTGGAGGCGGACAGCCCGCCGATGTAGGCGGCGAGCACCAGCCAGGGGTTGCCGACGTCGATGCCGATGCCGAGGGTGAAGTATTCCGGGCTGGTGGCGACGCCGAGCTTGAGGCCGGCCCACAGGATCGGCGGCACCGCCAGGCTCATCAGCAGCAGGAACAGCGGCAGCGCCCAGCTGGCGCTGACCAGCGCGCGCGGGTTGAGGTTCTCGGCGAAGGCCATGTGGAACATGTGCGGCATGACGATGGCGGCGGCGAAGAACACCAGCAGCAGGGTGCGCCAGGGGCCTTCCTGCAGCGGCGTGTGCAGGGTGGTCAGCGCCTGCTGGTTCTGCAGCAGCCACTGCTCGAGGCCGGCCGGGCCGCCGAACACGCCGAACAGGGCGTACAGGCCGATGGCGGTCATCGCGCACAGCTTGACCAGCGACTCGAAGGCGATGGCCAGCACCAGGCCCTCGTGGCGCTCGCGGGTGGCGATGCGGCGCGAGCCGAAGAGGATGGTGAACAGCGTGATCAATGCGCAGAAGCCCAGCGCCACGCGGGTCTGCACGCGCTCGCCGGTGATGATGCCGATGCTGTCGGCGACCGCCTGGATCTGCAGGGCGAGGAGGGGCAGCACGGCCACCAGCATGAACAGGGTGGTCAGGGTGCCGGCCCAGGTGCTGCGGAAGCGGAAGGCGAACAGGTCGGCCAGCGAGGACAGCTGGTAGGTGCGGGTCAGGCGCAGGATCGGGTAGAGCAGCACCGGGGCGAGCAGGAAGGCGCCGGACAGGCCCAGGTAGATGGCCAGGAAGCCGTAGCCGTACTGGTAGGCCAGGCCCACCGCGCCGTAGAACGCCCAGGCGCTGGCGTACACGCCCAGCGACAGGGTGTAGACCAGCGGGTGGCGTACCAGCGCGCGCGGCAAGGGGCTGCGTTCGGTCAGCCAGGCGAGGCCGAACAGCACCACCAGATAGACCGAGCTGATCAGCAGCAGATGGGAAACGTCAAAGCTCGTCGGCATCGCGCTGGCTCTGGAGGATGAAGGTGACGACGATCAGGATCAGCCAGAGCATGTACGGCCGGTACCAGGCGCCGTTGGGGTCGATCCACCAGTCCATGATGGCCGGGGAGAACAGGTAGATCCCCACCACCAGGAGCAGGACCAGCCGGTAGATATACATGAGGTGCCTCGTCTTGGGATGCCCGGATGGTAACGGAGGTGCGGGAGAAGCAGAAGCCGGTAACGGTCGGGTTGCGCCGTCAGTGCAGCTGTGCTTCGGCGAGGCCGGTCCGGCGCGGGATGGCGTCAGGCCGCCAGTGGCGTACGCCCCAGGCCAGCACCTCGGCGGCGCTGCCCTGCTCCAGTCCTGCCGGCGGCTGCTGGCCGAGGGCGCGCAGGGCGCGGGCGAGCAGGGCGGGCGCCTGGTCGGCGGGCAGCGGTGGCGAGCGGTAGGACTTGCCGAGCTTGTGGCCGTCGGGCTGCAGCAGCAGGGGGATGTGCAGGTAGCGCGGCTGCGGCAGGCCGAGCAGTTCCTGCAGGTACAGCTGGCGCGGGGTGGAGTCGAGCAGGTCGGCGCCGCGCACGATGTCGGTGACGCCCTGCCAGGCGTCGTCGAGCACCACCGCCAGCTGGTAGGCGTACAGGCCGTCGCGGCGGCGGATGATGAAGTCGCCGACCTCGCGGGCCAGGTTCTGCGCATATGCGCCCTGCACGCGGTCGACGAAGCGGTACTCGGCATCCGGCACGCGCAGGCGGATCGCGGCGTCCGCCAGCGGCCGAGCGGCATCGCGGCAGGTGCCGGGGTAGATGGCGTGGCCTTCGAGCTGCTTGCGCGAGCAGTTGCACGGATAGGCCAGGCCGCGGTCCAGCAGGTCGGCCACCGCGGCGGCGTAGGCGCCGTGGCGGTCGCTCTGCCGTTCCACCGGACCGTCCCATTCGAAGCCGTAGGTCTCCAGGGTGCGCAGGATGGCGTCCTGGGCGCCGGGCACCTCGCGCGGCGGATCGAGGTCCTCCATGCGCAGCAGCCAGCGGCCGCCGGCGGCGCGGGCGTCGAGCCAGGAGGCGAGGGCGGCGACCAGCGAGCCGAAGTGCAGGTAGCCGCTGGGCGTGGGGGCGAAGCGGCCGGTGTAGGCGGTGGCTGGGCTCATCGGCGGGCATTCGGCTGGCAGGGCGGAGCGACAGCGGCCCGTGCCGCGCGGGTCGGCAGGGGCCGGAAACAGCACGGGGCGCCGTGGCGCCCCGTCGCGGGTCAGGAACCCAGCTGCTTTTCCTTGATCTCGGCGAGGGTCTTGCAGTCGATGCACAGGGTGGCGGTCGGCCGCGCCTCGAGACGGCGGATACCGATCTCGACACCGCAGGAGTCGCACCAGCCGTACTCGTTGTCCTCGATCAGCTGCAGGGTCTCGTCGATCTTCTTGATCAGCTTGCGCTCGCGGTCGCGGGTGCGCAGCTCCAGGCTGAACTCCTCTTCCTGGCTGGCGCGGTCGGCCGGATCGGGGAAGTTGGCGGCCTCGTCCTGCATGTGGTGCACGGTGCGGTCGACTTCCTCCATCAGCTGCTTCTTCCAGCCGTTGAGGATGCCGACGAAGTGGGCGCGCATCTTGTCGCCCATGTACTCCTCGCCGGGAGTCTCCTGGTAGGGCTCGAAGCTGCGGATCTGGGTGCTTTTGTCTTGGGTATTGGTCGGCATGATCTGTCCGCCTCTCACGTTCGCTGATCCCGTGCGCAGGTTGTGTCCATCAGCGGCATTTTAGCCGTCCCTGCGGTTGCAAGCGGGCGAACCTACCAGAATCGCCGGGTGGATGCCAGTCCGGGGCGCACACGCTCTGCCACGGCGTGTGACAGTTGGCTAGAATCCGCTTTTGCCCTATCGAGGAGGGCCGCATGGCTCCGTCCTACAGCGCGCGCAGTCGCGCCATCGAACCCTTCCACGTCATGGCCCTGCTGGCGCGCGCCAACGAGCTGCAGGCCGCCGGCCACGACGTCATCCACCTGGAGATCGGCGAGCCGGACTTCGCCACCGCCGAGCCCATCGTGCGCGCCGGCCAGGCGGCGCTGGCCGCCGGGCAGACCCGCTACACCGCGGCGCGCGGCCTGCCGGCGCTGCGCGAGGCGCTGGCCGGCTTCTACGCCAGCCGCTACGGGGTGAGCGTGAGTCCCGAGCGCATCCTGATCACCCCCGGCGGCAGCGGCGCGCTGCTGCTGGCCAGCGCCCTGCTGGTCGATCCGGGCAAGCACTGGCTGCTCGCCGATCCCGGCTATCCGTGCAACCGCCACTTCCTGCGCCTGGTCGAGGGCGATGCCCGGCTGGTGCCGGTGGGGCCCGAGGACAACTACCAGCTGAGCCCCGCGCTGATCGAGCGCCACTGGGACGTCGACAGCGTCGGCGCGCTGGTCGCCTCGCCGGCCAACCCGACCGGCACCGTGCTGTCGCGCGTCGAGCTGGCCGCGCTGTCCGCGGCGCTGCGCGCGCGCGGCGGCCATCTGGTGGTCGACGAGATCTACCACGGCCTGACCTACGGCCTCGACGCGCCCAGCGTGCTGGAGGTGGACGATGGCGCCTTCGTGCTCAACAGCTTCTCCAAGTACTTCGGCATGACCGGCTGGCGCCTCGGCTGGCTGGTGGCGCCGCAGGACGCGGTGCCCGAGCTGGAGAAGCTGGCGCAGAACCTCTACATCAGCGCGCCGACCGTGGCCCAGCACGCCGCGCTGGCCTGCTTCGAGGCGGAGACCCTGGCGATCCTCGAGGCGCGCCGCGCCGAGTTCGCCCGCCGCCGCGACTACCTGCTGCCGGCCCTGCGCGCGCTGGGCTTTCGCATCGCCGTCGAACCGCAGGGCGCCTTCTACCTGTACGCCGACGTCTCGGCGTTCGGTGGCGATTCCTACGCGCTGTGCCGGCATCTGCTGGAGACCGAGCACGTGGCCATCACCCCGGGGCTGGACTTCGGCCGCCACCTGGCCGACCGCCATGTGCGCTTCGCCTACACCCAGGGCGTGCCGCGCCTGGAGCAGGCGGTCGAGCGCATCGCCCGCGGCCTGAGGACCTGGCGGCCCGATGCGCTTTGACCCGCCGCTGGAGGAGGGGCGCCTGCTGCGTCGCTACAAGCGCTTCCTCGCCGACATCGAGACCGCGGCCGGCGAGACGCTGACCATCCACTGCCCGAACACCGGCTCGATGCTCAACTGCATGGCCGAGGGCGGGCGGGTCTGGTTCAGCCGCTCGAATGATCCGAAGCGCAAGCTGCCCGGCACCTGGGAGCTGAGCGAGACGCCGCAGGGCCGCCTGGCCTGCGTCAACACCGCCAGGGCCAATGCGCTGGTCGAGGAGGCGCTGCGCGCCGGCGTCATCGCCGAACTGGCCGGGTTCGCCGGGCTGCGTCGCGAGGTGCGCTACGGCGTGGAGAACAGCCGCGCCGACTTCCGCCTCGACTATGCCGAAGGCGTCGCCTTCGTCGAGGTGAAGAGCGTCACCCTGGGCTTTCCCGGCACGCCGGTGGCGGCCTTCCCCGATGCGCGCACCGAGCGCGGCAGCAAGCACCTGCGCGAGCTGGCCGCCCTGGCGCGCCAGGGCGTGCGGGCGGTGCAGCTGTACTGCGTCAACCTGGCGGGCGCCCGGGCGGTGCGGCCGGCGCAGGAGATCGACCCGCACTACGCCGCGGCGCTGCGCGAGGCGCTGGCGGCCGGGGTGGAGGTGCTGGCCTACGGCGCCGAGCTGTCGCCGCAGGAGATCCGTCTGACCCGGCGCCTGGAGGTGCTGCTCTAGCCAGCGGCTACAGGGTGACCCAGACACCGCCGTCCTGCTCGCGGCAGGCCAGCGCCGCGAGGCTTTCCCCGGCGCAGGGCCCGGCCACGCACTCGCCGCTCTCGATGAGGAACAGCGCGCCATGGGTGGCGCACTGGATCAGGCTGGCGCTGTCGTCGAGGAACTGGTCGGGCTGCCACTCCAGCGGAATGCCGCGGTGCGGGCAGCGGTTGCGGTAGGCGTACACCCGGCCCTCGCGGCGCACCAGCAGCAGGCTGGTACCGGCAATGCTGGCGCCCCGGCTGGCGCCTTCGGGTAGTTGCTGGCTGTCGCACAGGCGCTGCTGATCCATTCCGATTCCCCCCTCGTGTCTGCCGATTATCCCCAGCGTCGTGCATTCCTGCCAGGTCGGGGCTGGCCGCGGCCGCTGCGGGCTCTTATCCTGCAGCGCTGATTTCCCCGGCAGAGCCTTGCGCCATGCATTCCCCCGTCCCCGGCCGCGTGCTGATCCCCGCCCTGCTGCTGCTGCTGGCGCTGGCCTTCTGGCTGGCGCTGGCGCTCGGCCCGGTCAGCCTGTCGCTGGGCGACAGCCTGCGCGCCCTGCTGCGCCTGGCCGGCCTGCCGCTGGCGGGCGCGGGGCTGGAGCAGGCCGAGCTGATCGTCGGCCAGATCCGCCTGCCGCGCGCCCTGCTCGGCCTCGCCGTGGGCGCGGTGCTGGCGCTGTGCGGGGTGGCGATGCAGGGACTGTTCCGCAACCCGCTGGCCGACCCCGGCCTGGTCGGCGTGTCCAGCGGTGCGGCCCTCGGTGCGGCGCTGGCCATCGTCGGCGCTGCGCTGCTCGGTGGCGCGCCGGCCTGGCTGGCGCCCTGGCTGCTGTCGGTCTGCGCCTTCGCCGGCGGCCTCGGTGTCACCGCGCTGGTCTATCGTCTCGGCCGCCACGACGGCGAGACGCGGGTGGCGACCATGCTGCTGGCCGGTGTCGCCGTCACCGCGCTGGCGGGGGCCGGCATCGGCCTGTTCAGCTACCTGGCCGACGACGCCACCCTGCGCAGCCTGACCTTCTGGAACCTCGGCAGCCTCAACGGCGCCAGCTACGCGCGGCTGTGGCCGCTGCTGCCGGTGGTGGTGGTGGTGGCGCTGTGGCTGCCGCGCCGCGCCGCGGCGCTGAACGCCCTGCTGCTCGGCGAGTCGGAGGCCCGCCACCTCGGCTTCGAGGTCGAGCGGCTCAAGCGCGAGCTGGTGCTGTGCACCGCGCTGGGCGTCGGCGCGGCGGTGGCGGCGGCGGGGATGATCGGCTTCGTCGGCCTGGTGGTGCCGCACCTGGTGCGCCTGCTCAGTGGCCCCGACCATCGCCTGCTGCTGCCGGCCGCTGCACTGGCCGGCGCCGCCCTGCTGCTGCTCGCCGACCTTGCCGCGCGCCTGCTGCTGGCGCCGGCCGAGCTGCCGCTGGGCACCCTCACCGCGCTGCTCGGCGCGCCCTTCTTCCTCTACCTGCTGCGCCGGGAGCGGTTCTGATGCTGTGCGCCGAAGGCCTGCAGGTGTGCCGTGGCGGCTGCCCGGTGCTGAGCGGGATCGACCTGCAGCTGCGCCCCGGCGAGCTGTTCGGCGTGCTCGGCCCCAACGGCGCCGGCAAGAGCACCCTGCTCGGCGCGCTGTGCGGCGAACTGGCGCCTTCCGCCGGGCGGGTGCTGCTGGACGGGCGCCCGCTGGCCGCCTGGGGCGGGCGCGAGCAGGCGCAACGGCTCGCCGTGCTGCCGCAGAGTTCGACGCTGAGCTTCGCCTTCCGTGTCGACGAGGTGGTGGCCATGGGCCGCCTGCCCCATGCCAGCGGCCGCCAGCGCGATGGCGAGATCGTCGCCGCCGCGCTGGCGGCGGCGGACATCGCCCATCTGGGCGGACGCAGCTACCTGGCGCTGTCCGGCGGCGAGCGCCAGCGCGTGCACCTGGCGCGGGTGCTCGCCCAGCTGTGGCCGGGCGCGGCAGGCCAGGTGCTGCTGCTCGACGAGCCGACCGCGATGCTCGACCCGCTGCACCAGCACGCCATCCTGCAGGCGGTGCAGGCGCTGGCCGCGCGCGGCGTGGCGGTGCTGGTGATCCTCCATGATCTCAACCTGGCGGCGCGCTACTGCGACCGCCTGCTGCTGCTCGCCGGCGGCCGCGTGCAGGCCCTGGGCACCCCGGGCGAGGTGCTGCAGCCCGAGCCCATCCGCGCCGTGTTCGGTCTCGAGGTGCTGGTGCAGCGCCACCCCGAACGCGGCCATCCGCTGATCATCGCCCGCTGAGGAAGAACGTCGATGCGCATCCTGCTGCTGCTCTGCCTGACCCTGCTGGCCGCCTGCCAGTCCTCTCCGCCGTTGCCGCCGCTGCCGCAATGGCAGGGCCCCGAGGGGCGCGGGCATGCCGAGCTGGGGGCGATCGTCGACCTGCGCAGCGGCGAGCGGCTGACCCCGGCGCAACTGGTCGAGCGCCTGGCGCCGGCCAGGCGCCTGCTGGTCGGCGAGCGGCACGACAATGCCGACCACCACGCCCTGCAGCTGTGGCTGCTGCGGGCGCTGGAGCGCCGCCGCGCACCGGGCAGCCTGCTGCTGGAGATGCTCGAGCCCGGCCAGCAGGCGTCGGTCGACGCCGTGCGCGCCCGGGTGGCGCGCAGCCAGTGGCCGGCCGACCTGCCGGCGGCGCTGGCCTGGCAGAAGGGCTGGGACTGGCAGCAGTACGGTGCGCTGGTGCGCCATGCCCTGGCCCGGCCGGAGCCGCTGCTGGCCGCCAACCTGACCCGCGCCGAGGTGATGCGGGTCTATCGCGAGGGTGCGCCGCTGCCGGGAGCGTCCGCGGGTGCAGCGGCGGTGCGCGAGGCGCTGCTTGGGCAGATCCGCGAGGCGCACTGCGATCTGCTGCCGCCGGGTCAGCTGCCGGCCATGCTGGCGGTGCAGCAGCAGCGCGACCGGCGCATGGCCGAGCGCCTGCTGGCGGCACCGGCCCCGGCGGTCCTGCTCGCCGGGGCCTATCACGTGCGTCGCGATCTCGGCGTGCCGCTGCACCTGGCCGATCTGGGCGCGGGCGACGGTGTGCAGGTGCTGCAGCTGGCGGAAGTCGGCCAGCCGGTCGGTGCCGACCAGGCCGACTTCGTCTGGTACACCCCGGCGCCGCCGCCGCAGGATCATTGCGCCGGCCTGCGTCCGGCGCGCTGAGGCGGGGACATTCGCCAGGCAAAAAAAGACCCGGCGCGTGCCGGGTCGAAACCGTGATTAGCCTGATGAGGAGATAAACCGGAGAAACGGCTGCCATCTCTCGTTTATCGGCCGGTCTCGCGACCAGCTGAGTTGATGATAATTGTTTTCATTTAAGAGTCAAGCGCATCTGAGCTGTTTTTTCTGGCATGAAAAAAGGCGAGCGGATTGCTCCGTTCGCCTTGGGCTCGGTAACCGTCTGCGCTTCAGGCGGGCTGCTCGTCGCGCAGCTGGGTGACCTCCTGATTGAGCAGGCGCACGCGACGGGCCAGGCTCTCGATCAGGCTGTGGGCGATGCGCGGATTGCTGTGCATCAGGCTGACGAACTGTTCCTTGGGGATCGCCATCACCGTGCAGGGCTCGCTGGCGATCACCGTGGCGCTGCGCTGTTCGCCGGTGAACACGGCCATGGCGCCGAAGATCTCGTCCTTCTGCACGTCGCCGACCCGATGGCCGTCGACGAACGCCTCGGCATGCCCCTCGACGATGATGAACACGTTGTCGGCTTCGTCGCCCTGGTGGATCAGCTCCTCGCCGGCGGCGAAGTGCAGGAAGCCGGTGCTCGGCCGCAGTTCGGGCTGGCGCAGGCGGGCGAGGGCATCGGAGAGCAGGGCGATCTGGCCGCTGAGATACTGGGTGAGCAGTTCCTGGCGCCGCGGGTCGGCATGGATGTGGGCGAAGGCGGCGGCGCGCGCGTAGGGGCGCAGGCGCACCGGGTCTTCGCAGCCGATGCGGCAGGCGGGCAGTTCGAGCCCCTGGCGCAGGCCGAGCAGGTCGCCCTCGCAGAGGTAGAACACCGGGCGCTCGTCGATGCTGGCCTGCAGCAGGCCGCTCTCGACGAGGAACAGCTGGTCGCCCGGCAGGGCGCCGAGCACGTCCGGCAGGTCGGCGATCTCCAGCGCTGGCCCGGCAGGCTCGAGGCCCTCCAGCATCTGGGCGGGCAGGCTCTGCAGGTGGTTGATCAGTTGATCGGCGTAGGCCGGTTGCTCGCCGGTGAGATACATGGGCGCGATTCCTTGAAGGGCAGTTCGAACGATGGCGCCAGGCGCCTGTAGACAATAGGGCTTTCGCCGCGCCAGGTAAATTCGCTGCTGTGGAGGTTGTGAGCTAGCTCTTGTTGCGTGGTTCCTGGACATCGAGCTGGGCCAGCAGGCGGGCCTTGTGCTCGTCGCTCAGCTCGCTCCAGTGGCGGTCGAGCAGGGCGCCCTCGATCGAGTAGAGCAGCACCCGCGAGGCGTTGAAGCCGCGGGCCAGCACCGCGCGGTAGGCGGCGACCGCTCCGCGACGGCGCAGTTCGCTGGCGCTGTGGATGCCGACGGCATGCAGCCAGAGTGCCGAGGTCTTGCCGAGGTTCTTCATCTGCAGCAGCTCGTCGTTCATTCCTTCCCCCTTGCTCGCCGGCGCTACCGGAGGACGCCCTGCAACTCCGCATTTTCGGCGTCTTGCAGGGAAGTCTAGTCGGCACCGGAAAGCCCGCGACTACCGTCAGTCGCGGGCTGCAGGGGCAGTGGTGACGCGCTTCAGATGCCTGGCAGGTGGCGACGGATGCGCTCGACCAGGCCGTCGAGGCTGGCGGCCTCGTGGGTGTCGATGCGCCCGCTGTGGGCCTGCTCGTCGGCGTCGAGCGGTTCGCGCCCGGTTTCCTGGTCCTTGATTACCGCCAGGGTCGCGTCGGAAGGATCGCGCCCCTCGCTCTGCCGTTCGGCCAGCCAGGCGGCGATCACCGCCTCGGGGGCGTGGCAGTCGAGGATCAGGAAGGGCACGCCGGTCTGCTCGGCCACGGCCTGGGCGGCCTGGCGCTGGCTGCGCTTGAGGTAGGTGGCGTCCAGTGCCACCGGGAAGCCGGCCAGGAGGATGTCGCCGGCCAGCGCGTGCAGGCGGGCGTAGGTGGCCTCGCTGGCGCTGGTCGAGTACAGCTCGGCTTGCGCGGCGTCGGGGTACAGGCGCTTGCGCTCGACGTCCGAGCGCAGGCGGATCGCGCCGAAGGCTTCGACCAGGCGCAGCGCCACGTGGCTCTTGCCGACTGCGGAGACGCCATGGGTGATGGCCAGGAAGCGTGCCGGGATGGCGGCGTAGCTCTCCGCCAGGGCGGCATAGTTGCGGTACTGGCGCAGGATCACTGCACGCTCGACCGGGTCCTGCTCCTGGGCCAGGCGGAACAGGCTGATCTTGGCGCGTACCATGGCGCGGTAGGCCTTGTAGAACGGCAGCAGGGTCAGGCCCCGGTAGTCGCCGGTGTGCTCCAGGTAGGCATTGATGAAGCGCCGGGCCAGCGCCTTGAGGCCGCGGTCCTCGAGGTCCATGGCGAGGAAGGCGGCGTCGCTGATCACGTCGATCAGGCGGAACGGCTCGTTGAACTCGATGCAGTCGAACAGCACCGGACGCTCGTCCAGCAGGGTGACGTTGGCCAGGTGGATGTCGCCGTGGCACTCGCGGATGAAGCCGTCGGCCTTGCGCTGCTCGAGCAGCGGCTGCAGGCGGGTGAAGGTGTCCTCGGCCCAGGCCTCGAGGTGGCGCAGTTGCTCGAGATCGGCGGCCTCCTCGAGCAGCGGGCGGATCTGCTCGAAGTTCTGCCGCACCGGCGCCATCACCGCCTCGGCGCTGCCCAGCGGATGCTCCAGCGGCACGCGGGCGGCCTCGGCGTGCAGGGCGGCGATGCCCTCGGCGAGGGTGTCGATGTGCGCGGGCGTCAGCTCGCCGCGGGCCAGCACGTTGGACAGCAGGCCGCTCTGCGGGAACTGGCGCATCTTCAGCACGTGGTCGAGGATCGGGCCGTCGCCGCCGAGCTGCGGGGCATCGAGGCTGCCGGTGACCGGCAGCACCTCGAGGTAGAGGTCCGGGGCGGTGCGCTGGTTGAGGCGCAGCTCCTCGCGGCAGAAGTGCGCGCGGGCCTCGGCGCTGCTGAAATCGAGGAAGCCGAAGTCGACCGGCTTCTTCAGCTTGTAGGCGTAGGGGCCGGTGAGCAGAACCCAGGAGATGTGCGTCTCGATGACGTCGAAGCCCTCCACCGGGTGCGGATACAGGGCAGGATTCTGCAGGGCCTCGATCAGGGACTGGGGCACAGGGCGTCCTTTTCGTCGGAAAAATGGCTGGGCCCGCATTATGGCGGCTGCAGTCGGTCGTGCAAACCGCCGGGCGTCTCATCCGTCCGCCGCCAAGTGCGTATAATGCCGCGCCATGAGCAGATCCCGTACCCCCGCCCCACGCAACTCCCGCAATCCCCGTTCCCGCCGGAAACCGGCCAGCACCGGCCGGCCGTGGCTGCGCTGGCTGGTCAGGCTCGGCCTGGTCGGCCTGGCGCTGTTCGCCGTGCTGATGGTCTATCTGGACGGGGTGGTCCGGGAGAAGTTTTCCGGTCAGCGCTGGACGGTGCCGGCCAAGGTCTATGCCCGTCCGCTGGAGCTGTTCACCGGCCTCAAGCTGAGTCGCGAGGACTTCCTCGCCGAACTGCAGGCGCTCGGCTACCGGCGCGCCAGCAAGGTGCAGGGCCCCGGCGAGCTGGCGGTGAGCGGCAACCAGGTCGAGCTGCATACCCGCGGCTTCCAGTTCTACGAGGGCGCCGAGCCGGCCCAGGTGCTGCGCGTGCGCTTCTCCGGCAACCAGGTGGCCGGCCTCGGTCAGGCCGGCGGCGAGCTGGCGGTGGCGCGCCTCGAGCCGCTGCTGATCGGCGGGCTGTACCCGGCGCACAACGAGGACCGCATCCTCATCCAGCTCGGTGAGGTGCCGCCGTATCTGGTGGAGACCCTGATCGCCGTCGAGGATCGCGAGTTCTACAACCATTTCGGCGTGTCGCCCAAGTCGATCGCCCGCGCCATGTGGGTCAACGCCAGCTCCGGCGCGCTGGTGCAGGGCGGCAGCACCCTGACCCAGCAACTGGTGAAGAACTTCTTCCTCAGCAACGAGCGCAGCCTGACCCGCAAGGCCACCGAGGCGCTGATGGCGCCGCTGCTGGAACTGCACTATGACAAGCAGCAGATTCTCGAGGCCTACCTCAACGAGGTGTTCCTCGGTCAGGACGGCCAGCGCGCGATCCACGGCTTCGGTCTGGCCAGCCAGTACTTCTTCGGCCAGCCGCTGTCCGAGCTGCGCCTGCATCAGGTGGCGCTGCTGGTCGGCATGGTCAAGGGGCCGTCCTACTACAATCCGCGGCGCTATCCGGAGCGCGCCCTCGAGCGGCGCAACCTGGTGCTCGACCTGCTCGCCGAGCAGGGCGTGGCCAGCGCCGAAGAGGTGGCCAAGGCCAAGCAGGCGCCGCTGGAGGTCAGCAGCCGCGGCAGTCTGGCCAACAGCTCCTATCCGGCCTTCCTCGACATGGTCAAGCGTCAGCTGCGCCAGGACTACCGCGAGCAGGATCTCACCGAGGAAGGACTGCGCATCTTCACCAGCCTCGATCCGATCCTCCAGCTCAAGGCCGAGACGGCGATGGCCGACACCCTCAAGCGCCTAGGCAACCGCAAGGGCGTCGACGAGGTCGAGGCCGCCATGGTGGTGACCAATCCGCAGACCGGCGAGGTGCAGGCGCTGCTCGGCAGCCGCCAGCCGCGCTTCGCCGGTTTCAACAGGGCGCTGGACGCGCAGCGGCCGATCGGTTCGCTGATCAAGCCGGCGGTGTACCTGACCGCCCTGGAGAAGCCCAGCCAGTACACCCTGACCAGCCTGCTGGCCGACGAGCCGTTCTCGATCAAGACCGCCGACGGTCAGGTCTGGCAGCCGAAGAACTACGACCGCCGGGCCCACGGCACCATCTTCCTCTACCAGGGGCTGGCGCAGTCGTACAATCTGTCGACCGCCAAGCTGGGTCTCGAACTGGGCGTGCCCAGCGTGCTGAAGACCGTCAACCGCCTCGGCGTCGAGCAGGACTGGCCGGCCTATCCGTCGATGCTGCTGGGCGCCGGCTCGCTCAGCCCGATGCAGGTGGCGACCATGTACCAGACCCTGGCCAACGGCGGCTTCAACACTCCGCTGCGCGCCATCCGCAGCGTGCTGAACGCCACCGGCGAGCCGCTCAAGGGCTACCCCTACGAGGTGCAGCAGCGCTTCGATCCGGGCGCCATCCACCTGGTGCAGGAGGCGATGTACCGGGTGATGCGCGAGGGCACCGGGCGCTCGGTGTACAACCAGCTGCCGTCCTCGCTGATCGTGGCCGGTAAGACCGGCACCAGCAACGACTCGCGCGACAGCTGGTTCGCCGGTTTCGGCCAGGATCTGCTGGCGGTGGTGTGGATGGGCCGCGACGACAACGGCAAGACGCCGCTGACCGGTGCCACCGGCGCGCTGCAGGTGTGGACCGGTTTCATGCGCCGCGCCGTGCCGGCCCCGCTGGATACCACGCCGCCGGACAACGTGACCCGCGCCTGGGTCGACCCCTACAGCGGTCAGGGCTCCGATCCGAGCTGCCCGGGCGCGGTGCAGATGCCGTATATTCGCGGCAGCGAGCCGCCGGCGGGGCCGCCGTGCGGCCTGCCGCAGGAGCTGCAGCAGCCGGCGCAGCAGGTCATGGACTGGGTGCGTGGCTGGCTGGAGCAGTGAGGGCACTTCGTTCCGCTGCGCAGTGTCCAACCGGGGGAGCGGCAGCAGGGCTGCCCGTGACGCAAACTTCTTGGCAAGGGGACTGGATGTGAACAAGGTTTGGTTGGTGCCGCTGGCGCTGCTGCTTCTGGCGGGTTGTGCGACGCCGGTGCAGCGCGGCTCGATTCCGGTGGTGGAGGCAGGGCGTCCGGTGGGGCAGGGAGGCGTGGCCGTAGCCCGGCCGCAGACCAGCATGCCGCAGGCGGCTCCGCGCGCGCAGCCGCGGGACTCCGGGGTGACAGTGGTGCCGCAGGCCGTTGGTGCGCCGATCCAGACCTATCCGGCGGCAGTTGGCAGTGCCCCGCTGAGCACCGGGGGCGGCTTCGTCGCTCAGCCGCCGGTGAGCAATGTGCCTCCGGCCGGGGCGTCCTCGGTCACCCTGGCGGCGGACGAGCGTCTCGATGGGCCGGTGCTGGCCCTGCTGACTTCAGCACAGCAGATGGAACGCAGCGGTAACCTCACCGGCGCTTCGGCCAGCCTGGAGCGCGCCCAGCGCATCGCGCCGCGTGAGCCGCAGGTGCTCTATCGCCTGGCCGAGGTGCGCTTGGCCCAGGGCAATCCGGCCCAGGCCGAACAGCTGGCTCGCCGCGGCCTGACCTATGCGGGCGGCCGGCCGGCGCTGCAGGCCAGCCTGTGGGAGGTGATCGCGCGGGCGCGCGAGCAGCAGGGTGATGCCGCGGGCGCGGCGCAGGCCCGTCAGCGCGCCAAGGTCCAGTTGTGATGGATGCGCGCATCCCCGTCGTCGCCGACCAGCTGCTGCTGATCGAGCGCGAGCTGCGCCGGCTGGGCTGGTGGGCGGCGGTGGCGCCCGAGGCCGAGCGCTTGGCCAGCATCGAGCCGTTCTGCGTGGATACCCTGGCTTTCGAGGAATGGCTGCAGTGGATCTTCCTGCCGCGGATGAAGATGCTCATCGAGCAGCAGGCGCCGCTGCCCGGTGCCTGCGCGCTCCTGCCGATGGCGGAGGTGGTATGGGCGGCGCGTGGCGAGCAGGTGGCCGTGCTGCGGCACCTGCTCGACGAGTTCGACCGCCTGCTGGCAGCGGGCGCCTGACGGCCTATTCGCAGTGCTCGCCGATGGCCTTCTCGGCCTCGGTGATCTTCGCCTGGCGCTCCTCCTCGGTGAGCCGCCGGGTTTCCCCGTCAATCTTCATGAGCAGGCGCGGGCTGTTGCGCAGCTGGGCCAGATTGGTGCGCTGGGCGGTGCAATATTCTCGGCGCTCCTTTTCCTTCTGCGCGACCTCGCGGCGTACCCGCTCGTCGATCTCCGCCTGCGTGGGCGGGGCGTCTTCGCTGGCCGTCGCGCTGGCGGCGACCGGGGCGGGATGCGGAGGCTGCTTGGCGGGCGGCACCAGGCTGGCGTCACCGCCCTGCGGTGGCTGGGCGGTGAAATGGGTGATGCCCTGGGCATCGACCCACTTGTAGATCTGTCCGGCGCTGGCGGCGCCAGCGCAACCGAGCAGCAGGGTGGCTAGGAGAAGGTGGCGGCGCATGCAGGGGTCCTTGTTATCGCGGAAAAACCGGCGACAACTATACCCAAAAGCCCCGCGCTGCCATTCTGCGCTGGGTCACAGGCGGGCTGGCGCGGCGCCGTGAACTTCGGCTTGACTTGCCGGTGGCGAATCCGAACAATCTGCGATTCGCTGTAGCGAGCCCATCCTGTGGCTCCTCGGCAGACCATGAGGTGCACACCCGCGCCGCCCAAGCCAGGCCCTGTCACGCGTTACCTCGCGCCGGGGTGGGAGTTTTCCGTAACACCAGGAGCGCTCCCGATACTTGCTAAGTCAGCAGCTGACGTCGCCGGCGACTACCGTCGCCCATGCTCTGCCTGGCAGTTAACCGAACTTCGGTCGCCCTCTCGAGGGTGTTTCTCAGGCGTTCTAGAGGTGAAACGTGGAGCTTTTATCAGGCGCTGAAATGATCGTCCGCTTCCTGCGCGACGAGGGCGTGAAGTAC
Source organism: Pseudomonas sp. AN-1 (assembly GCF_034057115.1). Classification (NCBI taxonomy): domain Bacteria; kingdom Pseudomonadati; phylum Pseudomonadota; class Gammaproteobacteria; order Pseudomonadales; family Pseudomonadaceae; genus Pseudomonas; species Pseudomonas sp. AN-1. The sequence continues at coordinate 2,624,803 of NZ_CP139195.1, read as the reverse complement.
ATCTACGGGTACCCGGGTGGTGCCGTTCTGCATATCTACGATGCGCTTTTCAAGGAAAAGTCCATCGAACACATCCTGGTCCGTCACGAGCAGGCCGCCACCCACATGGCCGACGGCTATGCCCGCGCGACCGGCAAGGCCGGCGTGGTGCTGGTGACTTCCGGCCCGGGGGCGACCAACGCCATCACCGGCATCGCCACCGCCTACATGGACTCGATCCCCATGGTGGTGCTGTCCGGCCAGGTGCCGAGCAACATGGTCGGTACCGACGCCTTCCAGGAAACCGACATGGTCGGCATTTCCCGGCCGATCGTGAAGCACAGCTTCATCATCAAGCACCCGTCGGAAATCCCCGAGGTGCTGAAGAAGGCCTTCTACATCGCCGAGTCCGGTCGTCCCGGCCCGGTGGTCGTCGACTTCCCCAAGGACATGACCAACCCGGCGGAGAAGTACGAGTACGTCTACCCGAAGAAGGTCAAGCTGCGCTCCTACGGTCCGGCCGTGCGCGGCCACTCCGGGCAGATCCGCAAGGCGGCCGAGATGCTGCTGGCGGCCAAGCGCCCGGTGCTCTACTCCGGCGGCGGCGTGATCATGGGCAATGCCTCGGCGCCGCTGACCGAGCTGGCGCGCATGCTCAACCTGCCGGTGACCAACACCCTGATGGGCCTCGGCGGCTATCCGGGCAGCGACCGCCAGTTCCTCGGCATGCTCGGCATGCACGGCAGCTACACCGCCAACCTGACCATGCACCACGCCGACGTGATCCTCGCCGTCGGCGCGCGCTTCGATGACCGGGTGATCAACGGCGCGCCGAAGTTCTGCCCGAACGCCAAGATCATCCACATCGATATCGACCCGGCGTCGATCTCCAAGACCATCAAGGCCGATGTGCCGATCGTCGGCCCGGTCGACAGCGTGCTCACCGAGATGGTGGCCATCCTCAAGGAAATCGGCCAGAAGCCGAACCAGGAGGCCCTGGCCAGCTGGTGGAAGCAGATCGAGGAGTGGCGCGGCAACCGCGGCCTGTTCCCCTACGACAAGGGCGACGGCAGCATCATCAAGCCGCAGACCGTGATCGAGACCCTCTACGAGGTCACCCGCGGCGATGCCTTCGTCGCCTCGGACGTCGGCCAGCACCAGATGTTCGCCGCCCAGTACTACAGGTTCGACAAGCCCAACCGCTGGCTGAATTCCGGCGGCCTGGGCACCATGGGCTTCGGCCTGCCGGCGGCCATGGGCGCCAAGCTGAACTTCCCGGATGTCGACGTGGCCTGCGTCACCGGCGAGGGCAGCATCCAGATGAACATCCAGGAGCTGTCGACCTGCCTGCAGTACGACCTGCCAGTGAAGATCGTCACCCTCAACAACCAGGCCCTCGGCATGGTCAAGCAGTGGCAGGACATGGTCTACAGCGGCCGTCACTCGCACTCCTACATGGATTCGCTGCCGGACTTCGTCAAGCTGGTCGAGGCCTACGGCCACGTCGGCATGAAGATCACCCGGCTCGAGGACCTCAAGCCGAAGATGGAAGAGGCCTTCGCGCTCAAGGATCGCCTGGTGTTCCTGGACATCCAGGTGGATGCCAGCGAGCACGTTTACCCGATGCAGATTCGTGACGGCTCCATGCGCGACATGTGGCTGAGCAAGACGGAGCGCACCTGAACATGCGACACATCATTTCCCTGCTCCTGGAAAACGAACCCGGCGCGCTGTCGCGTGTGGTCGGCCTGTTCTCCCAGCGCAACTACAACATCGAAAGCCTGACCGTGGCGCCGACCGAGGACCCGACCCTGTCGCGTCTGACGCTGACCACCGTCGGCCAGGATGAGGTGATCGAGCAGATCACCAAGAACCTCAACAAGCTGATCGAAGTGGTCAAGCTGGTGAACCTGTCGGAAAGCGCCCACATCGAGCGCGAGCTGATGCTGGTCAAGGTCAAGGCCACCGGTGCCCAGCGCGCCGAGATCAAGCGTACCGCCGACATCTTCCGCGGCCAGATCGTCGACGTCACCAGCAGCGTGTACACCGTGCAGCTGGCCGGCACCAGCGACAAGCTCGACAGCTTCATCCAGGCCATCGGCACCACGTCGATCCTGGAAGTGGTCCGCAGCGGCGTCACCGGCATCGCCCGCGGCGACAAGACACTCAGCATCTGATTTTGAACCAGGCCCGTGAGGCCGCACTGAACCGAGGGTTTTCCATGCACGTTTACTACGACAAAGACTGCGATCTGTCGATCATCCAGGGCAAGAAGGTGGCCATCATCGGTTACGGCTCCCAGGGCCACGCCCATGCCTGCAACCTGAAGGACTCCGGTGTCGACGTGACCGTCGGCCTGCGCGCCGGATCGGCCAGCGTCGCCAAGGCCCAGGCTCACGGCCTGAAGGTTTCCGAAGTCGCCGAAGCCGTCGCTGCCGCCGACCTGGTGATGATCCTGACCCCGGACGAGTTCCAGGGCCGCCTGTACAAGGACGAGATCGAGCCGAACCTGAAGAAGGGCGCCACCCTGGCCTTCGCCCACGGCTTCTCCATCCACTACAACCAGGTGGTGCCGCGTGCTGACCTCGACGTGATCATGATCGCGCCGAAGGCCCCGGGTCACACCGTGCGCTCCGAGTTCGTCCGTGGCGGCGGCATCCCGGACCTGGTCGCCATCTACCAGGACGCTTCCGGCAACGCCAAGAACGTCGCCCTGTCCTACGCCTGCGGCGTCGGCGGCGGTCGTACCGGCATCATCGAAACCACCTTCAAGGACGAGACCGAAACCGACCTGTTCGGCGAGCAGGCCGTGCTGTGCGGTGGCTGCGTCGAGCTTGTCAAGGCCGGCTTCGAGACCCTGGTCGAAGCCGGTTACGCGCCGGAAATGGCCTACTTCGAGTGCCTGCACGAGCTGAAGCTGATCGTCGACCTCATGTTCGAAGGCGGCATCGCCAACATGAACTACTCGATCTCCAACAACGCCGAGTACGGCGAGTACGTCACCGGCCCGGAAGTGATCAACGCCGAATCCCGTGCTGCCATGCGCAATGCCCTGAAGCGCATCCAGAACGGCGAATACGCCAAGATGTTCATCACCGAGGGTGCGGCCAACTACCCGTCGATGACCGCCTACCGCCGCAACAACGCTGCCCATGGCATCGAAGTGGTTGGCGAGAAGCTGCGCGCCATGATGCCGTGGATCGCTGCCAACAAGATCGTCGACAAGACCAAGAACTAAGGTCTGCGATGAGGAAAAGACGCGGCTACGGCCGCGTTTTTTCTGTCCGTCGTTCTGCTATAAACCGTGGGTGGCCGGCCTGCGGCGTGAATCCGTTGCCGGCCGGTCGAAATGTCATTGCGATCTAAGGTGTGTACCCATGAGTGAACAACCCGGTGAGCCGAACAAGGCGCCTGAAAGCGAGAGCCTGCTGCCGATCGACGAGCACGTCGAGGAGGGGCAGGATGCCGAGGGGCGCAAGGTCAGGCATCGTGGTGTCTACCTGCTGCCCAACCTGTTCACCACCGCCAACCTGTTTGCCGGTTTCTTCTCCATCGTCAGCGCCATGAACGGCAAGTTCGAGGTCGCTGCCATCACCATCTTCGTGGCCATGGTGCTGGACGGTCTGGACGGGCGCGTGGCGCGCCTGACCAATACCCAGAGCGCCTTCGGCGCCGAGTACGACTCGCTGTCGGACATGGTCGCCTTCGGCCTGGCTCCGGCGCTGCTGGCCTACAAGTGGGCGCTGTCCGGCCTGGGCAATGTCGGCCTGACCGTCGCCTTCATCTATGCGGCCTGCGCCGCCCTGCGCCTGGCGCGCTTCAACACCCAGATCGGCAAGGTCGACAAGCGCTACTTCATCGGTCTGGCTAGTCCTGCTGCGGCGGGAGTCGTGGCCGGTACGGTGTGGGCACTGAAGGACTTCGGCGTCGATGGCGTCGACATGCCAGTACTGGTAGTGCTGCTGTTCGCCCTGCTGGTGGCGGCGGCCGGAGCGCTGATGGTCAGCAACATCAAGTACCACAGCTTCAAGGACTTCGACCTCAAGGGGCGCGTACCTTTCGTGGCCATCCTGGTCGTGGTTCTGGTGTTCGCGGTGATCTTCAGCGACCCGCCGCGGATCCTGCTGCTGATCTTCCTCGCCTATGCAGCCTCCGGGCCGGTGCAGCGTCTGCTGCAGGTGCGTCGCCGTCGCCAGGCAGAGTAGGGCTGGAAGGGATGGTGCTGACTGCCTGTCGGCGCCATTCTTGATGGGCTGTGTAATGGTTCTGCAAAAAAGTGGTTCATCGCATTTTCCCGGGGAAGGCGGCCTTGATTTTCAGGAAGAAGTAATCGGCGTCCCTGAAGCCATAGGCCATGCGCTTGATCACCTTGATCCGGTTGTTCACCCCCTCCAGCAGGCTGGTGTGCATGTGGAATCGTGCACTGGCGAGGATGCCCCGGGCATAGCGCTGGAGGTTGCGGGCAAAGCGTTGTAGCGGCGCCAAGCCGCTCTCCCGGACATGCCTCAGCCAGGTTCGCCAGCGCCGCCAGCCCTCCCGCACGCTGGGTGCGTACCAGACCTCCTTCAACGCATCCTTGAGCACATAGACCGTGGCCAGTGGCTGGTTGGCTGCCAACAACTCCTGCAGTCGAACGGCATGATCCTCCTTCAGGTTCTCCCGGTTGCGCAGCAGCAGCCAACGGCTCTGCTTGACCACTTGGCGAGCGGGCTTGTCATGGCGCAGGGCATTGGCCTGGTCTACCCGGATGCGGTCGATCACGTCACGTCCGTAGCGGGCGACCACATGGAACAAGTCGTACACAACCTCGGCCTGAGGGCAGTGCTGTTTCACTTCCAGGTCGAAGGCCGTATTCATGTCCATCGCCACAGCCTCGATCTGCTGGCAGCGCTCACCGAGTTGCTCGAAGAACGGGCGTATGGCCTTGCGGCTGTTACCCAGGCCAACCCACAGAACGCGGGTACGCTCGGCATCCATGATCACCGTCGCGTAACGATGGCCTTTGTGCAGGGCGAACTCGTCCATCACCAGACGGCGCACATCGCCCGGCTCGAAGGTGCCGAATGCGGCCTGGAGACGCCGCTTGTCCAGCGTCTTGATGGTGTGCCAGTGCAGCCCGGTGAGCTGGCTGACATGGCTGATGGGCATGAACCGCAGCAGGGTTTCGACCCAGGAACACAGCCGGCGGGTCAGCCGCGAGGCCGGGGCCAACCAGGAAATGTGCTCGGTAACTCGCCCACACGTCAGGCAGTCCACTCGGCGTATGGGGAGTCGCAACTGGACGCGCTGATCGAACAGATCCCGGTCGCGAACGAGGCGAATGCGTCGGTCATGGATCAGGGGGCTGGGCTGCTGACAGCGACCACAGCGTGGAAGGTCGGCCGCTCGGGGTTCGAGGGTCAGCGTGAGGTTTTTTTCGACGGAATGGCTGCAGGCTACAACGTCGTAGCCTGGCCAGAAAGCAGCAAGATCAATAGGATGCACGGTGACAGCAGGGGGCAGGCGTTGGTGTGTTTGGCGACTGCCAATTTACCTGCTTCCCTGTCTGTCAATCCGCTCTTCCCCACGATCCCGCGAAGAACCAAAAAAGTCGTTGACGTCGTCGCCGATGTCTCTATAATGCGCCCCACTTCCAGCGGCAATCTGATCGAAAAGCCTTGTAAATCAAGTGCTTGGATCGGGTGGTGGTGGAAGTGCAGGGTTGCTTTCCTGCGGTGTCGTCAGTCTCCGGGTTGAAGGCGCGTTGTTCGGAGATGTTGACAGCGGCTCTGGTTGCTGTATGATCCATCTCCCTCGCTTCGGTGGTCGAGTTCTTCGCTGAAGCGCAAGCGGTTGATTCGAAAAGAAAACTTTCGAAAAACGCTTGACAGGTTGAAAGGCTGCTGTAGAATACGCGGCCTCGGTTGAGACTCAGCGAAAGCGCTGAGTAAATCGATCGAAACGCTCTTTAACAAGTTGAATCAAGCAATTCGTGTGGGTGCTTGTGAGGTAAGACTGACAGTCGCAAGATTATCAGCATCACAAGTAACACTCGTGAATTCGAGAGTTTTTTGCGATTGCTGAGCCAAGTTTAGGGTTTTCTCAAAACCCGAATTGATTTGAACTGAAGAGTTTGATCATGGCTCAGATTGAACGCTGGCGGCAGGCCTAACACATGCAAGTCGAGCGGATGACGGGTGCTTGCACTCTGATTCAGCGGCGGACGGGTGAGTAATGCCTAGGAATCTGCCCGATAGTGGGGGACAACGTTTCGAAAGGAACGCTAATACCGCATACGTCCTACGGGAGAAAGTGGGGGATCTTCGGACCTCACGCTATCGGATGAGCCTAGGTCGGATTAGCTAGTTGGTGAGGTAATGGCTCACCAAGGCGACGATCCGTAACTGGTCTGAGAGGATGATCAGTCACACTGGAACTGAGACACGGTCCAGACTCCTACGGGAGGCAGCAGTGGGGAATATTGGACAATGGGCGAAAGCCTGATCCAGCCATGCCGCGTGTGTGAAGAAGGTCTTCGGATTGTAAAGCACTTTAAGTTGGGAGGAAGGGCTGTCGGCTAATACCCTGCAGTTTTGACGTTACCAACAGAATAAGCACCGGCTAACTTCGTGCCAGCAGCCGCGGTAATACGAAGGGTGCAAGCGTTAATCGGAATTACTGGGCGTAAAGCGCGCGTAGGTGGTTCAGCAAGTTGGATGTGAAAGCCCCGGGCTCAACCTGGGAACTGCATCCAAAACTACTGAGCTAGAGTACGGTAGAGGGTGGTGGAATTTCCTGTGTAGCGGTGAAATGCGTAGATATAGGAAGGAACACCAGTGGCGAAGGCGACCACCTGGACTGATACTGACACTGAGGTGCGAAAGCGTGGGGAGCAAACAGGATTAGATACCCTGGTAGTCCACGCCGTAAACGATGTCAACTAGCTGTTGGGTTCCTTGAGAACTTAGTAGCGAAGCTAACGCGATAAGTTGACCGCCTGGGGAGTACGGCCGCAAGGTTAAAACTCAAATGAATTGACGGGGGCCCGCACAAGCGGTGGAGCATGTGGTTTAATTCGAAGCAACGCGAAGAACCTTACCTGGCCTTGACATGCTGAGAACTTTCCAGAGATGGATTGGTGCCTTCGGGAACTCAGACACAGGTGCTGCATGGCTGTCGTCAGCTCGTGTCGTGAGATGTTGGGTTAAGTCCCGTAACGAGCGCAACCCTTGTCCTTAGTTACCAGCACGTTATGGTGGGCACTCTAAGGAGACTGCCGGTGACAAACCGGAGGAAGGTGGGGATGACGTCAAGTCATCATGGCCCTTACGGCCAGGGCTACACACGTGCTACAATGGTCGGTACAGAGGGTTGCCAAGCCGCGAGGTGGAGCTAATCTCACAAAACCGATCGTAGTCCGGATCGCAGTCTGCAACTCGACTGCGTGAAGTCGGAATCGCTAGTAATCGTGAATCAGAATGTCACGGTGAATACGTTCCCGGGCCTTGTACACACCGCCCGTCACACCATGGGAGTGGGTTGCTCCAGAAGTAGCTAGTCTAACCTTCGGGGGGACGGTTACCACGGAGTGATTCATGACTGGGGTGAAGTCGTAACAAGGTAGCCGTAGGGGAACCTGCGGCTGGATCACCTCCTTAATCGAAGACTTCAGCTTCTTCATAAGCTCCCACACGAATTGCTTGATTCACTCGCGAAAGGCGATTGGGTCTGTAGCTCAGTTGGTTAGAGCGCACCCCTGATAAGGGTGAGGTCGGCAGTTCGAATCTGCCCAGACCCACCAATTGTCGTGGTGCGCAGGCCGATCGAAAGATGGGGCCATAGCTCAGCTGGGAGAGCGCCTGCTTTGCACGCAGGAGGTCAGGAGTTCGATCCTCCTTGGCTCCACCATTATCGCCGAAAGCTCAGAAATGAGTGTTTACCCCTGTCGTCCGGTGGACGATTTCGAGGATGAAACATTGATTTCTGGTCTTTGCGCCAGAATCGTTCTTTAAAAATTTGGGTAAGTGATAGAAGTATTGAACTGGAGAGTGTTTTCACTGCACTTTTCAGGTCAAGGTAAAATTTGCGAGTTCAAGCGCAAGTTTTCGGCGAATGTCGTAATTCACGATTATAACCAGATTGCTTGGGGTTATATGGTCAAGTGAATAAGCGCATACGGTGGATGCCTTGGCAGTCAGAGGCGATGAAAGACGTGGTAGCCTGCGATAAGCTTCGGGGAGTCGGCAAACAGACTTTGATCCGGAGATCTCTGAATGGGGAAACCCACCCGGGATAACCCGGGTATCTTGTACTGAATACATAGGTGCAAGAGGCGAACCAGGGGAACTGAAACATCTAAGTACCCTGAGGAACAGAAATCAACCGAGATTCCCTTAGTAGTGGCGAGCGAACGGGGATTAGCCCTTAAGCTTCTTGGATTTTAGCGGAACGCTCTGGAAAGTGCGGCCATAGTGGGTGATAGCCCCGTACGCGAAAGGATCCTTGAAGTGAAATCGAGTAGGACGGAGCACGAGAAACTTTGTCTGAATATGGGGGGACCATCCTCCAAGGCTAAATACTACTGACTGACCGATAGTGAACCAGTACCGTGAGGGAAAGGCGAAAAGAACCCCGGAGAGGGGAGTGAAATAGAACCTGAAACCGTATGCGTACAAGCAGTGGGAGCCTACTTTGTTAGGTGACTGCGTACCTTTTGTATAATGGGTCAGCGACTTATATTCAGTGGCGAGCTTAACCGATTAGGGGAGGCGTAGCGAAAGCGAGTCTTAATAGGGCGTTTAGTCGCTGGGTATAGACCCGAAACCGGGCGATCTATCCATGAGCAGGTTGAAGGTTAGGTAACACTGACTGGAGGACCGAACCCACTCCCGTTGAAAAGGTAGGGGATGACTTGTGGATAGGAGTGAAAGGCTAATCAAGCTCGGAGATAGCTGGTTCTCCTCGAAAGCTATTTAGGTAGCGCCTCACGTATCACTCCAGGGGGTAGAGCACTGTTTCGGCTAGGGGGTCATCCCGACTTACCAAACCGATGCAAACTCCGAATACCTGGAAGTGTCAGCGTGGGAGACACACGGCGGGTGCTAACGTCCGTCGTGAAAAGGGAAACAACCCAGACCGCCAGCTAAGGTCCCAAAGTTGTGGTTAAGTGGTAAACGATGTGGGAAGGCTTAGACAGCTAGGAGGTTGGCTTAGAAGCAGCCACCCTTTAAAGAAAGCGTAATAGCTCACTAGTCGAGTCGGCCTGCGCGGAAGATGTAACGGGGCTCAAACCACACACCGAAGCTGCGGGTGCATCGCAAGATGCGCGGTAGAGGAGCGTTCTGTAAGCCTGTGAAGGTGAGTTGAGAAGCTCGCTGGAGGTATCAGAAGTGCGAATGCTGACATGAGTAACGACAATGGGTGTGAAAAACACCCACGCCGAAAGACCAAGGGTTCCTGCGCAACGTTAATCGACGCAGGGTTAGTCGGTCCCTAAGGCGAGGCTGAAGAGCGTAGTCGATGGGAAACAGGTTAATATTCCTGTACTTCTGGTTACTGCGATGGAGGGACGGAGAAGGCTAGGCCAGCTTGGCGTTGGTTGTCCAAGTTTAAGGTGGTAGGCTGGGATCTTAGGTAAATCCGGGATCCTAAGGCCGAGAGCTGATGACGAGTTATCTTTCAGATGACGAAGTGGTTGATGCCATGCTTCCAGGAAAAGCTTCTAAGCTTCAGGTAACCAGGAACCGTACCCCAAACCGACACAGGTGGTTGGGTAGAGAATACCAAGGCGCTTGAGAGAACTCGGGTGAAGGAACTAGGCAAAATGGCACCGTAACTTCGGGAGAAGGTGCGCCGGTGAGGGTGAATGATTTACTCAGTAAGCCCATGCCGGTCGAAGATACCAGGCCGCTGCGACTGTTTATTAAAAACACAGCACTCTGCAAACACGAAAGTGGACGTATAGGGTGTGACGCCTGCCCGGTGCCGGAAGGTTAATTGATGGGGTTAGCGCAAGCGAAGCTCTTGATCGAAGCCCCGGTAAACGGCGGCCGTAACTATAACGGTCCTAAGGTAGCGAAATTCCTTGTCGGGTAAGTTCCGACCTGCACGAATGGCGTAACGATGGCGGCGCTGTCTCCACCCGAGACTCAGTGAAATTGAAATCGCTGTGAAGATGCAGTGTATCCGCGGCTAGACGGAAAGACCCCGTGAACCTTTACTATAGCTTTGCACTGGACTTTGAGCTTGCTTGTGTAGGATAGGTGGGAGGCTTTGAAGCGTGGACGCCAGTTCGCGTGGAGCCATCCTTGAAATACCACCCTGGCAATCTTGAGGTTCTAACTCTGGTCCGTCATCCGGATCGAGGACAGTGTATGGTGGGTAGTTTGACTGGGGCGGTCTCCTCCCAAAGAGTAACGGAGGAGTACGAAGGTGCGCTCAGACCGGTCGGAAATCGGTCGTAGAGTATAAAGGCAAAAGCGCGCTTGACTGCGAGACAGACACGTCGAGCAGGTACGAAAGTAGGTCTTAGTGATCCGGTGGTTCTGTATGGAAGGGCCATCGCTCAACGGATAAAAGGTACTCCGGGGATAACAGGCTGATACCGCCCAAGAGTTCATATCGACGGCGGTGTTTGGCACCTCGATGTCGGCTCATCACATCCTGGGGCTGAAGCCGGTCCCAAGGGTATGGCTGTTCGCCATTTAAAGTGGTACGCGAGCTGGGTTTAGAACGTCGTGAGACAGTTCGGTCCCTATCTGCCGTGGACGTTTGAGATTTGAGAGGGGCTGCTCCTAGTACGAGAGGACCGGAGTGGACGAACCTCTGGTGTTCCGGTTGTCACGCCAGTGGCATTGCCGGGTAGCTATGTTCGGAAGAGATAACCGCTGAAAGCATCTAAGCGGGAAACTCGCCTCAAGATGAGATCTCACTGGGGACTCGATCCCCCTGAAGGGCCGTCGAAGACTACGACGTTGATAGGCTGGGTGTGTAAGCGTTGTGAGGCGTTGAGCTAACCAGTACTAATTGCCCGTGAGGCTTGACCATATAACACCCAAACAATCTGCGATCCCAGGATCACAGTGGGTGCGACAGGCCGAAAGCTTGCAGAACCGCAAATTACCGAATCTGATACACTATCACTTGCCCAATTCGGGGTAGCGCCATGGCGATGCCCCAACCGAATTGCTTGACGACCATAGAGCGTTGGAACCACCTGATCCCATCCCGAACTCAGCAGTGAAACGACGCATCGCCGATGGTAGTGTGGGGCTTCCCCATGTGAGAGTAGGTCATCGTCAAGCACCTATACAGAAACCCCGATCAGCCACGCTGGTCGGGGTTTCGTTTTTGCCTTGAAAACTTCGATGCCTGAGGGATCAGCTCGGATAAGATGGCCCTGATTGCCTCGCGAGTGACGTGCATGCCCGATCCGGCGCCCCCATCCTCCGTTCCCCTGCAGCAGCTGCCGCTGGAGCAGCTCGTGGCCTGCCACGAGTGCGACCTGCTGATGCGCAAGCCTGACCTGCCCCTGGAGCAGAAGGCCTCCTGCCCGCGCTGTGGTTATGAGCTGTTCGCGTGTCGCGCGCAGGTCGAGCGGCGCAGTCTGGCGCTGGTACTGACCGCTCTGGCGCTGTTCCTGCCGGCCAATTTCCTGCCGATCATGCAGCTCAACCTGCTCGGCCAGACCACCCAGGACACCATCTGGAGCGGCGTGGTCAGCCTTTACCGCAGCGGGATGGTCGCGGTGGCGCTGGTGGTGTTCCTGTGCAGCATGGTGGTGCCCCTGCTCAAGCTGCTCTGCCAGCTGCTGGTGCTGCTGTGCATCCGCTGGCGGAAGGGGCTGCGGCTGGGGCGTGGCGTCTATCGTTCCTATCATCACCTGCGCGAGTGGGGGATGCTCGAGGTCTATCTGATCGGCATCCTGGTTTCCATCGTCAAGCTGGTCGACATGGCCGATCTCAGCCTCGGCACGGGACTGTTCTGCTTCGTCGGTCTGCTGCTTGCGCAGGTCTGGCTGGAGGTGACCATGTCGCCCCAGCAGATCTGGGACGCTCTGGAGGAGGAGAACGATGCGCGCGCTTGATGCCGGTATCCTGGTCTGTGACGAGTGCCACCAGCTCAGCCACCATGTGCCCGGCGAGCTGCAGCGCTGCCGCCGCTGCGGGGCGCCCCTGCATGCCCGTCGCCCCAACAGCATTGCGCGTACCTGGGCGCTGCTGCTGGCGGCCGCGCTGCTCTACATTCCGGCCAACCTGCTGCCGATCATGACCGTCAACCTGTTCGGCCAGGGCAGCCCGGCGACCATCATGGAAGGCGTGCTGGAGCTGATCCATGCCGGCATGCTGCCCATCGCCCTGGTGGTGTTCGTCGCCAGCATCCTGGTGCCGACCTTCAAGCTGGTCGGCATCGCCCTGCTGCTTTACTCGGTGCAGCGCCACCTGCCGCTGTCGCCGCGCCAGCGCATCTTCATGTTCCGCTTCATCGAGTGGATCGGCCGCTGGTCGATGCTGGACATCTTCGTCATCGCCATCCTGGTTGCCCTGGTCAGCTTCGGCAACCTGGCCAGCATCGAGGCCGGCGCCGGCGCCATGGCCTTCGCCGCGGTGGTGATACTCACCATGCTGGCGGCGATCACCTTCGATCCCCGGCTGATCTGGGACAACACCGACGCAGACCTTCCCCATGAGTGAACTCGCCCAACCCGAAATCCGCAGGACCAGCAGCTGGTCCGCCATCTGGGTGCTGCCGCTGCTCGCCCTGGCCATCGGCCTGTGGCTGCTGTGGCGTGCCTTCAGCGAAGCCGGCATCGAGATCCGCGTGCACTTCGCCGACGGTGACGGTATCCAGGTCAGCAAGACCCAGGTCATCTACAAGGGCATCCCGGTCGGCAAGGTCGTCGACCTGCAGGTCAGCCCGGACATGCAGGGCGTCGATGCGACCATCGAGATCAATCGCGAGGCCGAGGACTACCTGAGCGAGAACACCCGCTTCTGGCTGGTGCGGCCACGGGTATCGCTGGCCGGGGTGACCGGGCTGGAAACCCTGGTGTCCGGCATCTACATCGCCATCGAGCCGGTTAAGGGCGAGCCGGCTCGCACCTTCAAGGCGCTGAGCGAACCGCCGGCGCTATCCGATGCGCTGCCCGGTCTGCACATCACCCTCAAGGCCGATCGCCTCGGCTCGCTGGACCAGGGCAGTCCGGTGTTCTACCGGCAGATCCAGGTCGGTCAGGTCAAGAGCTACCGCCTCGGCGAGGACCAGCGCACCGTCGAGATCCAGATCTTCATCCAGCCGGCCTATGCCCACCTGGTGCGCAAGCACACCCGTTTCTGGAACGCCAGCGGCATCAGCTTCAGCGGCGGCCTGTCCGGCTTCAAGCTGCGCACCGAGTCGCTGGTCAGCCTGGCCACCGGTGGCATCGCCTTCGCCACCCCGGAACATCGTCAGGACAGCCCGCCGACCGATCCGGCCTTCCCCTTCCGCCTGTACGAGGACTTCGAGGCAGCCGAGGCCGGTTTCCGGGTCCAGCTGCAACTGGACGACGTCAGCGGCCTGCAGCCCGGACGCACGCCGGTGATCTTCAATGGCGTACAGGTCGGCACGCTGCGCAAGATCGACATGGGCCGCGACTTTTCCCGGCCGATCGCCGAGCTGACCATGGACCCGCGCACCGAGGAGCTGCTGCTCGGCAGCAGCGAGTTCTGGGTGGTCAAGCCGTCGATCTCGCTGGCCGGGATCACCGGCCTCGAGGCGCTGGTACAGGGCAATTTCATCGCCGTGCGCTTCGGCAGGGAAGGCAGCATGGCCCGCGAGTTCAGCATCCGGCCCAAGGCGCCGCCACTGGACGTGAACGCCCCGGGCCTGCACCTGGTACTGAGCACCGATCGTCTCGGCTCGCTGGACGTCGGCAGCCCGCTGCTCTATCGGCAGATGCGCGTGGGCAGCGTGCAGAACTACCAGCTCGCCCCCGACCGTCGCACTGTACTGCTGGACGTGCACATCGAGCCCGACTATGCCGGACTGGTGAATGCCTCGACGCGTTTCTGGAACGCCAGCGGCATCACCCTCAAGGGCGGCCTGTCCGGCGTCGAGGTGAAGAGCGAGTCGCTGCAGACCCTGGTGCTGGGGGGCATCGCCTTCGACACCCCCAATCTACAGGCGCCGCCGGTACCCCGCTCGCGGCGTTTTGCGCTGTTCGCCGACGAGGGGCAGGCGCGCGAGCGCGGCCGCTTGATCGAGCTACGCACCGCGCGCGCCGATGGCCTGGGCGAGGGAACCCCGCTGCGCTATCGCGGCCTGCAGGTCGGCCGGGTGGAGCGGGTTCGCCTCAGCGACGACCTGGCCGCAGTGCTGGTCGATGTGCGTGTCAGCCAGGCCGAGGAGCGCATCGCCCGCGCCGGCAGCCGCTTCTGGGTGGTGCGCCCCGAGCTGGGCCTGGCGCGCACCGCCAACCTCGATACCCTGGTCAGCGGTCCCTATCTGGAAGTGCAGCCGTCGCCGGGTGACGGCGCGCCGCGGCGCAGCTTCGAACTGCTGGCCCAGGCGCCGCAGGCGGCCGTCGATGCCGACGGCTTGGCACTGGTCCTGAGTGCGGAGCGCAGCGGCTCGGTCGAGGCCGGCGATCCGGTGACCTACCGACAGGTGCCGGTGGGCCAGGTCGCCCGCCTGGAGCTGGGGCCTACCGCCGACCGCGTGCTGATCCACATCCTCATCGAGCCGCGCTATGCGCCGCTGGTGCGCGGCGGCAGCCGGTTCTGGAACGCCAGCGGCGTCGATGTCGACTTCGGCCTGCTCAAGGGCATGCAGGTACGCACCGAGTCGGTCGAGGCGATCGTCACCGGTGGCATCGCCTTTGCCTCCCCCGACGAGCAGCGTCCGGTGCAACCGGGACAGACCTTCGTGCTGTTCGACGAACCGCAGGCAGAATGGCTGCAGTGGGCACCGAAGATCCCGCTGCGCCAGTGACCTCTCGGGCGAGGCGCTTTCCCGGCCGCGGGATTCGCGCCACAATCTGCGGATAACCAGAACGGCGTGCAGCGCCACGCCCGCGCCGGCGACGGGATCGCCAGGAGACCGACATGAGCAACGACCGCGTCATCATATTCGACACCACGCTGCGCGACGGCGAGCAGAGCCCCGGCGCGTCCATGACCAGGGAAGAGAAGCTGCGCATCGCCAAGGCGCTGGAGCGCATGCGCGTCGACGTGATCGAAGCGGGCTTCGCCATCGCCAGCCCGGGTGACTTCGAGTCGGTCAAGGCGGTCGCCGAGGCGGTCAAGGACAGCACCGTGTGCAGCCTGGCGCGTGCCCTCGACGCCGACATCGAGCGCGCCGCCGAGGCGCTGAAGAACGCCAACTCCGGACGCATCCACACCTTCATCGCCACCAGCCCGATCCACATGCAGTACAAGCTGCGCATGCAGCCGGATCAGGTGGTCGAGCAGGCGGTGCGCGCGGTGAAGAAGGCGCGCAGCCTGTGCGGCGACGTGGAGTTCTCCTGCGAGGATGCCGGCCGTTCGGAGATCGACTTCCTCTGCCGGATCATCGAGGCGGCCATCGACGCCGGCGCGCGCACCATCAACATCCCGGACACCGTCGGTTACGCGATCCCGCACCAGTACGCCGACACCATCCGCCAGTTGCTCGAGCGCATCCCCAACGCCGACAAGGCGGTGTTCTCGGTGCACTGCCACAACGACCTCGGCCTGGCCGTGGCCAACTCGCTGGCCGCGGTGGTCGCCGGTGCGCGCCAGGTGGAGTGCACCATCAACGGTCTCGGCGAGCGCGCCGGCAACGCCGCGCTGGAAGAGATCGTCATGGCGATCAAGACCCGCAAGGACCTGCTCGACGTCTACACCAGCATCGAGACCGAGCACATCCTCAGCACCTCGCGGCTGGTCTCCGGCATCACCGGCTTCCCGGTGCAGCCGAACAAGGCCATCGTCGGCGCCAACGCCTTCGCCCACGAGTCGGGCATCCACCAGGACGGCGTGCTCAAGCACCGCGAGACCTACGAGATCATGCGCGCCCAGGACGTCGGCTGGAACGCCAACAAGATGGTCATGGGCAAGCACTCCGGGCGCAACGCCTTCCGCGCGCGCCTCGAGGAGCTGGGCATCGTCCTGCCCGGCGAGGCCGAGCTGAACGCCGCCTTCGCCCGCTTCAAGGAACTGGCCGACAAGAAGCACGAGATCTTCGACGAGGACCTGCAGGCGCTGGTGACCGACAGCCTGGCCGAGGAGGCGCCGGAGCACTTCAAGCTGGTCTGCCTCGGCGTCACCAGCCGCACCGGCGAGGTGCCGCACGCCGAGCTGGTGCTCAGCGTCGACGGCGTCGAGCACAAGGTCGCAGCCTCCGGTGCCGGCCCGGTGGACGCCACCTTCCAGGCCATCGAGGCGATCGCCCAGTCGCAGGCCAACCTGCAGCTGTATTCGGTCAACGCCATCACCCAGGGCACCGACTCCCAGGGCGAGGTGACCGTGCGCCTGGAGAAGGGTGGGCGCATCGTCAACGGCAACGGCGCCGACACCGACATCCTCGCCGCCTCGGCCAAGGCCTACCTCAACGCGCTGAACCTGATGCAGGCCGGCGTCCATCGCACCCACCCGCAGGCGGACGGCGTTTGATCGACGAACAGCGCCGCCGCGCCTACCTCGGCGCCATGCAGGTGACCAGCTGGTTGCCGCGCATGGCGCTGCCGTTCGCCGCGCCCTCGCGCCCCGAACTGCTGGTGGTGACGCCGCAGGCCGAGCCGCCGCGTCCGCAGGCAGCGCCGGGCGCTCGCCCGGTCCCGGTCGTCCGGCCGCAGACGGATACGCCGGCCGCCAAGCCGCCGGTCATGCCGCGCAAGGCCCCGGTGGTGCCGCTCCGGCCGGCGGCCCACAAGGCGGTTGCGCCCCCGGTCGAGCTCGCCCCGCCGCCTGCGCCGCGGCGCGAGCCGCCACCGCGTTTCGCCCTGCAGCTGCTGCGCGCCGGCAACTGCCTGCTGCTGGCCGAGCTGCCCACCGGCGAGCCCTTCGCCAGCCGCGATCCGGCCTACCGCCTGCTCAAGGATCTGCTGCGCGCCGCCGGCCTGCCGGACAGCCCGCGGCCGCTCGGCGAGCCGATCCGCTGGCCGCTGATCCGCAACAACCCCGAGTTCGACCAGGGCCCGGCGGCGGCGCGCGACTACGTGCGCACCGTGCTGCAGGGCCAGCTGGAGCAGGAGCCGGCCGCCTGCGTGTGGCTGATCGGCACGCCGGCCGCGCGTTTCGCCGGCGAGGAAGAGGCGCCTGCGGCGTGTCGGGAAATCGACCTGGCAGGCCTGGGCCATGTCTGGACCCTGCCGGGACTGGAACAACTGATGGAAGCTCCGCCGCTGAAGGCCGAGCTGTGGCACAGCATGCGGCGCGCCATGCGTCGCTGGACGAACGAAGCATGACTGATGCGGTAAGTTTCCGGCGCATGACCGCCGACGACCTGGATGCGGTACTCAAGATCGAATACGCCGCCTTCAGCCATCCCTGGACCCGCGGCATCTTCACCGATGCCCTCAACTCCTACGAATGCTGGCTGATGTTCGAGGGCAGCCAGCAGGTCGGCCACGGGGTGATCCAGCTGATCGCCGACGAGGCCCACCTGCTCAACATCACCGTCAAGCCGGAGAGCCAGGGCCGCGGCCTCGGCCTGCGCCTGCTCACCCACCTGATGCAGCGTGCCCGCGAGCGCGGCGGCAACGAGTGCTTCCTCGAGGTGCGCGCCTCCAACCAGTCGGCCTACCGCCTGTACGAGCGCTTCGGCTTCAACGAGATCGGCCGTCGCCGCGACTACTACCCGGCGGTCGGCGGGCGGGAGGATGCGCTGGTGATGGCCTGCCCGCTGTTCGACTGATCCCGCGCAGCGAGCCCGTCGCGCCACAGCGGCGGGGCCGCTGTGCTGTTTTCCGGAAAGTATTCCCATGCCCCAGCCATGTGCCGAGGTGATCGTGGTCGGTGCCGGCCTGTCCGGGCTGACGGCTGCCTGGCGTCTGGGCTGGGCCGGCAAGGACGTGCGCGTGCTGGAGGCGGCGCCGCGCATTGGCGGGCGCATCCTGACCGGCAGTTTCGCAGCTGGCCGGCTCGTCGAGCTGGGCGCCGGCGGTATCGCCCCGGGGCAGGCACGCCTGCGCCAGCTGGTCGACGAGTTGGGCCTGGTGCTGCAGGCGCCCGATCCCGCCGCCGCCAGCGCAGCGTTGCACGACGCGGCGCTGGACGCCTTGCCCTGGCAGCGTCGCTGGCAGCTGCAGCGCCTCTGGCGCCGGCTGGAGCGGCAGGCCGCCCAGCTGCCGCCCGAGCCGGCCGCCCAGCATGCGCTGGCGCGGGAGCTGGATCAGTGCAGCCTGGCCGACGCCCTGCGCCAATCTTGGCTGGGCCTGGCGGCCCGGCAGTGCTTCGCGGCGACGGCCGAGCAACTGTTCGGCGCCGGGCCGCAACAGCTGTCCCTGCTGCAGGCGCTGCTGCAGCTGCGTCGCCATGGTGGCAGCGCGGGACTGCTCGAGCTGCGTCTCGGCCTGAACCACTGGCGTCCGGCGGCCGGCATGCAGGCGATCTGTCAGGGGCTGACCGCACGACTGGGCGACGACCTGATCCTCGACGCGCCGCTGCTGGCGTTGCGCCAGGATGCCCGCGGGGTCGAGCTGGTCACCTCCGGCGGCAGCTACCGCGCGCGGCGGGTGGTGCTGGCGCTGCCGGCGCTGCAGCTGGCGCGCCTCGACTTCTTTCCGGCCCTGGCCGGCCGACACGACCATGCCCTGCGCCACCTGCTGCCGCAGGCGACGCTGGAGGTTCGCCTGCGCTATGAGCGGCCGTTCTGGCGCGAGCGTCTGCCGCGGATCGAGTTGCCTGCCCGTCACGCCGGATGGCTGATCGTCGAGATGCCGCCCGTGCGCGCAGGCGAGGGCGCCCTGCGGGTGCACCTGAGCGGCGAGTGGGCGCGGCGACTGGCCGCCCTGACAGAGCCGGCGCGCGGCGTACGCCTGCTGGAGGGCCTGGCCGGGCTGCTTGGCGAGGCGGCCCGCACGCCTCTGGAGTGCCTGCTGCAGGACTGGGGCGAGGAGCCTTTCCTGCGCAGCGCCGCAGCGAACTGGCCCGCCGGCGGCTGGAGCCTGCAGGCCGCCCTGCTGCGGCGTCCGCTGGGGCGGGTGCACTTCGCCGGTGCCGATCTTGCCGCGCGCTGGCCCGGCAGTCTCGAGGGGGCGGTGGAAGCCGGCGAACGGGCGGCCGAGGAGGTCCTCGCCCTAGGCTGATCTCGCCGGCGATGGTCCGGCGCCTGGCAGCGGCTCTGGCACAGGCTTGCCAAGCGGGGCCGGGGCTACGTATGGTGCCGCGCTGGCCTGCAAGGAGTTGCCCATGTCCATCGCCCGTTCGCCCATCGCGTCGCCGTTTTCCTGCGGGAAGGGCCGGCGATGAATCTGCGTCACGGCTGGGCGGCCGGCGGGCTGGTGCTGTCCTGCCTGTGCTGGGCCGGCAATGCGCTGGTGGCGCGTGCGGTGGCCGACAGCATCCCGCCGATGGCGCTGGCGTTCTGGCGCTGGTCGCTGGCGCTGGCCATCCTGCTGCCCTTCGTCGCCCCCGCCCTGTGGCGGCAGCGGGCCGTGGTGCGCGCGGCTGGCTGGCGGCTGTGGCTGGTCGCCGGGCTGGGCATCGCCAGCTACAACTCGCTGCTCTACCACGCCGCGCACAGCACCTCGGCGATCAACATCACCCTGCTCAACACCTGCCTGCCGCTGGCCACCTTCCTCGGCGCCGGCCTGCTGCTCGGCGAATGGCCGGCGCGGCGCGCTTGGTTCGGCATGGCGGTGGCCGCCGGCGGCCTGCTGCTGCTGATCGGCCGCGGCGAGCTGGCGACCTTCCGCGCCCTCGACTTCTACCGCGGCGACCTGATCATGCTGCTGGCGGTGGCCGCCTGGGCGCTGTATTCGCTGCTGATGCGCCTGTGGGGCGCACGCCTGGGGCTGGCGCCGCTGCCGCTGCTCGGGGTGATGATCCTGTTCGGTTTGGTGCTGATGCTGCCGTTCTACCTGGCCGAGCTGGTCCGTGTCGGCGGCTTCGCGCCGACGCCGGCGACCCTCGGCGCCATCGGCTATACCGCGTTGTTCGCCTCGCTGCTCGCCTACCTGACCTGGAACCACGGCCTCAAGGTGCTCGGTGCGGCGCGCGCCTCGCTGTTCAGCTACCTGATGCCGGTGTTCGCCGCACTGCTGGCCTGGCTGCTGCTCGACGAGCGGCTGGCCTTCTACCACTGGCTGGGCGGGGCGCTGATCTTCGCCGGCCTGCTGCTGGCCACCCGTCCGGCGCCGAGCGTTCAGCGCAGCGGCGAGTAGTTGTTCTGCGCGTGGCAGGCGGCCGGATCGCGGCGCTCCCGGCACAGTCTGGCGAAGGCCACCTTGGCCCCGCGCCGGCAGTCGCGGTAGCGCAGCGAGCCGGGCTTCTCGTTCATGCACACGCTGGCGTTGTCGATGCGCCCGTTGCGCTCGCGCCACTTGAAGGTGCCACGCTCGACGGTCTGCCGGCTCTTCCACGTCCACTTGGCCGAGCGGGTGACCGCCTTGGCCGGTGCCGGGCTGCGCTTGGGCTTCGCGATGGACGGCGGTGGAGGCAGGCGGTTGACGATTTCCCGCGGGCGGTAGTTGTTCTCGTTGAACTCGGTCTGGCGCGCCGGCACTTCGCCGGCGGGCGTCGTGGCTCCAGCGGCCGCCGGTCCGGCGATGAGGAGCAGGGCGAGCAGAGGTCCCAGGCTGTACCTGCAGGGGACGGTGAACGGTGGGGTGCGGTCAGTGTGCATGCGGCCTCCTGGCCTGTACGGTACCCCCGGGTCCTTCGGGGTCCGCCCAGCGTAGCCGGCAGGGCATGGCGCAGACAAACGAAAAAAGGGCCTGCATCGCTGCAGGCCCTTTTCGGAATTTGGTGGTACGCAGTCGTTTGAACCTGCCCCTGTTGGCCAGCTGTTGCAAGGGGTTCGGCTTGGTCATGTGTCGCAGGCATACACAGAGGCATACATAGCCGAGGGCAGGCCGGAAGCGGAACCCCCTATGTGCTGGCGCGTCTGCAAAAATTTTGCGGTCCACGTCGCCGTAGGTGCTGGCCAAGCCGGGAAGGACCCGCACCAGGGGGCCGGCAGGTGGGCAACTGGGCGGGCTGCTGGCCGGATGGAAAGACGGACATGCCAGGCGCCACCACAGCTAGAGGAAAAACGAGGCTCGAATTACCCGTGTAGGGGTGGGGGTAGCCGGGAGGACCCGCCTTGGTGCATGAGCTGGGTTCATGACAGGCGTCTGGATTTCACCAGTTAACCGACTTCACCAGTTCACTAACTTCCAGGTTCAGCCGCTGCCGCGCGGGCGGGGCTCGAATTACCCGTGCAGGTGCCAAGTTCCCAGGGTCCCCGGTGCACTTTCGACCCCCCCCTATATGAAATTTCGTCGCGTGGGGGCGCATGGCTCCCTACGTCGTTCGGGACCTCCAACGGCCCGAGGTTTTACACCCCCCTACCTGCTGGCAGCCAATCACAGGCCGCTGCTCATGGCTTGGGCGCGGCATCGCACGGAATGGAATCAGTTCGCTGTCGGCCTGCCCCCTGCCGGGGTGCTGGGGTGTCCTTATCCGTACCGGCTGGTTTTTGCATGTTCCACGTGTTCCGGTGTTCCGCCTTTACGTAAGTCATTGATTTATAATGGTTTCACGGCAGGCGCCAGCCGGAACACCGATTCTGTTCCTGCGTGTTCCAAGGTGTTCCAGGTGTTCCGCTTTCGGGGGGCTCAACGGATCGGCGAACAGGCCGCAAACCCGCGCCAGCCGTGGGATACAGCGTGTTTGGCTGTGCGCGTGCTCGCAGGCGGCAGGCATGATGCCCAGCACTGGCGGCAGGTATCGAGTAGCGGCGCCAGCTGTTCCGCCTGCTGGCCAGGCGCAGGGCGCCCAGGCCGGGCAACCGGTGCGCGGCCTGGCCTCGGGGCGCGCGCCAGCTGGTCGGGCTGGCGCCAGCAGCAGGAGCGCCCAGGCAGCCCCAGGCCATCAGGCAAGGGCAGGCGCTGGCCCGCTGGTGCCGTTGCTCGGGGCTGGCGCTCCAGGTGCTGGCCGGCATCGAGCAGGCCGGGCGCCAGCTGGTCCGCCTGCTGGCCAGGCTCAGCAGATCGCCAGGGCGGCAACGGGGAGCAGGCGCAGGGCGCCCAGGCCGGGCAACCGGTGCGCGGGCTGGCCTCGGGGCGCGCGCCAGCTGGTCGGGCTGGCGCCAGCAGCAGGAACGCCCAGGCAGCCCCAGGCCATCAGGCAAGGGCAGGCGCTGGCCCGCTGGTGCCGTTGCTCGGGGCTGGCGCTCCAGGTGCTGGCCGGCATCGAGCAGGCCGGGTGCCAGCTGGTCCGCCTGCTGGCCAGGCTCAGCAGATCGCCAGGCCGGGCAACCGGTGCGCGGGCTAGCCTCGGGGCGCGCGCCAGCTGGTCGGGCTGGCGCCAGCAGCAGGAACGCCCACGACAACCCCAGGCCAGCAGGCGAAAGGCGGGGCGCTGCTGTGTTGAGCCGAGGGGCGGCGGGGAGTGTGACGGCGGGCGGCTGCTGGTCTGGTCAGGCGCCAGCCCGGCGGCGGGGCTGGCGCTGGTCGCCTACTTGTTCCAGTGGCGCTTGATGGTGGGCAGGCTCATGCCCAGCTCGGCGGCGGCTTGGCTCTGGGTCAGGCCCTTGGCCCTGCAGGCCTGCACCGCCTTGGTGGTTTCCAGCGCCTCGGGGCGTCCGCCTTTCTTCGAGGTGCGGGCCAAGCCTTCTTTGGTGCGCTCCCTGATCCGGTCACGCTCGAAGGCGGCCACGGCAGCCAGCACTGTGAGCTGCAGCT
The DNA here is from genome assembly GCF_034057115.1 of Pseudomonas sp. AN-1. Classification (NCBI taxonomy): domain Bacteria; kingdom Pseudomonadati; phylum Pseudomonadota; class Gammaproteobacteria; order Pseudomonadales; family Pseudomonadaceae; genus Pseudomonas; species Pseudomonas sp. AN-1. The sequence goes on along the minus strand of NZ_CP139195.1, from coordinate 2,602,002 downwards.
TGCCGGCGGCGCTGGTCAGGTCCACGCCATCGAGGTCGAGGCTGCGGACGTGGATCTTGCGCGCGGCCAGTTCCTCGATGGTGGCCAGCACGTCTTGCACGTCGCGGCCCAGGCGGTCGAGCTTGAGCACCACGAGCACGTCGCCGGCTTCCATCCGGTCGGCCATGCGGGAGAACTCCGGGCGCTGCAGAGCCGGAACCCCGCCAGACACCTGCTCGGCGAACCAGCGGTGCGGCTGAATATCGAAGCCCTTCTGTTGCAGGGCAACCAGCTGGTTGTCCGTGGACTGCTCCAGGGTGGAAACGCGCCCGTATGCGAAGACTCGATTCATGGTTGCCGCCTGCTGGTATCAACTAAGGTGGGATCATTGTGCATTGGTATCAACAGCCTGTAAACCCATATTTGTTGATACCTTTTCGGGCCTGATTTTTTCGGTATCGAAAAACGGTCGTTTGTTGATACCGGCGCCAGCGGCAGAGGCGGTGCCAGGTCGTCAGGGTGGGCGTGGGATCGGCGGGCACGGGATGGCCGGCAGGTGAACGGTTGGGGCTGGAAGGCGCGGCGTTGTATTACAAATGGCACCACCAGACCTATCCTGCACTCGGCGTTGTGCCACAAGTGGCGCCACGAAACCTATCCTGCACTAGTCAACAGACCCGGCCGGCGACAGGGCAACTTGTTGCGCTGGCGATGGCTGGGAGGCAAGCGCAGCGCGGCAGGACTGTTGCCAGGTTGTTGCCCTTCTGTTGCCTGCCTGTCCTTCTCCCGTTGCCCGACTGTTGCCCGCCTGTCGCTTTCCCGTTGCCGGGCTGTTGCCGCGTTGTTGCCAGTGGATGAGGGAAGGTGAAGGGGCGCCGCCGGCCAGGGCCAGCGGTAGGCTGGGAGGGCTACCGCTTCACCACTCTGGCGCCGTTGCTGTCGTGTACCGTCAGGTCTGGGCGCTTGACGGTCACGGAGCCGTCAGAGTTGAGCACCTGCACCGGGCAACTGTACAGCGGGCCACCAGGTGCGAACGGATCGGGCAGCTGTTCGGCTGGTGCGGTACGGATGAACTCCATCATGGCGGCCCGGTACGCCTCGAACAGCGGGCCGCCCTTGCAGTCTTCCCCCCGGCGGCTGGCGCTGTCTTCCAGGGCATGGATGAATGCCACGTCGCGGAAGCTGGTGGCCCCGTCCCGGCGGGCCTGTTCGCGCTCCACGGTGTTGACGTTGAGCAGATCGCACAGCTCGTCGAAGCTCAGGGCGCCAGCGTCGCCGGCCGGGTCGCGGAGCAACAACACGCCGTACATCGTCAGCACATGGCGGCCGGTGGCTAGGTGGTCGGCACGGTGTTCGGCGGCCAGTTGCTCCAGTCGCTCGATAGCGGTCTTGGTGAATGGCAGCCCGCCACGCAGGCAGGCCGCTTGCCGGCGCAGGGCGCGGCGTTCGGCGCGGATGCTCTGGAGCAGGGTGCAGAGGTGGCGGCAGACGCGGCGGGTTATCAGCAGCCGCGTGCGTGCTGTGGTGGTGGGCTTCTGCTCGATGGCGCTCAAGGCTCTGAGCATGTCCGGTGTCATGGTGGGGTTCCTCGCAGTGTCGGCGCCAGCAGTTGGCGCAGCAGCCACCGGCCAGGCCGGTGGCCGGTCGGGTGTCAGGCCGCTTCGGCCAGTTGTTCGGCGGGGCTGTCGGCGTTCAGCGCGGCAGCACTCACCAGGTAACAGCGCGTCTTGCCCATCCCCGGCAGGCGTTCGGAGCGGGCGGCCTTGCCGTCCGTGCCGGGCGTGAGGATGCCCCGCGCCAGCAGCACCTTGTTGACGTTGGCCACGTTGTAGCCCTTCCAGACTTCCGAGGCCCACACGGCGGACAGCACGTAGTAATCCGTCGTGGTGTACAGCTCATCGCCCACGCCGTGCTCCACGGTGCGACGGAAGCCCAGGCGGTCGGTAGTGCGCGGCCCGTGCTCGTCGGTACGCACTGCCACGTTATCCCAGCGGGTGAAGCGGCCTTCCCCGAAGCGTTCAATGATCGTCCGCAGGTGGGTGACGATGGCCTGCTCTTCGAGGTTGCCGGCGCCGCCTCGGGCGTCGAGCCAGGCGCTGAAGCAGGTGCGCGCGGCGTTGTAGGCCGTGAGTTCGGGCCAGCCGGTGACGCCCAGGCGGGTGGCCAGCTCGCCGGCCGTGGCGACCAGGGCGAAGCGCGCAGCCACCCGGCGAACCTGCCCGGCAGCGTCAGCAGGCAGCAGCTTGCCGGCGAAGTGATCCGTCACCCGCGCCAGCTCCTCGGATACCTTGGGCAGTGGCTTGGATTCGAGCATGGCCCGCAGGTATGCGACCAGGGCCGTTCCGTGGTGCTTGCCGGCGTTGCTGGTCAGGGTATCGGCCAGCTCGCCGGCCTCGGCGAAGCCGTGCAGCTCCTCGAACAGCCCCAGGCCTTTGCCGGCATCGGCTGGGATGCCGACCATGCGCACCTCCATCCCGGCTTTCAGCTCCTTGCCGCCTTCGGCCATGTGCTGGGCGAGGGTCTTTTCCCCGGTGGACAGGAACAGCAGGCGCCAGCTGTAGGCCTGTTTGGCGACGGCTCCCCGGTCGTTCGCTCGGGTCTTGCCGGTGCCGTTGCCGAGCATGTACACGGTGTCGCCAATCACGCGGGCGTCGCACTGGTGGATTTCATCGAGCACCAGCAGCCCGTCCGAGTGGGCGGCGGCGGTGCCTTCCAGGGCGTTGTCCGTGCTGCGCCAGGTGCGCAGCATGCGCGGCCCGCCGTAGACCGAGGCGGCGGCCTTCAGGTGGGTGGTCTTGCCGCCCGAGCTGTCGCCGTAGAGGTGGAAGCCGCCCGACTCGGCGCCCAGCAGGTGCAGCAGCGGGCCGGCAAAGGCCGTGCTCACCACGAAGGCCAGGCGGTTGTTGCCGACGCAGTAGCGGGCGACGCCCTGTTGCCACTCCTCCAGGGTGCCGGCCTGCTCGATAGGCGGCAGGGCGGCGCCGCCTTCGTAGAAGTGCAGGTGTTCGGCGCTGTTGCCCAGTTGCTCGCCGGGCAGCAGATAGGCGTCATCGTGCCAGCCCAGGCGGTTGACCAGGCGCGCACGCTCGTGGCTGTCGTAGGACTGCAGGTAGCTCTGCAGATCGTTGCGGCAGTTGCGGGCGTTGCGGCCGATGGCCAGGCGCAGGCCCATGCTCACCAGCGGCCCGACCACTTCCTTGCCGAACTCGCCGGCCATGGCTTGCGAGGGGATGTTGAGGCGCTTCTTTGCCCCGTCCGGGTCGTCGAACTCCACCAGCAGCCCCCAGTTGTGGCCCTTGTCGTCGCGGGTGCGCGCCAGAATGTCGAGCCGCGAACACACAGGGCGTTCGCCTTCGTCGCTGTAGTAGACCACCCCGGCATCCGTCACCCGGAAGCCCGACAGCTGCTCGCTGCTGTCGCTGTTGGCGCTCGCCGCATGGGTGCGTGCAGGCTGGCGCTTGGCGCGGCTGCTGGGCTTGCTGGCGGCCTTCGTCGGGGCATCGCTGGCGCCAGCCTCGGGTGCCGCTTCGGCGGCCTGTGCCGGCGCCGCTGGGGCGGCGTACAGCTCGCCGGCCTGCGCCAGCGCGGCCAGGTGCTCGGGTGTCCAGCCCTTGGCCAGCGCGTCGGCGGCATCGTCGCCGTCTGCCCACTCGCCGCCGGCCTCGAAGGTGGCGGCGGCGTCCACCACTACCGGGCGCCGGGTGAACACGTCGAGCGCCACGGTACGCACGGACGCGGCGCCCAGCTGGCGCAGGTGATCGGCAATCGAGCGCATGCAGGCCAGGCCGTTGCGGTCGTTATCCGGCCACAGCAGCACGTCGCGCCCGGCCAGCGGGGCGAAGTCGGCCTTCTGCCAGGACTGCGCGCCATTGGGCCAGCAGGTGGCCACGTGGTCGGGCAGCAGCTGGGCGGCAGCGTCGGCGGACTTCTCGCCCTCGCAGAGCACCACGGGCGCCTCGAGGCGCTGCGCCAGTTCATCGAGGCGCAGCAGCGGGCGCGGCTCGGGCAGGCTCGCCCAGCGCCATTGCCCGGCGCCGCTGGCGTTGCGGCACCAGGTCAGCGGGGCAAAGACCTTTTCCCGCTTGCCGTCAGCGTCCGGGGCCTTGTCGAAGCGGTAGAGCACCATCAGCGGCTGTCCCTGCGCATCCTTGTAGACCCACACCTTGGACGGCTTGCCGTGCTGGCGGTGGGTCTTGTGGACCTTGGCCATGGCCTCGGCGGGGATCGGCAGCACAGGTGCCCACTCGGGCGCGGCGGGCTTGCTGGCGCTGCTGGTGGCCGGCGCCGGGCTGGCGCCAGCGGTCACGCCCAGGAAGTCGGCCAGCTTGTTGCAGGCGTCCACGTGGCTGCAGCGGTTGAGGTACTGCACCAGGTCTATCAGGTCGCCGCCCTTGTCCCCGGTGGCGAAGTCGGACCAGGTGCCCCGGCGCATGTTCACCTTGAGCGAGCCGGTGTGCTTGTCGGCCCGCGTGGGGTTGGGCGCGGTGTACTCCTTGTTGGCGTCCACCAGCTTGCCGCCGGGCAGCCAGTGCGCCAGCACGCGGTCAATCGAGCGCAGGGCGGCGGCCTTCACCTCGGCGAAGCTGGGGAACTCTGATTTGCGTTGTTCGGTCATGCGTCACCTCGCTGGTGGTACTGCCGCAGGGCAGCGCGCACGCTGGCCAGTTCTTCGGAGAGGGCGACGAAGGTGCAGCCCAGTGCCTTGGCGGAAAGGTTCTGCTGCGCCCCGGTCCCATCGAGGGCCACCAGCAGGGCGACCAGCGTTTCCGCTTTCTCCAGGTGCAGGGTTGCAGTGTCGTAGGCGTCCGAGTCGCTGGTGCTGCTTGGAATGCGTTCGAGCGGAATGTGGATGGTCATGCGACACCCCCAGCACAGCGGGCGCCAGCGGCCGACGCCTGCCCACCGATAGGCTCTTGCCAGTCACCGAGGATGCAGGCGCGGGTGGCGTCGCCCAGCTCATGAGCCAGGCCAAGGGCTGCGACTTCCGCCCGTGCCCTGTTGCGCACGATCATGTGCACGCGGAACACGCCCCAGCAGCTGGCGCCGCTGCTGTCGAGCATCTGAGAGGTGCCGATGGCATCCACGCCCACGGCCAGGGTGACGGCCAGCAGTTGCGCCAGCTCAAGCGGCAGCGGTTCGGGGAGCACCCCCAGCAGCTCGGCGATGTAGTAGGCCTGTGGCATGGCGTGCTCCTCCTTGGGCCGCTCGAAGGCGCCGGGCTGGCGCAGGTGGTGGACGGTGGCGGTGGGCCGGCAGGAATGAAGGGCAGTCATTGGCGGGCCTCCCGCTCTGCTTGGTGGATGATGGCGACCGCCAGCGATTCGGCAGCGTTGAGCCATGCGCTGTGCGCGGCCTGCCAGTCCGGGCCGATGGCGCGCGTGTTCAGCACGCGGCGATGGGCTTCGTTGGCGGCGCGGATCAGCTCCAGGTGGTACGGGATCAGATGCAGGACGGTGGCTTTCTTCGGGCAAGCCGGGGCCGTCGCCGCCTTCTGGCAGCGTTGTTGTTCGGTCATGGGTTATTCCCCCAGCAGGTCGCGCAGCAGGTGGACGGGTACGGCGTCGATACAGCTGGCGCCGATGCGCTCGGCATGCGGCAGGGCGGCGCGCAGTTGCGCCAGCGCCTCGCCGTGCTGCTCCAGGCGCCCGGCGGCAGCGGCTACCCGGTCACGGCTGGCGCAGGCGATGCGCAGCAGGTCGGACGCCAGATAGTCCAGGGTGTAGGGATCGACGGGGCGGCGCAGGCCGGTGGCCGGGTCGCGCTCCTTCGTCACGGTCACGATGCGCTGCAGGCCGGCGCACAGCTCCGGCAGCTCGGCGCCCAGTTGGGCCAGCAGGTAAGGGGCGGGCTGTTTCATGCGTGGCACTCCCCGTTGCGCTCGAAGGCACTCCTTTCCGTGATGCTGGCCAAGTCGTGACCAGCGGCTTTTGCCAGGCGGCCCAGGGCGATGATGGCGTGATGCAGCCCGTTGACCTGATCGGTGGTCATCCGGTCCTCGCCGCCCTCCATCAGCAGCTCAGCAAGGGCCTCCAAGCCCAGCCCGACGCACACCAGGCTATCGGCATGCTCTCGGGCGGCGCCCTCCAGAACACGAGCGGTGGTAATGGCTGGGAGGTTCATTGCGCACCCCCTTCCAGCAGCGCGCGGCGGCTGTCGGCCAGGGCGTCGAACTCGTTGCGCAGGGTGCGCCAGGTGTCCATGTCGATCAGGCGCAGGTCTTCCAGGGCGCCGAGCATGCCGACGGCGGTGCACTCCTCGAAACGGATGCTCTCGGCAGTCTTGGCCTTCGCCAGCCGCGTGCGGGCGGCTTCGATGATCTGGGCAGGGGTCAGGGCCGGGCGACTCATTGCACACCCCCACGGGCTTCCAGGGCGGCCAGGGCGCGCACGTGGCGCAGGTGGTCGCGCAGGTTGAGCGAGTCGATACGCAGCGCCTTGCCGGCCTTGAGCCAGGCCAGGGCGGCGCGCGGGTCGCGGGTGCTGGTAGTCTGCTGCTGCGCGGCCTCGCCTTCCAGGGCGCGGGCGATGCCCATGTGGTGGTTGTAGCGGCGCAGCCGGTTGGAGAGGGAAGAGTCGGAGTGCAGGGCGGCGACGGCCATGGCGCGGTGGGCGCTGGCGCGTGCGCAGAGTGCGGACGGATTGCGGGCGGGGTCGTGCTTCATGGGGTGGTGCTCCTTTTGCTGAGGAGCTGCCACAGTTCGCCGTCAAACGAATTGGGGTGGCAGCTGTACGCGGGTTGACGGACCGGGGCAAAAGGAACCCGGCGCACCCGAAGGTGCCCCACGCACAGCCGCCATAGAGCGACATTGCAGGCGAAAAAATAGCGCCGGCAATGGTCTTGGGGCGCTTGTGCGCCTTTTGCTTGATCGGGCCGTCAAACCCGGCCACGGGATTGACCGTGACGGGCGAACGATAGCGCGGACGAATGGCCGGCGCAAGCCGGCGCGGCGCCATCGATGCTTGCGTGAGCACCGGGCACGGGGTAAGTTGCGTTTGCACAGCAGAAGTACCTCCACGCCCCCAGGTTGCAGCCGGGGGCGTTTTCGTTTCAATGCAGGGTGGCGGCAGGCCGTTGCAGGGCCAGCCATACCAGATGATCGCCAGCGGCTGCCCGCTGGTGCATCTGCTCCAGGGCCTCGGGGTTGGCCAGCAGGTTAGGGACCAGCTCCAGGGCGTCGCCCACGGCCACATCGGCGGGCGGCTCAACGGCGAGCAACGTCCAGGCCGCGCCGGGCCACAGCAGAATCAACACCTGTGCGCCATCGGCCAGCGCGCGGTCACGTAGGACGCGCAGCTGGGCGCGTGCCTTGGCTTCACCGGGTGTCAGCGCCAGCAGCTGGCCGGGTGCGTTGCCGTGCGGCAGGTCGAGGCAGGCGTGGGACAGGAATACCGGCAGCATCACGCGACACTCCGCAGCAGGGGCGGCGCGGGCAGCTCGCCACGCAGCCAGGCGCCAAGCTGGCGGTCTTGCTCCAGGGCTTGGCGGCGATGTTCCCGCAGGTCGGCCAGGCGCTCGGCGATAGCCTTCTGGCGGCGCTCCTCCAGTTCCGCAGGCGTGGGCAGGTCGGGCAGGGCCTGCGGGCTGTCGGCAATCTCGCTGGCCAGCCGTTGGCGCCTCTGCAGCCGACGCTCAAGCTCGGCCATTTCCAGAAAGTACGCCGGGGTCAGGTCGGCGGTTTCGGCCTGCTCATGGGCGGCCCAGGCGGCGGCATCATCATAGAACCAGCAGTCGCACAGGCCGAAGCGGTACAGCACCCACTTGCACAGCGTGCCGGCGCCCTCCTTGGCCTTGAGCACATGCGGTTTCATGGCGAATTGACCGTCGCCGATGATCGCCCCGAACTCCCGGTGGCTGGCGCTGGTCAGTTGGCGGCGCAGCAGGTCGCCCGGCCTGCAGGGCACCGCCAGGCCGGCGGCATTGACGAATTGCGCTTCGTCGCCATCCCAGCACACGGCAACGATGGTGCCGTTACGCAGCAGCGGGCCTTGCGAGCCCGGCCAGGGGAAGCGAAATCCCAGGCTGTAGGTGTCGATCAGCGTGACGGGCTGATAGGTCTTCCTGCTCATGCGGCGCTCCCATGGTTGGCGATGCGTGCCCGTGGCGTCAGGCGCCCGGCCTGCAGCCGCTTCGCGTAGTCCTGCAGGCTGGCCTTGCGCTCGGCGTAGGTCATGCCTGCAGCGAGCAGGGAGGCGGCGCGCAGTTCGACCAGGGTGACGATTTCCAGCTCGGCGGCGTTCAGCTGGTCGCGGCTGCGGCCGGCGAAGGCGCCGGTAGCTACCTCGTTGATGAGGCGGTTTTCGTTGATGAAGTGGTGCCGCTGGGCGGTCTTGCCGCGCGCCTCGCAGTTGAGCGCCACGGCATCGCAGACGGCGCGGTGCCCGAGGGTGGCCTCGTGCCGGGCCGTGGCCCAGTGGCTGCCGTCGCCGCGTAGCAGGGTGTCGATTTGCATGTCGCACCAGACGGCGAACTTCGCATCGAGCCAGCGGGCGAACATGACCGCCAGCTTCGGGTGCAGCCAGGTGCCGCCGCCACGGTCTGCACGGGCGCGGCTGGTTTTTACATACCCGGATTTCCGGGTATCTAGAATCCCAGTCTGCTGCCCAGTCAGCACTTCATCGAGGGCGCGGATATAGGTCAGCGTCTCGGCGTTTTCCAGCCAGTGGTCCAGGCGCTTGCCGAAGCGTTCTGCAATCTCGGTTGCATGCAGCCAGCCATCGGCGTTGAAGCGCACCGGGTGGCCTTGGTAGTCGCGGGGGATGATTGCCTTGGCTGTCATGCAGCACTCCCACGGGCGGCGATGCGCGTCCGAATCCATTCTTGAACCTCCCCCAGAACCCAGGCCACCGGGGCGCTTCGGGCGGTGCTGGCGCTCAGTGGCACCGGCCGGGGGAATGTCGGGTCATCCTTGAGCACGCGATACACAGTCGCCCGGCCACCAAGGCCAGTCAGGGCGAGCAGCTCGGGCATGCGGATAAGCGTGGTGGCCGGATCGAACGGGAGCGCCCCGGCAGCGACCTTGCTGGCGCCAGCAGCGCGCAGCGGGTGGACGTTGGCGGCCATCGGTGCCGGGTCGGCAGGAAGGCCCGCAGGGGACGCGCTGGGGGCTTTGGTGGGGGTGGTCTTGGTCTGGTGCATCAGGCCGCCCCCTGTGCCGGGCTGGCGGTGCTGGTGCGCTGGCGCGACTGAAACCAGGCAGTCAACGCGGCCTTGCTGTAGCGGATGCGGCCCCCTACGCGAATGTACGGGAGGCCATGGCGGCCGGTGCTGCGCCAGGTGGCCAAGGTGCGGTCAGACAGCCCGAGCAGTTGGGCGGCCTGTTCGGGCGTCAGCAGATCGGCAGGGTCGAGAATGGCCGGCATAGCCGGGCGGAAGGCGGGCGCCGCGTGGGCGGCAGGGGTGGGGTTCATCAGGTAGGCCCTCGGGTTGAGACGAGGGCGCATAGTAGAAAACGACAAAAGTCGCACTTTGGCAAGCCCTCGCGGTTGTTGGTGAGGGCTATCTATTTACAGTGTTTTTCGAGCGAGCTGTACACCGTATCGCGTTCATTTGGGGAGCCTTCGACGCACCCCAACCTATGCGAACGTATACGAACGTATACGAACGCAACCGCCTGAATAAATCCGACGAACGGCACCCCGCGCCCCGTTATCGCTCGCCTTGCCCGCGCGCTCGCACCGGCTTTATTCGTTGGTGTTTGTCGGCGAACGGCTGGCCAGCAGGCAAGGGCAGGGGCCTTGCCGCCTCGGGTGCCGGTTTTCTGGCGGTCGTGCCGGGTGCAGGTGTCGTGCTGGTGATCGCCAGCGGCGCAGGGCGGTTAACCGCTGGCCGGTGCTGCTAGGTTAACCGCGTGGTGCTCGCTCGGCGCAGGCTGGGCGGCGTTGGGCGCCAACTGCTCGGGGTGAGCGTCTGCCCCGGCGGCAGGACAGCCGAGCGGCTGCACCAGGTGCGGGCGGGCATCGAGGCCAGCGGTCCCCCAGCTGTTGGCGCAGGTGGTGCGGATCGTCGCCGGTTCCAGCGCCAGCCCGAGCAGCACCAGGGCGGCGCGGCGCTCGATGCTGGCGGGCTGTGCCCGGCGGCGAGCCCCAGTTGCTCGGGCCTGTTCGGTGGCTGGCGCAGGTGCGGCGGATCGCCGTGGCGACCATGGGCCAGCAGGCGAAGGGCTGCCCGTTGTCGTGCCGAATCGAGCGCGGCCGGGCCGGGGCTGTGGTGCCTTTCGGCGGGCTGGTGCGTTGAGCCGGGCGCCAGCCGCTGGCGCCGACGTTGAGCACCGCGAATCGGCTGCAGGCCACGGCTGGCGCGGGTTTGCGGCCATTTCGCCGGCCCGGTGGATGCGCCGAAAGCGGAACACGTGGAACACCTTGGAACACGCCGGAACAGAATCGGTGTTCCAGCTGGGCGCGTCAGATAAACCCTTATAAATCAATGGCTTGCGAAATAGCGGAACACCGGAACACGTGGAACACGCAAAAAGCAGGGGGTACGGGAAACGCATGCTCAAACCACCCTGCCGAACTGGCCTTGCACCACGTTGCCGGCGGCGAGTTTGTCCAGGTGGTCGGCGTACCACTGCACCATGGTGCGGCGCTGCTCCAGGTACTTGGCCTTGTTGTAGATGCCGCGCACGCCGGGGGCCTTGTGACTCAACTGGGCCTCGATGTGGTCAGCGTCGAAGCCGTGTTCGTTGAGGATGGTGCTGGCCAGGTGGCGGAAGCCGTGGCCGGTCTGCCGGCCTTCGTAGCCGAGGCGGCGCAAGGCCATCAGGAATACGGTGTCGCTGCGGGGCTTGGTGCGGTCGCTGCGCCCAGGGAACAGCAGGGGATAGGCTCCGGTGATGGTGCGCAGCTCCTCCAGTGCCTCGACGGCTTGGCGAGGGAGCGGCACCAGGTGTTCGCGGCCACCCTTGCGGCCCTTGCGCTGCTCGGGGATGGTCCATAGCTGGCGCTCGAAGTCGAATTCCGACCACTCGGCTTCGCGCAGCTCGGACGGGCGGACGGCCAGCAGGGACAGCAGGTGAAGCCCGAGGCGCACATCATGGGCATGGGGATAGGCCCGGATGGCGCGCAGCAGGGCCGGCAGCTCATCGAGGGAGACGTGGGCGTAGTTGTCGGCGGTCGGGGCTTGGATGAACTTGTGCAGCCCTTCCAGCGGGTTGTAGCTGGCGCGGCCGGTCACTCGGGCCAGGTCGTAGGCATCCTTGCAGTAGGCTCGGACCCTGCTCAGTTGTTCGAGGATGCCTTTGCGCTCCATCCCGCGCAGCAGTTCCAACCATTCCATGGTGGTGATCTCGGCGAAGGCCCGCTTCCCGAAGGTGGGGAACACGTGCAGCTCCAGTGCGCCGAGGATGCGCTTTGCCGTGCCGGGGTCCCAACTGGCCAGGCGGGAGCTGTGCCACTCCCTCGCCAGGGCCTCGAACGTGCTGTTGGTGGCAGCCAGCTCGGCGGCCTTGCGGGCCTGCCTGCTCGCCATGGGGTTCTTGCCTGCAGCCTGATCGGCGCGCAGCTCTGCGGCCTTCTGGCGGGCGAGGGCGCCGCCAACCTCGGGATACCCGCCCAGCCCCAGCCAGGACCACTTGCCGTCCGGTTTCTTGTAGCGGAGTTCCCAGGACTTTTGCCCGTTGGGCTTTACCCGGAAGTACAGGCCGGCGCCGTCCAGCTCCCGGTAGGTGCTGGCCTCGGGTTCGAGGCTGGCCAGGGTGGTATCCGCCAGCGGGCGGCGCTTGATGTCTGCTCGCTTCATCCGTGTACGCCTCGGGTTCAAGTAATCACGAAGCATACACAGGGGCATACACCGCGCCCAGTGCTATAGCGAGACAAAACGAGACAAGCAGAAACAAGAAAGCCCGCACGGGGCGGGCTTCTTGGGGCGTTTCAGATACATCATGAGACAACCTGAAACTAGTATTTGGTGGCTACGCAGGGACTTGAACCCCGGACCCCAGCATTATGAATGCCGTGCTCTAACCAGCTGAGCTACGTAGCCAACGGCGCGCATTATTCTCTCCGGCGGGGCGCCTGTCAACCCCTCGATGCAGAAAAAATTCCAGTGCGATCAAACGCTTGCCGCCGTCCCATGCTTGCCGGTGAGCAGCCGTCCGGCATGGCGGCCGCAGTGCCGCTCCTCAGCCCGGCATGGGCGCGGGGTTCTTCACCGTGGCCAGCTCGGGGTGGGCGACCAGCTTGTCGATGTGCAGCTCGGGATTGTCCAGCCAGGCCTCGGTCAGTACCCGGTAGTGCTCCATGTCGCGGCAGCGCATGCGCAGGCTGTAGTCGAAGGTGCCGCTGATCAGGCGGCACTCGAGCACCTGCGGGCAGGCGCGCATGCAGGCCTCGAAGGCCTTCTGCGCGGCGCGCCCGCTCTGGTTGGACAGCGCCACCAGCACCAGCAGCGACAGGCCGGGGGAGACCTGCTGCAGGTCGACGATGGCGCCGTAGCCGAGGATCACCCCCATGCGCTCCAGCTTGCGCACCCGCTCGAGGCAGGGCCGCGGGGTCAGGTGCACCAGCTCGGAGAGCTTCTGGTAGGTGATCCGCCCGTTGTGGCGCAGCACCTCGATGATCGCCTGGTCGATGCGGTCGAGGGGCAGGTTGTGGTCTGGGCTGGCGTCGGGCATGGCTTCACTTCAACCGGTTGGAGAGGAACTGTTGCAGGCGTTCGCTGGCCGGGTGGTCGAGGATCTGGGCGCTGCCCTGCTCCTCGACGCGGCCCTGGTGGAGGAACAGCACCTGGCTGGAGACCTGGCGGGCGAAGCCCATCTCGTGGGTGACCATGATCATGGTGCGACCCTCCTCGGCGAGAGTCTGGATCACCTTGAGCACTTCGCCAACCAGTTCCGGGTCGAGGGCCGAGGTCGGCTCGTCGAACAGGATGATCTCCGGCTCCATGGCCAGCGCGCGGGCGATGGCCACGCGCTGCTGCTGGCCACCGGAGAGGAAGGCCGGGTACTGCCCGGCGACCCGCGCCGGCAGGCCGACCTTGTCCAGATAGGCGCGGGCGCGCTCCTCGGCCTCGCGGGCCGGGACGCCGAGCACCTGGCGCGGCGCCATGGTGATGTTGTCCAGCACGCTCAGGTGGCTCCACAGGTTGAAGTGCTGGAACACCATGGCCAGGCGGGTGCGCAGGCTCTGCAGCTGGGCCTTGTCGGCGACGCTGCTGCCGTTGCGCCCCTGGCGCATGGCGATGGTCTGGCCGTCGAGGGTGATGCTGCCGGAGTCGGGCTGCTCGAGGAAGTTGATGCAGCGCAGCATGGTGCTCTTGCCCGAGCCGCTGGTGCCGATCAGGCTGATCACGTCGCCGCTGCGGGCGTCGAGCGAGACGCCCTTGAGCACCTCGTTGTCGCCGTAGCGCTTGTGCAGGTCGGCCACCTGCAGCTTGTGCAGGGTGGTGCCGGCGACGCTGCGCGGCTGGGCAGCGGCGCGGGCGGAGAGGAGGCCGGCCGGGCTGGCGGGCATGGCGTAGGCGGTCTGGTTCATCACGAGTTACCCCGGGTTGGGCCGAGAAAGGTCATCCAGTGGCGTTCGGCGAGACGGAACAGGCCGACCAGCAGGAAGGACAGCAGCATGTAGAGCAGGGCGGCGATGCCGAAGGCCTGGAAGGTCATGAAGGTGGCGGCGTTGGCGTCGCGGGCGACCTTGAGGATGTCCGGCACGGTGGCGGTGAACGCCAGCGAGGTGGCGTGCAGCATGAGGATCACCTCGTTGCCGTAGTAGGGCAGGGCGCGGCGCAGCGCCGAGGGGATGATCAGGTGCAGGTACAGGCGCCAGCCGGTGAGGCCGTAGGCGCGGGCGGCCTCGATCTCGCCGTGGGGAATGTTGCGGATCGCCCCGGCGAAGATCTCCACCGTGTAGGCGCAGGTGTTCAGCGCGAAGGCCAGGATGGTGCAGTTGATCGCCTCGCGGAAGAAGGCGTCCAGCAGCGGCTGGGAACGCACCGCCTCCAGGCTGTACAGGCCGGTGTAGCAGATCAGCAGCTGGATATACAGCGGCGTGCCGCGGAACAGCCAGGTGTAGAACTGCACCGGCCAGCGCAGCAGGCGGTTGCGCGACACGCGGGCGATGGCCAGCGGCAGGGCGAGGACGAAGCCCAGGCCGATGGAGGCGACCAGCAGCCAGAGGGTCATGGCCAGGCCGGAGAGGTTGTAGCCGTCGTTCCACAGGAAGGCCAGGCCGTACTGTTGCAGCAGCTCGATCATGGCGCCAGCTCCTTGATGCCGGTGTTGTAGTGGCGCTCCAGGCGGCGGAACACCAGGTTGGACAGGCTGGTGATCAGCAGGTAGACCAGGCCGGCGATGATCAGGAACTGGAACGGCTCGCCGCTGCTCTTGCCGGCGTTCTGCACCGCCTTGACCAGGTCGGAGAGGCCGATGATCGACACCAGCGCGGTGGCCTTGAGCAGCACCAGCCAGTTGTTGCCCAGGCCCGGCAGGGCGAAGCGCATCATCTGCGGGAACAGCACCAGGCGGAAGCGCTTGAGCGCGCCGAGGCCGTAGGCGGTGGCCGCCTCCAGCTGGCCGCGCGGCACGCTGAGGATGGCGCCGCGGAAGGTCTCGGTGAAGTAGGCGCCGTAGATGAAGCCGAGGGTGGCCACGCCGGCGCTGAACGGGTCGATCTCGATGTAGTCCCAGCCCAGCGCGTCGGTCAGCTCGTTGAGCCAGGTCTGCAGGCTGTAGAAGATCAGCAGGATCAGCACCAGGTCGGGCACGCCGCGGATCAGCGTGGTGTAGCCGGTGGCCAGCAGGCGCAGCCAGCGCAGCGGGGCGAGCTTGGCGCTGGCGCCGAGCAGGCCGAGGGCCACGCTGAGCAGCAGCGACAGCGCCGCCAGTTTCAGCGTCATCCAGGTGCCCTGCAGCAACAGGGGGCCGAAGCCGTGCAGGTCGAGGACCGGCAGGCCGAGGGAGAGCAGGAGGTCATTCACGATGGAATACCTGTTCGGAATGGCGAGGGCGGGGCCCGGCCGCCGGGTCAGGCGGGCCGGGCGGTGGCGCGCTTACTCGTGGTAGATGTCCTGCGGACCGAAGTACTTGCGCTCGATTGCCTTGTAGGTGCCGTCGGCGTGCAGGGCGGCGATGCCCTTGTTGAGCAGCGCCTTCAGCTCGGCGTCGTTCTTGCGCAGGCCGATGGCGATCACCGAGGGCAGGCCCGGATCGAGGATCGCCGGGCCGCTGTGGAAGGCCTGGCCCTTGGGCAGGGAGAGGAAGTTCAGCTCGGCTTCCAGCTTGTCGGTGACGATGGCGTCGAGGCGGCCGTTGGCCAGGTCGGCGTAGTTCTGGTCCATCGACTGGTAGGCCTTGATCTGCGCGCCGGCCGGGGCCAGCTTGGCGCGGGCGTAGACTTCCTGGATGGAGCCCTGCAGCACGCCGACCTGCTTGCCCGCCAGCGATTCCGGGGTTTCGCCGAAGCCGGCGTCCTTGCGGGTGACCACCGAGGTGGGGCTGAGGAACAGCTTGTCGGAGAAGTCGATCTGCTTCTCGCGGGCCGGGGTGACGGCCATCGACGACATGATGCCGTCGAACTTGCGGGCGCGCAGGGCGGGGATCAGGCCGTCGAAGTCATTGGTCACCCAGGTGCACTTGACCTCCAGCTTGGCGCAGATGGCGTTGCCCAGCTCGATGTCGAAGCCCTTGAGGCTGCCGTCGGCGGCCACCGACTCGAAGGGCGGATAGTCGGGGAATACCCCGAAGCGGATTTCCTTCCACTCCTTGGCCTGGGCCAGTCCGGCGGACAGGGGGAGGACGACTGCGGCTACCAGCGTGCAGAATTTTTTCATGGAGGTGTTCCACTGTAGGTCTTGTTTTTGTTGTGCCACGGGCCTGGACCGGGCGGTGTGGACCGCCGGGCCGGCATCGGCTGGGCACAGAGAATGACCTGTGGCGTGCCGCCATTGGTGTCGTAAAGGGCTGTCCGCCGGGCAAGAAATCGTTGTTAAAAAACCGAAAACAGCAGAATCGGCTGTCGACTGCTGCTTTTATGTTCCCGGGGCGCCGGCGGTGTCGCAAATCTGTACGAGCGCCCTCACTTGTAGGCCGCCAGCAGCAGGTTGCTCTCCGAGTTGGCGACGCCCTTGATCGCGCGCAGCTCGCGCAGCACCCGGTCGAATTCGACCAGGGTGCCGGTATGGATCTCCGCCACCAGATCCCAGCGGCCATTGGTGGTATGCACCTGCACCACCTCGGGGATCTGGCGCAGGGCGGCGATCACCGCGTCGCTGGCGCCGCCGCGCAGCTCGATCAGGGTGATGGCGCGCACGCCGCTGCTTTCCAGCTCGTTGCGCAGCTTGATGGTGAAGCCGACCAGCAGGCCGGAGCGCTGCAGGCGGTCGATGCGGTTCTGCACCGTGCCGCGCGAGACCTTGAGGCGTTCGGCCAGGGCGGCGGTGGAGGCGCGACCGTCCTCGCGCAGCAGGGCGAGCAGGCGGCGGTCGAGGTCATCGGGTTGGTCATGCATGGGCGTCACCGGGCTGGGCGGGAAGGGTTTTTGACAAAACGTCAGACTAGTCTGTCTTTTTGCTTCGTCATTGTACGAAAAATGTAATTTATCTATCTATCTGCTAGGCGGCCTCTTTCCTAGAATTTTCCCACCATTTCACTCAACCGGAGCCGCCATCGTGTCTGCCTTTCATGCCCCGTCCCCCCTGCCCAAGACCGTCAGCCTGGTCGGGGCGCCCACCGATGTCGGCGCCGGCGCCCGCGGTGCCTCCATGGGGCCGGAGGCCCTGCGCGTCGCCGGCCTGGAGAGCGCGCTGCGCGAGCGCGGCTTCCACGTGCTCGACCGCGGTAACCTGAGCGGCCCGGCAAATCCCTGGCTGCCGCCGCAGCAGGGCTACCGCCATCTGGCGGAAGTGATCGCCTGGAACCAGGCGGTGCACGATGCTATCTACGCTGAGCTGCGCGAGGAACGCCTGCCGATCCTGCTCGGCGGCGACCACTGCCTGGGCGTCGGCTCGATCAGTGCGGTGGCCCGCCACTGCCGTGATACCGGCAAGAAGCTGAGGATCATCTGGCTGGACGCCCACGCCGACTTCAACACCTCGCAGCTCACCCCGTCGGGCAACCTCCACGGCATGCCGGTGGCCTGCCTGTGCGGCGACGGCCCGCGCGAACTGGTCGAGATGGCCGGCCAGGTTCCGGCGATCCAGCCGCAGTGGATCCGTCAGATCGGCATCCGCAGCGTCGACGAGGGCGAGCGCGTGCGCGTCCACGAGGCCGGCCTCGAGGTGATGGACATGCGCTACCTCGACGAGGTGGGCATGCGCGCCGCCATGCAGCAGGCGCTGGCCGACCTCGACGACGACACCCACCTGCACGTCAGCTTCGACGTCGACTTCCTCGACCCGGAGATCGCCCCCGGGGTCGGCACCACGGTGCCCGGCGGGCCGAGCTACCGCGAGGCGCAGCTGTGCATGGAGATGATCGCCGACACCGGCCTGCTGCGCTCGCTGGACATCGTCGAGCTGAATCCGGCGCTGGACCAGTGCAACCGCACCGCCCGGGTGGCGGTGGAGCTGACCGAGAGCCTGTTCGGCAAATCGACGCTGATGCGCGCCGCGCGCTGACGCGATCCTTCCCCACGGCATGACGACCGGGGCCGCCGCAGGGCGGCCCCGCTCGTTTGCTTTGCAGTCTCGGTCTGCGGCCAGCGCCCTGACCACGGAGACGGCAAAACGCCCCGGGCCTGATGGCGCGGGGCGTTCGGTGTTGCGCGTTGGCCGATCAGGCGCGCTTGAGCAGCGGCTGCTCGACGCCCTCGCCGAGCAGGGCGAACAGGTTCTTCGGATCGCGCGGGCTGGGCACCAGCTCGATCAGGCTGCCGATGTCCAGGCGCTCGGCGACGTCGCGCACGTAGCGCAGGGCCGAGTAGTCCTCAAGGGCGAAGCCCACCGAGTCGAACAGGGTGACTTCCGCCTCGCTGCGCCGGCCGGCGGCGGCGCCGCTCAGCACCTGCCACAGCTCGGTGGTAGGCGAGCCGGCCGGCAGCTGCTGGATCTCGCCCTCGATGCGGCTCTGCGGCTCGTACTCGACGAACACGCTGGCCGCCTCGACGATGCTGCGGTGCAGCTCGGTCTTGCCCGGGCAGTCGCCGCCCACGCCGTTGAGGTGCATGCCCGGCTCGATCATCTCCGGGGTGAGGATGGTGGCGTTGGTCTTGTCGGCGGTCACCGTGGTGACGATGTCGGCGCCGCGCACCGCCGCAGCGGTGGACTCGGCGATGATCACCTTGATGCCCGGGAAGCCGGCCAGGTTGCGTGCCAGCTTGCGGGTGGCCTGCGGGTCGACGTCGTACAGGCGGATCTCGTCGATGCCGAGGATGTGGTGGAAGGCGATGGCCTGGAACTCGCTCTGCGAGCCGTTGCCGATCAGCGCCATGCTGCGCGCGTTCTTGCGTGCCAGCACGCTGGCGGCCAGCACCGAGGTGGCGGCGGTGCGCAGGGCGGTGGTCAGGGTCAGCTCGCTGAGCAGCACCGGCTTGCCGGTGGCGACGTCGCCGAGGGCGCCGAAGGCCATCACGGTGAGCATGCCGTCGCGGGTGTTCTTCGGATGGCCGTTGACGTACTTGAACGCGTACAGAGCGGCGTCGGACACCGGCATCAGCTCGATCACGCCGTCGGCCGAGTGGTTGGCCACCCGGGCGCACTTCTCGAACTCCGGCCAGCGCAGGTAGTCCTGGCGCAGGTACTCGGTCATCTCGGCCAGGCAGGTGGTCAGGCCCTGGCGGGCCACCAGGCGGCTCAGGTCGTTGACGTCGATATAGCGGGTCATCTTGTTGTTCCTCTTGGCTATCGGCTCGGGCGGCCAGCGGCGCGGGGCCTGGTCCTGGCTGCGGCCAGTCCGCGGTACGCGTCTGGCGATGGGGCTATTGTCGGCCGGCAGGGCCGACAATCCCGGCTGATCTGCTGTCGCCGCCCAGCCTGGAAAGCTGAAAGGCAAGGCGCGACAGCCGATTCGGCTGTGCTGGCGAGCGCCTGGAGGAAGAGGAGGGGGCGGAAGGAGGAAGGGCAGAAAGCACAAGCCCCGCACGGGGCGGGGCTTGTCGGCAGGCGGAGAGGCTCAGACGTTGAAGCGGAAGTGCATCACGTCGCCGTCCTTGACGATGTAGTCCTTGCCTTCCAGGCGCCACTTGCCGGCTTCCTTGGCGCCGGCTTCGCCGCGGTACTGGATGAAGTCGTCGTAGGCGATGACCTCGGCGCGGATGAAGCCCTTCTCGAAGTCGGTGTGGATCACCGCGGCGGCCTGCGGGGCGGTGGCGCCGATCTTCACGGTCCAGGCGCGCACTTCCTTCACCCCGGCGGTGAAGTAGGTCTGCAGGCCGAGCAGCTGGTAGCCGGCGCGGATCACCCGGTTGAGGCCCGGTTCCTCCATGCCCATCGACTCGAGGAACATCTGCTTCTCCTCGTCGTCGTCGAGCTCGGCGATCTCCGCCTCGATCTTGTTGCACACCGGCACCACGATGGCGCCTTCTTCCTCGGCGATGGCGCGCACCACGTCGAGGTGGGGGTTGGCGTCGAAGCCGTCCTCGGCGACGTTGGCGATGTACATCACCGGCTTGCTGGTCAGCAGGTGGAAGCCGCGGATGACGCGCTTCTGCTCCTCGTCCATGTGCTTCATCAGCGAGCGTGCCGGCTTGCCTTCGCTGAAGTGGGGGATCAGATGCTCGAGGATGGCCTTCTGCGCCAGGGCTTCCTTGTCGCCGCCCTTGGCGTTGCGCTGCACCTTCTGCAGCTGCTTCTCGCAGCTGTCGAGGTCGGCGAAGATCAGCTCGAGGTCGATGATCTCGATGTCGCGCCGGGGATCGACCGAGTTGGACACGTGGATCACGTTGTCGTCCTCGAAGCAGCGCACCACGTGGGCGATGGCGTCGGTCTCGCGGATGTTGGCGAGGAACTTGTTGCCCAGGCCCTCACCCTTGGAGGCGCCGGCGACCAGGCCGGCGATGTCGACGAACTCCATGGTGGTCGGCAGCACGCGCTCGGGCTTGACGATCTCGGCCAGCGCGTCGAGGCGCGGGTCGGGCATCGGTACGATGCCGCTGTTCGGCTCGATGGTGCAGAACGGGAAGTTCTCCGCGGCGATGCCGGACTTGGTCAGGGCGTTGAACAGGGTGGACTTGCCGACGTTGGGCAGGCCGACGATGCCGCAGTTGAATCCCATGGTGTATCCCTCGCGGAGATGAATTCGGTCGAAAAGGGGGGGGGCGTCAGGCTTTCTGGCTGTGCAGCTGCTGCATGGCCTTGGTCCAGTCGCCGGCGAGCATTTCCGGCAGCACGTCGAGGGCGAAGTCGATGCTCGCCTCGAGCTTTTCCTGTTCGCTGCGCGGAGCCCGGCCGAGGACGAAGCCGGAGACGAGGTTCTTGTCGCCGGGGTGGCCGATGCCGAGCCGCAGGCGATAGAAGGAATTCTGGTTGCCGAGCTGGGCGATGATGTCGCGCAGCCCGTTGTGGCCGCCGTGGCCGCCGCCCTGCTTGAGCTTGGCGGTGCCGGGGGGCATGTCGAGTTCGTCGTGGGCCACCAGGATGGCCGCCGGCGGAATGCGGAAGAAGTTCGCCAGCGCCGCCACGGACTGGCCGCTGCGGTTCATGTAGGTGGTGGGGATGAGCAGACGAACGTCGCGGCCCTGATGGCTGAACTTGCCGACCAGGCCGAAGTACTTCTTGTCGGTGGCGAGGTTGACGCCCAGCTTGCGGGCCAGCTCCTCGACGAAAAGAGCCCCTGCGTTGTGCCGGGTCTGCTCGTATTCCGGACCGGGGTTACCGAGGCCGACGATCAGTTGGATGGCAGTCACGACAGGGGCTCTCTCAGACGTGCAGGCGATTATCAGGCGCGCACGAAGTCCATGTGCAGGGCGAAGCCCTTGGACGGATGACGCTGGATGGCCTTGATCACCACGTTCTGCACGACGCCGTCGATGTTCAGGGCGACGGTGTTGGCGAACACGGCCTGGTCTTCCAGCAGCTTGACGACTTCGCGGGCTTCCATGCAGATGGACTGCGGGGCCTGCTCGCCGCCGTAGACGACGGCCGGAACCAGGTTGGCGTTACGACGCAGGCGGCGGCTCGCACCTTTCCCCAGGTCGGAACGCGCTTGGGCATTCAGGGTGAAGTTGGTCATTGCAGTTCTCCAGAATGACAACAACGCCCGAAACGCTTGCGACCAGCGTTCGGGCGGTTGCTTGTAGGCCCCGCAAGGCGGGGCGGTTATATCGGCGCCCGTTCCTCAGCGGAACATGGCGCTGATGGATTCCTCGTTGCTGATGCGGCGCACGGCCTCGGCGACCACCGGACCGATGTCCAGCTGGCGGATGCGCTCGCAGGCCTGGGCAGCGGCGGACAGCGGGATGGTGTTGGTCACCACCAGCTCGTCCAGCGTCGAATTCTCGATGTTCTCGATGGCGCGGCCGGACAGCACCGGGTGGGTGCAGTAGGCGTAGACCTTGGCGGCACCGTGCTTCTTCAGCGCGGTGGCGGCATGGCACAGGGTGCCGGCGGTGTCGACCATGTCGTCGACCAGCACGCAGGTGCGCCCCTCGACGTCGCCGATGATGTGCATCACCTCGGAGACGTTGGCCTTCGGCCGGCGCTTGTCGATGATCGCCAGGTCGACGCCCAGGCTCTTGGCCACGGCGCGGGCACGCACCACGCCGCCGATGTCCGGGGAGACGATCATCAGGTTCTCGAAGCGCTGGGCCTGGATGTCGTCGACCAGGGTCGGCGAGCCGTAGATGTTGTCCACCGGCACGTCGAAGAAGCCCTGGATCTGGTCGGCGTGCAGGTCGACGGTGAGCACGCGGTCGATGCCGACCACGGTCAGCATGTCGGCCACCACCTTGGCGCTGATCGCCACGCGGGCGGAGCGCGGGCGGCGGTCCTGGCGGGCATAGCCGAAGTAGGGGATGACCGCGGTGATGCGGCTGGCCGAGGAACGACGGAAGGCGTCGGCCATCACGATCAGTTCCATCAGGTTGTCGTTGGTCGGCGCGCAGGTCGGCTGGATCAGGAACACATCCTTGCCGCGCACGTTCTCGTTGATTTCGACACTGCTTTCGCCGTCGGAGAACTTGCCTACGGAAACGTCACCGAGGGGGATGTGCAGCTGACGCACGACACGGCGGGCGAGATCGGGGTTGGCGTTCCCCGTGAAGACCATCATCTTGGACACGCGCAGTACCTGCCGGCTGAGGGTGGGCCTGGATGAACAAAAAACCTTTGTGACCTCGCGGTCATGACCGCAAAACCACAAAGGTTTTTCAGGAATATGGCAGGGGCGGCTGGATTCGAACCAACGCATGGCAGGATCAAAACCTGCTGCCTTACCGCTTGGCGACGCCCCTGTGGCGTAAATCGAATGTGGAACCGGAAACACGACCCTCGGAGAGGTTATGGCAGGGGCGGCTGGATTCGAACCAACGCATGGCAGGATCAAAACCTGCTGCCTTACCGCTTGGCGACGCCCCTGTATCGTATAACCGAATGCCTGGCATTCACTTCCCGCGCACTGCCTCGAGACTGCGGTGCAACATCGAGATGTTGCTACCCCGTGCCACGAAGCTTGGCAGAGTGCCCGGAAGCTGGCGCGAGATTTTATCAGCATCGTCGCGGTTTGGGAAGCTCCCAAACACACAAGCTCCGGTGCCGGTCATTCTTGCGGGAACAAAATTGTTCAGCAAGTTCAAGGCGTTACGTACTTCTGGGTAACGCTGCTCGACCACCGGCTGGCAGTCGTTACGACCGCCCCCTGCGGGAAGGCCGCAAACTCTAATGGCAGGGGTGTCACGTGTCAACTCCGGCGCGGAGAAAATTTCTGCTGTGCTGACAGACACTTGCGGCACTGCAACGAGAAACCAGGGCTCTTCCAGCTCGACCGGCACCAGCTGCTCGCCGACGCCGCCGGCGAAGGCGGCGCGGCCGCGGACGAACACCGGGACGTCGGCGCCCAGCGACAGGCCGAGTTCGGCCAGGCGGTCGAGGCCGAGCTCGGTCCGCCACAGGTGGTCGAGGCCGAGCAGGGTGGTGGCGGCATCCGAGCTGCCGCCGCCGATGCCGCCGCCCATCGGCAGGCGCTTGTCCAGCCAGATGTCGGCGCCCAGCGGCGTGCCGGATGCCTGCTGGAGCAGGCGCGCGGCGCGCACGATCAGGTTGCTGTCGTGGGGCACCCCGGCGATCTCGCTGTGCAGGCGGATCTCGCCGTCCTCGCGCCGGCGGAAACCCAGTTCGTCGCCGTGGTCGAGGAACTGGAACACCGTCTGCAGCTCGTGATAGCCGTCGGCGCGGCGGCCGAGGATGTGCAGGAACAGGTTGAGCTTGGCCGGGGCCGGCAGGATCAGGGTGGCGTCGTGCATGTCGGTCATGGGCGGTGGGCGGTCACAGGCCGAGGCGGCGCGGCTGCCAGTCCTTGATCACCAGGGTGATGTCGAGGTTCTCGCCCAGCAGCTTGAGGCGTTGCGGCAGCCAGAAGCCGGCCTGCTGGCGGTAGTCGGCGTATTCGATCCGCCAGCCGTCCTGCTCCAGGCGCGCCAGGCGGCTGTCGGCGTCGAGGGTCAGCCGGCTCTTGCTGTCCGGCGCCGGCAGGCCGCGGATCCACCACAGCAGGTGGGAGACCGGCAGGCGCCAGCCGATCTGCTCCTCGAGCAGCGCCTCGGGTGATGCGGCCTGGTAGCGCCCCTGGTTGGCCACCTCGAGGAGGATGTCGCCCTCGCGGCCGGTCAGGCGGGTGGCGCCGCGGCCGAGCGGGCCGGACAGGCGGATGTCGTAGTAGTCGCGGCGCTGCAGCCAGAACAGCACGCCGCTGCCGGAGTCCTGCGGCGCGCGGATGCCGACCTTGCCGCTGATCTGCCAGCCGTCGATGGCGGCGACCTGGGTCTTGTGCTGGCGCCAGGCGGCGGGGCTGCCCTGGCCGCCGAGATCCTCGCGCGGGCCGATGCCGGCGCAACCGGCGAGCAGCAGCAGGCCGGCGAACAGCAGGTGGTGCAGTCTCACGGCTTCACCTTGCCGGTCAGGCGCTTGAGGGTGTCGCGCAGGATGTCGCTGTCCGGCGTGTCGGCCAGGGCCTTGCGCCAGACTTCGCGGGCCTCGGCCTGCTTGCCGCTGGCCCACAGCACCTCGCCGAGGTGGGCGGCGACCTCATGGTCGGGCATGCGCGCCAGGGCCTGGCGCAGCAGCTTCTCGGCTTCGGCCAGATTGCCCAGGCGGTAGTTGACCCAGCCGAGGCTGTCGAGGATCGCCGGGTCGTCCGGGTTCAGCGCGTAGGCCTTCTCGATCAGCGCGTGGGCCTCGGCGTAGCGGGTGGTGCGGTCGGCCAGGGTGTAGCCGAGGGCGTTGAGGGCCATGGCGTTTTCCGGCTCGCGCCCGATGATGAAGCGCAGGTCGCGCTCCAGCCCGGCCAGGTCGCCGCGCTTCTCGGCCAGCATGGCGCGGGTGTAGAGCAGGTTGAGATCCTCGGGGAACTGCTCGAGCGCTTCGGCAGTGCGCTGCCAGGCATCGTCGAGGCGATCCTGGTTGGTCAGGCTCTCGATCTCGATCAGGTACAGCTGCAGGGCGTAGTCCGGCTGGCTGTCGCGGGCGCCGGCCAGCAGGCGCTGGGCCTCGGCGACGCGCCCGTTCTTGACCAGTAGCTCGGTGCGGCGCACCTGCGCCGCCAGGTAGTCGTTGCCCGGGCCGACCGCGGCGTATTCGCGCAGCGCGGTGGCGCGATCGCCGTCCTGCTCGGCGATGCGGCCGAGGTTGAGGTGGGCGGCGTCGACGTGGGCGTCGCGCTCGATCAGCTCCTGCAGCAGCGGGCGGGCCTCGTCCCAGGCCTCGGCCTCGAGGCTGACCAGGGCCAGCGACAGGCGCAGGTCGTCGTCCTCGGGGAAGCGCCTGAGCAGTTCGCGGAACTGCTGGTGGGCATCCTCCAGGCGCTCGTCCTCGAGCAACTGGCGGGCGTAGGTCAGGCGCAGGCGCTTGTCGTCGGGGTGCAGGCGGATGCCGCCCTCGAGCACCCTGAGGGCCTCGTCGCCGCGGCCGAGCGAGCGCAGCAGGCGGGCGCGCAGCAGCAGCGGGGCGACCTCGCGGCTGCCGGCCGGGTGCGCCTCCAGGCTGGCAAGCGCCTCCTCGCTGCGGCCGTCCTGCTGCAGCAGCACGGCGCGGCCGAACAGCAGCTGGGCGTTGTCCGGATGGCGCTCGAGCAGGCGCTCGAAGCTCTGCCGCAGGCCGGCGCGGGCCTCGGGGTCGAGCTGGGCGGCGCTGAGGGCGAGGAAGTCGAAGTGGGTGTCGCCCTTGGCCTTGAGCACCTGCTCCATGTAGCCCATGGCCTCGTCGTGGCGGCCGGCGCGGGCCAGCTGGATGGCGGCGATGCGCTGGGCGTCGAGGTTGTCCGGGGCGCTGTCGGCCCACAGCAGGGCGGTCTCCAGGGCGGCCTCGTCGGCGCCCAAGTATTCGGCGATGCGGAAGGCGCGCTCGGCCACCGCCGGATCGCCGGTGGCGCGGGCCTGCTCCATGTAGTTGGCCAGGGCGATGTCGAAGCGGTCGCGCTGGCCGGCCAGCTCGGCCACCAGCAGGCTGTACAGGGTGTCCTGGCTGAACGAGGCGCTGGGCGCGGCGGGCTTGGCCGGCGCCGCGGTCGACTCGGACGCAGGCGGGTTGCCGTCGGGGCTAGTGGAGGGCAGGAACTGGCAACCGCCCAGCAACGCCAGGGCAGTCAGCAGCGCGAGGGATTTGTTCATGGCAGGCATACGCGGGCTCACCGGCAGGTCGGGCAATCATGACACAAGCGGGGGGGCAATCCCATGGCTGCAGGTGGCCATCGTCGCCTGCGGCGGCTAGGCAGTTGTCCTGTATCGCGCCAAGTAGGACAATTGTCGGCTTTCCAGGTCACCTCAGCGTCCCCGCATGGCTTTTCTCGCCCTCGGCATCAACCACAAAACCGCATCGGTGGCGGTCCGCGAGCGCGTGGCCTTCGGCCCCGAGCAACTGGTCGACGCCCTGCAGCAGCTGTGCCGAGTGACGCCGTGCCGCGAGGCGGCGATCCTCTCCACCTGCAACCGCAGCGAGCTGTACCTGGCGCTGGACGAGGCGCGTGCGGAGGAAATCCTCGCCTGGCTGGCCGGCTACCACGGCCTCAGCCTCGACGAGCTGCGTGCCTGCGCCTACATCCACCAGGGCAACGAGGCGGTGCGCCACATGATGCGCGTGGCCTGCGGCCTGGACTCGATGATCCTCGGCGAGCCGCAGATCCTCGGCCAGATGAAGGACGCCTACGCCAGCGCGCAGCAGGCCGGCACCCTCGGCCCGCTGCTCGGCCGGCTGTTCCAGGCCACCTTCAGCACCGCCAAGACGGTGCGCACCGATACCCGCATCGGCGAGAACCCGGTGTCGGTGGCCTTCGCCGCGGTGAGCCTGGCCAAGCAGATCTTCAGCGACCTCGGCCGCAGCCAGGCGCTGCTGATCGGCGCCGGCGAGACCATCGCCCTGGTCGCCCGCCACCTGCACGAGCAGGGGGTCAAGCGCATCGTGGTGGCCAACCGCACCCTCGAGCGCGCCAGTGCGCTGGCCGGCGAGGTCGGCGGCCAGGCCGTGCTGCTCGCCGACATTCCCGAGCAGCTGGTGGGCAGCGACATCGTCATCAGCTCCACCGCCAGCCCGCTGCCGATCCTCGGCAAGGGCGCCGTCGAGCGCGCACTGAAGAAGCGCAAGCACCGCCCGGTGTTCATGGTCGACATCGCCGTGCCGCGCGACATCGAGCCGGAGGTCGGCGAGCTGGACGACGTCTACCTGTACACCGTCGACGACCTGCACGAGGTGATCGCCGAGAACCTGCGCAACCGCCAGGACGCCGCGCGCGCCGCCGAGGAGCTGGTGGTGGCCGGGGTCGGCGCCTTCATTGAGCGCCTGCGCGAGCGCGACAGCGTCGACCTGCTGCGCGCCTACCGCACCCGCGCCGAGCAGCTGCGCGACGAGGAGCTGACCAAGGCCCTGCGCCTGCTCGGCAACGGCAGCCCGGCCGAGGAGGTGCTGGCCCAGCTGGCGCGCGGCCTGACCAACAAGCTGCTGCACGCGCCCAGCGTGCAGCTGAAGAAGTTTTCCGCCGCCGGCCGCCACGATGCGCTGGCCGTGGCCCAGGAACTGCTCGACCTTTCCGGCGAGCAGCATCGCTAACGCCCTGCGCGCCCGCCGAGCGGCGCGGCGCCAGCCATGGTGAACACGCCCCGATGAAAGCCTCGCTGCTGAACAAGCTCGATACCCTGCAGGACCGCTTCGAGGAGCTGACCGCGCTGCTCGGCGACGCCGAGGTGATCGGCGACCAGACCAAGTTCCGCGCCTACTCCCGCGAATACGCCGAGATCGAGCCGGTGATCGAAGCCTTCCGCGCCTTCCGCAAGGTGCAGGGCGACCTCGAGGGTGCCCAGGCGCTGCTCAAGGACAGCGACCCGGACCTGCGCGAGATGGCCGAGGAGGAGGTCGCCGCGGCCCGCGCGCAGCTCGAGGTGCTCGAGGCCAGCCTGCAGCGCATGCTGCTGCCGAAAGACCCCAACGACGGCCGCAACGTGTTCCTCGAGATCCGCGCCGGCACCGGCGGCGACGAGGCGGCGATCTTCTCCGGCGACCTGTTCCGCATGTACTCGCGCTACGCCGAGAAGCAGGGCTGGCGCGTCGAGATCCTCTCCGAGAGCGAGGGCGAGCACGGCGGCTACAAGGAGGTGATCGCCCGCGTCGAGGGCGACAACGTCTACGCCAAGCTCAAGTTCGAGTCCGGCGCCCACCGCGTGCAGCGCGTGCCGGAAACCGAATCCCAGGGCCGCATCCACACCTCGGCCTGCACCGTGGCGGTGCTGCCGGAGCCGGACGAGCAGGCGGCCATCGAGATCAACCCGGCCGATCTGCGCATCGACACCTACCGCGCTTCCGGCGCCGGCGGCCAGCACATCAACAAGACCGACTCGGCGGTGCGCATCACCCACCTGCCGACCGGGATGGTGGTCGAGTGCCAGGAAGAGCGCTCGCAGCACAAGAACCGCGCGCGGGCCATGGCCTGGCTGGCGGCCAAGCTGCAGGACCAGCAGGACGCCGCCGCGCACAGGGAGATGTCCGAGACGCGCAAGCTGCTGGTCGGCTCCGGCGACCGCTCCGAGCGCATCCGCACCTACAACTTCCCGCAGGGCCGGGTCACCGACCACCGCATCAACCTGACCCTGTACTCGCTGGGCGAGGTGCTGGGCGGTTCGGTGGAGCAGGTGATCGAGCCGCTGCTGCAGGAATACCAGGCCGACCAGCTGGCGGCGCTGGGCGATTGATTCCGTAGGGTGGACAACCGCGCAGCGTTGTCCACCGCTGGCTCTATGGTGGAAAACCGCTGCGCGGGTTTTCCACCCTACGTCCCCACATGCGAACGCGCCTCCCCCGGAGAACGCTGCTGATGCCCACCATCGAATCCCTGCTGAACGGCGCCGAGCTGCCCGACTCGCCGAGCGCCCGCCTGGACGCCGAGCTGCTGCTCGCCCATGTGCTCGGCAAGCCGCGCAGCTACCTGCGCACCTGGCCGGAGCGCGAGCCCGACGCCGCGCAGTGCGCTGCCTTCGCCGCCCTGCTGGAACGCCGCCGTGCCGGCGAGCCGGTGGCCTACCTGCTCGGCCGCCAGGGCTTCTGGAGCCTGGAGCTGGAGGTGGCGCCGCACACCCTGATCCCCCGTCCGGACACCGAGCTGCTGGTGGAGACCGCGCTGGCGCTGGGCCCGGGCGGACCGGCGCGGGTGCTCGATCTCGGCACCGGCACCGGCGCCATCGCCCTGGCCCTGGCCTGCGAGCGCCCGGCCTGGCAGGTGCTCGGCGTCGACCGGGTGGCCGAGGCGGTGCTGCTGGCCGAGCGCAACGGCGCGCGGCTCGGGCTGGCCAACGCCCGCTTCGTCGAAAGCCGCTGGTTTTCCGCGCTGACCGGCGAACGCTTCGCGATGATCGTCGGTAATCCGCCGTATATCGCCGCGGACGACCGCCATCTGAGCGAGGGCGACGTGCGCTTCGAGCCGGCCAGCGCGCTGGTCGCCGGTCAGGACGGACTCGACGATATCCGCTTGATCGTCCATGAGGCGCCGGAGCATCTCGAAGCCGGCGGCTGGCTGCTGCTCGAGCACGGCTATGACCAGGCCGAGGCGGTGCGCGCGCTGTTCGCCGCGCGCGGCTTCACTGACGTCGAGAGCCGCCGTGACCTCGGCGGCCACCAGCGCATCACCCTCGGCCGCTGGAACGGAGAGACTCATGCTCAGTGACGACGAGCTGCTGCGCTACAGCCGGCAGATCCTGCTCAGGCAGGTCGACATAGACGGCCAGCTGAAGATCCGGGCCGGCAGGGTGCTGGTGGTCGGCCTCGGCGGCCTCGGCTCGCCGGTGGCGCTGTACCTGGCCGCGGCCGGGGTCGGCGAGCTGCACCTGGCTGACTTCGACACGGTCGACCTGACCAACCTGCAGCGCCAGGTGATCCACGACACGGCCAGCGTCGGCCAGGCCAAGGTCGACTCGGCGATGGCGCGCCTGGCGGCCATCAACCCGCATGTGCGGCTGCTGCCGCTGCGCCAGGCGCTGGACGCCGACAGCCTGGCGGCCGCGGTGGCGGCGGTCGACGTGGTGGTCGACTGCTGCGACAACTTCACCACCCGCGCCGCGGTCAACGCCGCCTGCGTCGCCGCCGGCCGGCCGCTGGTGTCCGGTGCGGCGATCCGCCTCGAGGGCCAGCTGTCGGTGTTCGATCCGCGCAATGCCGCCAGCCCCTGCTACCACTGCCTGTATGGCGCGGGCAGCGAGGACGAGCTGACCTGCAGCGAGGCCGGCGTGCTCGGCCCGCTGGTCGGCCTGGTCGGCAGCCTGCAGGCGCTGGAGACGCTCAAGCTGCTGGCCGGCTTCGGCGAGCCGCTGGTCGGCCGCCTGCTGCTGGTCGATGCACTGGGCAGCCGCTTCCGCGAGCTGCGCGTCAGGCGCGATCCGCAGTGCGCTGTCTGCGGGGAAAGCCATGGCCAGTGAGGCGCCGGTCGGCGTGTTCGACTCCGGGGTCGGCGGCCTGTCGGTGCTTGGCGAGATCCGCGCGCGGCTGCCCCACGAGTCGCTGCTCTACGTCGCCGACAGCGGCCACGTGCCCTACGGCGAGAAGAGTCCCGAGTACATCCGCGAGCGCTGCCGGCGCATCGCCGACTTCCTGCTGGAGCAGGGCGCCAAGGCGCTGGTGGTGGCCTGCAACACCGCCACCGTGGCGGCGGTGGCCGAGCTGCGCGAGCGCCATCCCGGCCTGCCTATCGTCGGCATGGAGCCGGCGGTCAAGCCGGCGGCGGCGGCCACCCGCAGCGGCACGGTCGGCGTGCTGGCCACCACCGGCACGCTGAAGAGCGCACGCTTCGCCGCGCTGCTCGACCGTTTCGCCCACGACGTGACCGTGGTCACCCAGCCCTGTCCGGGGCTGGTGGAGTGCGTCGAGCAGGGCGCGCTGGCTGCGCCGGCGACCCGCGCGCTGCTGGCCTCCTACGTGCAGCCGCTGCTCGACGCCGGCTGCGACACCCTGATCCTCGGCTGCACCCACTATCCCTTCCTTAAGCCGCTGCTGCGCGAGCTGGTACCGGCGGACGTGCAGCTGATCGACACCGGCGCGGCGGTGGCGCGCCAGCTCGGGCGCCTGCTCGGCGAGCGCGAGCTGCTGGCGGCCGGGCCGGCGCAGCCGGCGCGCTTCTGGTCCAGCGGCGATCCGGCCGCTCTGGCGCGGGTGCTGCCGGTGCTGTGGGGCGAGGCCGCGGCGGTCGAGCGGCTGGAGGACTGAGCCCGCGCGCTTTCCTGGCGACGAGCGGCTCCTATACTTGCAACAAGGGCGTCATGCGGGGCGGTGTCCGGTGCGCTGGTCGTTGCCGTGCAGTCCACGACATCCACGGAAGCTCATTGCAAGGAATCGTCATCATGAAGCGATTGCTGACTGTCGGTGCTGTGCTGGCGGCCCTGGGCGCGAGCGTCCCGGCCAGCGCCTGGGATGCGACCCTGGCCGCCGGGGTGACCCGCGAGTCCACCCAGGTGGTGCGCCTGGCCCTGCAGCGCGACTTCGAGCGCAGCTGGTGGCAGAGCTCGAGCGGGCGCCTGACCGGCTACTGGGATGCCGGCTACACCTACTGGTTCGGCGACAAGGCCGCCAGCAACCACAGCCTGTCGTTCGCCCCGGTGTTCGTCTACGAGTTCGCCGGCGAGCGCGTGCGCCCCTATGTCGAGGCCGGCATAGGCGTAGCGCTGTTCTCCAGCACCGAGTTCGAGCAGCACGATCTGAGCACCGCGTTCCAGTTCGAGGACCGTCTCGGCTTCGGCCTGCGCTTCGCCGGCCAGGAGATCGGCGTGCGCGCCATCCACTACTCCAACGCCAGCCTCAAGCAGCCCAACGACGGCGCCGAGACCTATACGCTGCACTATCGCACCGCGTTCTGAGCGAAGCGAGGTCGCCCTGGCTGCCCACTCGCCTCAGGCGCTGGCCTTGTCCAGCGCCTTGAAAGCCGCCAGCGCACGCTCGCGCGAGCGCGCCAGGTCGACGATCGGGCGCGGATAGTCGGGCGCGCCGAACAGCCCGCCGAGCGCCGCCGGGTCGTGGATGTCGCGCCTGTTCAGGCCGGCCAGTTCCGGCACCCACTGGCGGATGAAGGCGCCGTCCGGATCGAACTTCTCCGACTGGGTCAGCGGGTTGAAGATGCGGAAGTAGGGCGCCGCGTCGGTGCCGGTGGAGGCGCTCCACTGCCAGCCGCCGTTGTTGGCGGCCAGGTCGCCGTCGATCAGTTGCTGCATGAACCAGCGCTCGCCGTGGCGCCAGTCGATCAAGAGGTTCTTGGTCAGGAACATGGCGACGATCATGCGCAGGCGGTTGTGCATCCAGCCGGTGGCAAGCAGCTGGCGCATGGCGGCGTCGACTATGGGGATGCCGGTGCGGCCCTGCTGCCAGGCTTCGAGGTCTGCCGGTGCGTCGCGCCAGGCCAGCGCCTCGGTCTCGACGCGGAAGGCGCGGCCCATGGATACCCGCGGGTAGCCGACCAGGATGTGCTTGTAGAACTCGCGCCAGAGCAGCTCGCTGATCCAGGTCACCACCCCGGGATTGCCGTCGGCGAACTCGCCGGCGTTGACCGCCAGCGCGGCGTGCAGGCACTGGCGCGGCGACAGCACGCCGGCGGCCAGCCAGGGCGACAGGGCGCTGGTGCCGGGCCTGGCCGGGAAGTCGCGCTCGGCGGCGTACCAGGCCAGGTGTCCGTCGACGAAGTCTTCCAGCTGGCGGTGCGCAGCCGCCTCGCCGGCCGGCCACAGCCGGCGCAGTTCGTCGCCGGGCGTGGCGAAACCGTCGATCGCCACCGGCAGCGGATCGCCGGCGATTCCGCTCGGCGGCTGGATGCACGGCAGCGGCTGCAGCGCCGGCAGGGCTTCGTCGAGGCGTGCGTAGCAGAGCTTGCGGAACTGGCTGAACACCTGGAAGTAGCCGCCGCTGCGGGTCAGCAGGCTGCCGGGAGCGAACAGCACCTGGTCGGTATGGCTGTGCCAGGCGATGCCGGCGTCCTGCAGGGTCGCGGCCACCGCGCGGTCGCGACGCTGTTCGTTGACGCCGTACTCGGCGTTGACGTGGACGCTGCGCACGCCGTGCTCGCGGCACAGCGCCAGCAGCACGGCGGGGGCGTCGTCCCAGCGCTCGGCGGTGCGCAGCAGCAGCGGGATGTTCAGCGCGGCGAGGCTCTTCGACAGCTCGGCGAGGTTGCGCAGCCAGAAGTCGACCTTGCAGGCTGCGTCGTCGTGCGCGCGCCACTGCGCCGGGCTGAGCAGCCAGACGGCCAGCAGCGGGCCGTCGCCGCGGGCTGCCGCGGCGGCCAGGGCGGTGTTGTCGCGCACGCGCAGGTCGCTGCGCAGCCAGACCAGACGGGACATCGGGATCTCCTCAGGGGGCGGCGAGCAGGCCGCGTCGTGGCGGGCACCGGCCGGGGCCGTCGGCCAGTCGCGCAGCACCGCTTGCCGTTCAGATGGCGTTGCGCAGGCCGAGCTCCTGCGGGTGGGGCTGCAGGTAGGCCTGCAGGGCGACGTAGCGGTCCGGATGGCGGCGGAAGTGGTGCTTGAGCAGGGTCAGCGGCACCACCAGTGGCACCATGCCTTCGCGGTACTGCTCGATCAGCTGCTGGATCTCGCGGCGCTCCTCGCCGGGCAGGGCGCGGCGCAGGTAGCCGGACAGGTGCTGCAGGACGTTGGCGTGGGTGCCGCGGGTGGCGCAGCGCTTCAGCGCGGCCATCAGCTCGGCGAAGTAGCGCGGGCCGAACTCGGCCGGGTCGTGCGCGCCGATGCCGGCCAGCAGGCGGCCCAGCTCGCGGTACTTGAGCGGGTGGTGGGCCATCAGCAGGTACTTGTGGCGGGAGTGGAAGGCGATGATGCCCTTGCGGGTCAGGCCCTCGGCGCACAGGCGCTGCCAGTCGCCGTAGGCGAACACCCGGGCGATGAAGTTCTCGCGCAGCACCGGATCGTGGAGACGGCCGTCCTCCTCGATCGGCAGCTCGGGGCGCAGGCGCGCCAGGGTGGCGGTGAATATGCCCGCGCCCTGCTCGGCGGGGCGGCCATCGTCCTGATAGACCTTGACCCGCTCCATGCCGCAGGAGGGCGACTTCTGCATGACGATCAGGCCGCTGACGTCGTGCAGGCGCGCGGCGACGCCTTCGGCGTAGCCGGCCAGCGCCTCGGTGACGTCGCGCTCGCGGGTCACCGTGCCCACCGCGCGCGGCGCGCCGGGGTCGCCGACCAGGCGGATCGGCTCGCGCGGGGCGCCCAGGCCGATGGCCATCTCCGGGCACAGCGGCTGGAAGTCGAAGTGCTTGCCGAGCACCTCGCGGCACAGCAGCGACTGCTTGTGGCCGCCGTTGTAGCGCACCTCGTTGCCGAGCAGGCAGGCGCTGATGGCGAGCTTGAGGCGGGGGGATTGGGACTGTGCGTGGATCATGGCGTGTACCTTGGCGGTCGGGTGCAGGCGGCACCGGCGGCTGCGGCCTGTACAGGGAAACGGACTTGTACAGCTCTTCTACAGGGTCGGATATTTTGTTGTACAGGTCAAGCCAATTGTACAGGTTTTGGCGTTCTCCTGCGGCCGAGCGGCTGCACCGCCATCCTTTCGGCAGGTGCAGGCTGAGCGAGGGGGAGTGGCGGGTGCCTGCCCGCGCCCGGCGTGGCGCAGGCGGCGGCCGGTCTAGGCGGCGGCGTGTTCGAGCAGGCGGCGAGCCGCTTCCTGGCCGCTCAGCCAGGCGCCCTCGACGCGGCCGGACAGGCACCAGTCGCCGCAGGCGTACAGGCCGAGGTCGGGGTCGGCCAGCGCGCCCCACTGGTGAGCCTGCGCCGGACGGGCGTACAGCCAGCGATGGGCCAGACTGAAGTCGGCCTCCGGCACGGCGCAGCCGATCAGCTCGGCGAAGGCGCAGCGCAGTTGCTCGATCACCGCCTCGCGCGGCAGGTCGAGGTGCTGGCGGCTCCACGCGCTGGTGGCGTGCAGCACCCAGGTGTCCGGGCTCTGGCTGCGGGCGGGCTTGCTGCGGTTGCGCGCCAGCCAGTCGAGCGGGCTGTCCTGCACGAAGCAGCCTTCGACCGGGGTGTCGAGCGCCTTGCCGAAGGACAGGGCCACCGCCCAGACCGGCTCCATCACCACGCTGGCCACGGTGGCGGCCAGCTTGGGCGCGGAGGAGAGCAGCGCGGTGGCCTGCGGGGCGGGGGCGGCGATGATCACCTTGCTGAACGGGCCGTGGCTCTGGCCGTCGGCGTCCAGCAGGTGCCAGTGCTGCTCGCCGCGGAACACCTCGGTGATGCGGCAGGCGAAGGTCGCCGGCAGTTCGCCGAGCAGGTTGCGGGTCAGCGCGCTCATCCGCGGGACGCCGACGAAGCGCAGCTGGGTGTCCGCCGAGAGGCTCAGCTGGCCACCCTGCGACTGGTACAGCACCGGCTTCCATTCGGTCAGCCAGCCCTGCTCCTGCCACTGCTGCACGGCTTCGACGAAGCGCCGGTCGCGCGCGGTGAAGTACTGGGCGCCCAGGTCGAGGTCGCCGACATCGCAGCGCCTGCTCGACATGCGCCCGCCGCTACCGCGTCCCTTGTCGAACAGCTGCACCTCGAGCTCCGCCGCCGTGAGCGCTTGGGCTGCCGACAGGCCGGCCATGCCGCTGCCGATGATGGCGATGGGAGTGTTCATGTTTCACCTCTGTCACTGAGAATTCAGGCTAATCCTTGGACTCTACTTATACAATATGCTCATTCATGTACAGAATGATATGCTGCGGTCCAGCCTTGAACCCGGTCCGCCGCCAGCGTGTTGCGGCCTGGCCGGTGTTTTCAGTGTGGACCAGACTCAGGACTGACGCATGCGAGCAGACGAGGAGATACGGCGATGCGCATTCTGCTGACCGGCGGTACCGGCCTGATCGGCCGGGCGCTCTGTCGCCTGTGGGCGGGGCAGGGGCACGAACTGGTGGTGTGGAGCCGCCGCCCGCAGGAGGTCGCCGGCCTGTGCAGCGGCGCGCGCGGCATCGCCCGGCTCGACGAGCTGGCCCCCGACCTGCCGCTGGATGCGGTGGTCAACCTGGCCGGGGCGCCGATCGCCGACCGGCCGTGGACCGCCGCGCGCCGCCGGCAGCTGTGGGACAGCCGCATCGCCTTGACCGGGCAACTGGTCGACTGGCTGGCCCGGCGCCCGCTCAGGCCGGGGGTGCTGCTGTCCGGCTCGGCGGTGGGCTGGTACGGCGACGGCGGCGAGCGGCGGCTCAACGAGGACAGCCCGGCCGGCAGCGAGGACTTCGCCAGCGAGCTGTGCTTCGCCTGGGAGGCGGCGGCGCTGCGCGCCGAGGAGCTGGGCATCCGCGTGGTGCTGGTGCGCACCGCGCCGGTGCTGGCGGCGCGCGGCGGCATGCTGGCGCGCCTGCTGCCGCCGTTCCGCCTCGGCCTCGGCGGACGCATGGGCAGCGGCCGGCAGTGGATGCCGTGGATCCACCTGGAGGACGAGGTGGGGCTGATCGACTTTCTCCTCCACCATGAGGAATGCCGCGGTCCCTATAATGCCTGCGCGCCGAATCCGGTGCGCAACGCCGAGTTCGCCCGCACCCTCGGCCGCGTGCTGCATCGCCCGGCGCTGCTGCCGGCGCCGGCCTGCGTGCTGCGCCTGGCGCTGGGCGAGATGGCCGGCCTGCTGCTCGGCGGCCAGCACCTGCAGCCGCAGCGTACCCTAGACGCCGGCTACCGCTTCCGTTTTCCCGATCTCGAGGCGGCGCTGGCCGACCTCCTCGCTCGACACTGACAAGGACACTGCATGACCGATCACGCCCTGCTGCTGGTCAACCTGGGCTCGCCGGCCTCCACCGAGGTGGCCGACGTGCGGCGCTACCTCAACCAGTTCCTCATGGATCCCCACGTCATCGACCTGCCCTGGCCGCTGCGCCGGCTGATCGTGGCGATGATCCTGATTAGGCGGCCGGCGGCCTCGGCCGAGGCCTACCGCTCGATCTGGTGGGAGGAGGGCTCGCCGCTGATGGTGCTCAGCCGCCGCCTGCAGGCGAAGGTCGCCGAGCGCTGGGCGCACGGCCCGGTGGAGCTAGCGATGCGCTACGGCGAGCCGTCGATCGACAGTGGCCTGCAGCGCCTGGCTGCGCAGGGCGTCCGGCGGGTGACCCTGGTGCCGCTGTATCCGCAGTTCGCCGACAGCACGGTGACCACGGTGGTCGAGGAGACGCGGCGGGCGATGGCGGCGCGCGGACATGCCTTCGCCGTGGACGTGCTGCCGCCGTTCTACGACCAGCCGGAATACCTCGAGGCGCTGGCCGCGAGCGTGCGCCCCCATCTGGAGCAGGGCTTCGACCACCTGCTGCTCAGCTACCACGGCCTGCCCGAGCGCCACCTGCACAAGAGCGACCCCACCGGCAGCCACTGCCTGAAGGATGCCGACTGCTGCCGGCGCGCCAGCGGCGCGGTACTGGCCAGCTGCTACCGGGCGCAGTGCCTGGGCACCAGCGAAGGCCTGGTCGCCCGGCTCGGCCTGGGCGAGGAGCAGTGGTCGATGTCCTTCCAGTCGCGGCTGGGCCGCGCCAAGTGGATCGAGCCCTACACCGACGCGACCCTCGAGAGGCTGGCCCGCGAGGGGGTGAAGAAGCTGCTGGTGATGTGCCCGGCGTTCGTCGCCGACTGCATCGAGACCCTCGAGGAGATCGGCGACGAGGGTCGCACCGCGTTCCGCGCCGCCGGCGGCGACGACCTGGTGCTGGTGCCCTGCCTGAACGACCATCCGCAGTGGGTCGAGGCGCTGGTCGGCTTGTGCGAGCGCATGCCGGTCGCGCTGTAGGACGCCGGCAACGCAAAAGGGCGACCCACGGGTCGCCCTTTTGCGTTGCCAGGGATCGCTTCACGGCAGCTGGCGCAGCCGCTCCAGCAACTGGTGGTTCGGGTGGCCGTCGGCCGGCCAGCCGAGCTGCTGCTGGGTGGCGCGCACCGCGCGGCGGGTGTTGGCGCCGATGATGCCGTCGGCCGTGCCGGGATCGAAGCCGCTGCGCGCCAGGCGCTCCTGCAGTTCGATGCGCTCGCTGCGCGACAGCGGGCGCTCGCCGCGCGGCCAGGCGGCGACGACCTGGCCGCCGCCGGCGAAGCGCTCGCCGAGCAGGCCGATGGCCAGGGCATAGGCGGTGGAGTTGTTGTACTTGAGGATGGCGCGGAAGTTGTCCTGCACCAGGAAGGCCGGGCCGCGGTAGCCTGCCGGCAGCACCAGGCTGGCCAGCTGGCTGTCGTCGCGCACTACGTTGTAGGGATGCTGCGGGCGCACGCCCAAGCGCAGCCATTCGCCCAGCGGCTTGCGCTGCTCCGGGTCGGCCAGGGCGTAGTCGAAGCCGGCCGGCAGGCGCACTTCCATGCCCCAGCTCTTGCCGCTCTGCCAGCCCGAGGCGCTCAGGTAGTTGGCGGTGGAGGCCAGCGCATCGGCGGTGGAGTCCCAGATGTCGCGGCGGCCGTCGCCGTCGAAATCCACCGCATGGCGCTGGTAGGTGGTGGGGATGAACTGGGTCTGGCCCATGGCCCCGGCCCAGGAGCCCAGCATGCGCTGCGGCTGCACGTCGCCGTGCTCGAGGATCTGCAGCGCGGCGAGCAGCTGGTCGTGGGCGAACTGCGGCCGGCGGCCCTCGTAGGCGAGGGTGGCCAGCGAGCGGATCACGCTCAGGTTGCCGGTGTTGCTGCCGAAGTTGCTCTCCATGCCCCAGATCGCCACCAGCACGTTGCGCTCGACGCCGTAGCGCTGCTCGATGGCGCGCAGGGTGGAGGCGTGCTCGGCGAGCAGGCGCTGGCCGCGGTGCACGCGTTGCGGCGACACGGCACTGTCGAGGTATTCCCAGATCGGCCGGCTGAACTCCGGCTGGCTGCGGTCGGCGCGGATCACCGCCGGGTCGACGGTGACCTCGGCGAAGGCGCGCGCGAAGGTGGCCGGCGCGATGCCGGCGGCCAGCGCCTCGCGGCGGAAGGCGTCGCGCCAGGCGGCAAAGCTCTGCTGCGGCGCCGCGGCGGCGGGCACTGCGGCGCTGGACAGGGCGGGCGCCACCACGCTTGCGCTGGCCAGCGGCAGGCTGGCGGCGGGGCCCTGGGCGGGAGGCTCGGCACAGGCGCTGAGCTGGGTCAGCGCCAGCAGCAACGCGCTGCCGCTGAACAGACGGCGGCGCAACGCTCGCCCGGCGGTCGGGTTGGACATGGAGGACTTCCACGGCAATGCTGAACAGGCGGCAACCTTACCATGCCCCCGCCCGGTTTGACTCCGCCGGGTCGTCGCAGGGCGGGTCGCCCGTCGGTTCGCCGGGCCGGCCGCACCTCAGTCGCCGGCGGGCGGCGTGCCGCACTCCAGGCTGTGCAGGATCGGGCAGTCGGGGCGCTGGTCGCCCTGGCAGTGCTCGACCAGATCGCTCAGGGTGTCGCGCAGGCTGGCCAGTTCGGCGATCTTGCGCTCGAGGGCGGCGATATGGCCGAGGGCCAGCGCCTTGACGTCGGCGCTGGCGCGCTGGCGGTCCTGCCACAGCTCGAGCAGGCGCCCGATTTCCTCCAGAGAAAAGCCCAGGTCGCGGGCGCGGCGGATGAAGGTCAGACGGTGCAGGTCCTGCTCTCCGTAGCGGCGATAGCCGTTGTCGCCGCGTCCGGCCGGCTGCAGCAGGCCGATGCTTTCGTAGTGGCGGATCATCTTGGCGCTGAGGCCGGAGCGGCTGGCGGCTTGGCCGATGTTCATGGCGGGCTCCCCGCGAGTAGAGAAGGGCGATGGCGGTCAAGGATCGACCTTGCCATGGGGGCAAGGTCAAGGTCGCGCGCGGCGCAGCGCCGCAGGCGCTTGACCTGGCCGGGGCGCAGCGGTCAAAACTGGTCGCCTCCATTGTTAAGCGAGGAAGGCATCATGCAGGTTTTCAAGGTCCAGGGCATGTCCTGTGCGCACTGCGTCCGCGCCATCACCCAGGCTCTCCAGGCGCTCGACGGCAGCGCACGGGTCGAGGTCGACCTGGCGAGCGCCGAGGTGCGGGTCGACAGCGGCCTGAGCGCCGAGCAGGTGCTGGCGGCGCTGCGCGAGGAAGGCTACGAGGCCTGCCGGGCGGCCTAGCCCGGCGGCGCGGCCGCGGCGCTGGCCCGCTCGATGGCGGGCGGGAGGTGGTCGGCCTGCTGGCGGGCCTGCCGGCAACTGCTCGGGCTGTGGCCGAAGTGCTGGCGGAAGGCACGGGCGAAGTAGGACGGATCCTTGAAGCCGACCTTGCCGGCGATGCCGGCGATCGGCGTATCGCTGTTGAGCAGCAGGTCCTCGGCGGCCTGCATGCGCTTGCCCATCACGTATTCCTGGAAGCCGATGCCGCAGCTCTGCTTGAACAGCCGGCTGAAGCGCACCACCGACATGCGGCACAGTTCGGCCATCTCGCGTTCCTCGATGCGCTCGCGGAAGTGGCTGTCGATGTGGGCCAGGGCGGCATGCAGCGGCTGCCGGGCCTCGGCGCCGCGGTTGAGGCGCACGCACTCGGGCAGTCGCTCGACGCGGGCGAGGCGCTGGCGCGGGGCGGGGCCGGCCGGTTGCAGGCGCAGCTCGTGCAGGGCATGCAGGGCCTTGAGGTAGCGCAGGCGTTCGGCGCTGGACAGCGGCAGCACCAGGTAGTCCCAGACGCCGGCACGGAAGGCCCACACCGCCAGCTCCTCGGAGTGCTGCAGGGTGAGCATGGTGATCGGCAGGGCGGCAAAGCGCCGCTTGATCTCCAGCAGCAGGTGCAGGCCGTGGTCGTCGGGGCGGTCGAACTGCAGGCAGAGCATGTCCGCGTGCGTCTGCACCGCGGCGTCCGCCAGGCTGTCGAGGCCGTCGGCGCGGACGATCCGGCACTGTGCGGCGAACTGCTCGATGCACTGCTCGGCGACCTGGTCGCAGCTCAGGTCGATCCAGAGGAGAAGGGGCTTGCCCGCGGCCTTGGTACTCATTCCCGTGACTACTCGGCTGACTTGCTTTGCTAGCAAGTGAAGATCAGTCGAGCGCGGGACATGAGACCCAATCGAAGTAGGTTGATGGCCTTCTGCCAGCCTTTCGGAATAAACCGGCAGACGAGGAAAAGCCGGCGCTAGGCCGGCTTTTCGGGTACTGCGGGAGCGCGGTGGAACTCAGACCACGCCCTGGGCCAGCATGGCGTCGGCGACCTTGACGAAGCCGGCGATGTTGGCGCCCTTGACGTAGTTGATGCGGCCGTTCTCTTCGCCGTAGTTGACGCAGGCGTGGTGGATGTTCTGCATGATGCTGTGCAGCTTGGCGTCCACTTCACCGTCGGTCCACAGCAGGCGCATGGCGTTCTGGCTCATTTCCAGACCCGACACGGCCACGCCGCCGGCGTTGGAGGCCTTGCCCGGGGCGTAGAGGATGCCGGCCTCGATGAACAGGTCCACCGCTTCCAGG
Source organism: Pseudomonas sp. AN-1 (assembly GCF_034057115.1). NCBI lineage: Bacteria > Pseudomonadati > Pseudomonadota > Gammaproteobacteria > Pseudomonadales > Pseudomonadaceae > Pseudomonas > Pseudomonas sp. AN-1. The sequence continues at coordinate 2,561,136 of NZ_CP139195.1, read as the reverse complement.
GTCGACGGCATGTTGGCGCCTTCGGCGACGCAGAAGCAGCCGTTCTTCATCAGGGTGCGTGCGTCCTCGGCGTCCAGCTCGTTCTGGGTGGCGCACGGCAGGGCGATGTCGCACGCGATGCCCCACGGACGCTGGCCTTCCAGGTACTGCAGGCCGAAGTGGGCCGCCATTTCCTCGATGCGACCGCGACGGACGTTCTTCAGGTCCATCAGGTAGTCGAACTGCTCCTTGTTCAGGCCCGCCTCGATGTACAGGGTGCCGGCGGAGTCGGACAGGGAGATGACCTTGCCGCCCAGTTCCATGACCTTCAGCGCGGCGTACTGGGCCACGTTGCCCGAGCCGGAGATGGCCACGCGCTTGCCGTCGAAGCCTTCGTGACGGCTCTTGAGCATTTCCTGGGCGAAGTACACGCAGCCGTAGCCGGTGGCTTCCGGACGGATCAGGCTGCCGCCGTAGCTCATGCCCTTGCCGGTCAGCACGGAGGTGAACTCGTTGGCCAGGCGCTTGTACTGGCCGTACATGAAGCCGATCTCGCGGGCGCCCACGCCGATGTCGCCGGCCGGCACGTCGAGGTCGGCGCCGATGTGGCGGTACAGCTCGCTCATGAACGACTGGCAGAAGCGCATCACTTCGTTGTCGCTCTTGCCCTTCGGATCGAAGTCGGAGCCGCCCTTGCCGCCGCCCATGGGCAGGGAGGTCAGCGAGTTCTTGAACACCTGCTCGAAGGCCAGGAACTTCAGCACGCCCAGGTTCACCGACGGGTGGAAGCGCAGGCCGCCCTTGTACGGGCCGATGGCGCTGCTCATCTGCACGCGGAAGCCGCGGTTGACGCGCACGTTGCCCTGGTCGTCGATCCACGGTACCCGGAACATGATCACGCGCTCGGGCTCGACGATGCGCTCGAGGATGTTGGCCTTCAGGTAGCGCGGCTCGCTCTGCAGGAACGGCCACAGGCTGCGCACCACCTCTTCCACGGCCTGGTGGAATTCCGGCTGGTCGGGGTCGCGGCGCTTGATCTGCGCCAGGAATGCGTCAAGGGTCTGGGGCATGGGGAGGCCTCGATAGTTTGTTTCGAAATCGGCTGTAGTCGTTGGATGGGCGGGAATTTAGCAGCCGAGCGTGCTTTGTGATAGTGCAAAATGACGCTTGAGTGAAACTTTTTGGTGCTTTTATGTAAATGCGGCCTTGCATATGCCGATTTTGAAGGGTTGTTCGTGCTGCTTATGTGCACGGAATTGGGGCTTTCAGGGTTCGAAAATGGTGCGTCGATGGGCCGCTGGGAGGCGGTCGCGGGCGGGTTCGCGCCGGGGCGCCGCGGCCATCGGCTCGCGGTGCGAGCAGGCGCGGGCCTGCCCCGTGCGGGGTTGCGGAGGCGTGGGCGAGGAGCCGGCGCCCCGGCGAGGGGCGCGGCGGGGATCAGTCGATGCCGAGCTTCTTAAGCCGGTAGCGCATCGAGCGGAACGACAGGCCGAGGCGCTGGGCGGCGGCGGTGCGGTTCCAGCGGGTTTCCTCGAGCGCCTGCATGATCGCCTGGCGCTCGATGTTCTCGAGGAAGTCCTCGAGGTCGTCGATCTGCGTCAGCTGGCCGGCGGCTTCGCCGCTGGCGCTGGCGGCGGGGGCGTCGCCCAGGCGCAGGTCGCTGGCCTGGATCAGGTCGTCCTCGCAGAGGGTGTAGGCGCGCTCGAGCATGTTCTCCAGCTCGCGCACGTTGCCGGGGAAGCGGTAGCTCTTGAGCTTCTCCAGCGCCTCGGCGGAGAGGCGCGCCGGTTCCAGGCCGCAGTCGGCGGCCAGGCGGGCGAGGGCGCGCTCGGCGAGCAGCGGGATGTCCTCGCGGCGCTCGCGCAGCGGCGGCACGCCCAGTTCGATGACGTTGAGGCGGTAGTAGAGATCCTGGCGGAAGCGCCCGGCGGCGACCTCGGCGGCCAGGTCCTTGTGGGTGGCGCTGAGGATGCGCACGTCCACCGCCAGCTCCTGCTGGCCGCCGACCGCGCGCACGGCCTTCTCCTGGATGGCGCGCAGCAGCTTGACCTGCATCGGCAGCGGCAGGTCGGCCACCTCGTCGAGGAACAGGGTGCCGCCGTCGGCGGCCTTGAACAGGCCGGGCTTGTCCTCCACTGCGCCGGTGAAGCTGCCCTTGCGGTGGCCGAAGAACTCGCTCTCCATCAGCTCCGAGGGGATGGCGCCGCAGTTGACCGGCACGAACGGCTTGTCGGCGCGCGGGCCGAGTTCGTGGATCAGCCGCGCCACCAGCTCCTTGCCGCTGCCCGACTCGCCGCTGATGTACACCGGCGCCTGGCTGCGCGACAGCTTGGCGATCTGCTTGCGCAGGGCGCGCATCGGCGGCGAGTCGCCGAGCAGGCGGCTGTCCACCGAGCCTCCGGCTTCCGCCGCCGACTGCGGGGCGCGCAGGCGCAGGGCGGTGGCCACCAGCTCGCGCAGGCGGCCGAGGTCGACCGGCTTGGTGAGGAAGTCGAAGGCGCCGGCCTTGAGCGCGTCGATCGCGGTGTCGACGCTGCCGTAGGCGGTGATCATCGCCACCGGCGTCTGCGGGTAGCGCTGCTGGATCAGCTGCACCAGTTCCTGGCCGGTGCCGTCGGGCAGGCGCATGTCGGTCAGGCACAGGTCGAACGGCTCGCGCGCCAGCCACTCGCGCGCTTCCTTGACGTTGCGCGCGCAGCGGGTGTCCAGCTTCATGCGGCCGAGGGTGATTTCCAGCAGTTCGCGGATGTCGGGTTCGTCGTCGACGATCAGGGCTCGTTGCGCCATGGTCAGCTCGCGGTCTTCGGATGGGCAAAGGTGATGCGGAAGCAGGCGCCGCTGCCTTCGCGGGGCACGTAGTCGAGGCGGGCGCGGTTGCTCTCGCACAGCTCGCGGGAGATGTACAGGCCGAGGCCGGTGCCCTTGCTCTCGGTGCTGAAGAAGGGTTCGAACAGGTTGCCGCGCTGCTCCGGCGGGATGCCGTCGCCGTCGTCGACCACCTCGAGCACCGGCAGCTGGGTCTGCTCGTCGCGGAACAGGCGCAGCCAGACCTGCCCCTTGTCGTGCTTGCGCGCGCTGTGGCGCAGGCCGTTCTGCACCAGGTTGGTGAGGATCTGGGTCAGCTGCTGCGGGTCCATGCGCGTCTGGATCGAGCCGGTCGCGCACTCCAGGTGCAGCACCGCGTCGCCGCGCCGGCTTTCGCGCAGCTCGCCGGCGAAGCGGTGCAGCCAGTAGCGCAGGTCGAGCAGCTGCGGCTCGGCCTCGCGGCGGCGCGACAGCTGCAGGACGTTCTCGATCACCAGGTTCATGCGCCGCGAGTGGTCGAGGATGATCTGGGTCAGGCGGCGGTCCGCCGGGCCGAGATCCTCGGCTTCCTGCAGCAGCTGGGCGGCGTGGCTGATGGCGCCCAGCGGGTTGCGGATCTCGTGGGCGATGCCGGCGCTGAGGCGGCCGAGGGCGGCCAGCTTGAGCTGCTGCGCCTGCTGGGCGATCTGCGAGACGTCCTCGAGGAAGATCAGCAGGTTGCGCTCGCCCTTGCGCTGCAGCGGGACGAAGCTCGGCTGCAGCGCCGGGCCTTCGGCGAAGCCCTGCAGGGTCTGCGGACGCAGCGCGGGGTTTTCCTGCCACTGGTGCAGGCACTCGAGCAGGGCCGGGCAGTGTTCGTCGAGCGACTGGGTCACCAGCTGGCGCTGGCCGAGCAGGGTCAGGCTGCTGGGGTTGGCCAGCAGCACGCGGCGCTGCGGGTCGAGGACCAGGATGCCGGTGCGCATGCGCTGCAGGATCAGCGCGTTGAGCGCCTGCAGGTCGGCGACGTCGGCGGCGTGGCGGCGGGCCAGGCTCTCGCTCTGCTGCAGGCGGCGGCCGAGGGCCTGGATGATCAGCGCGGCGGCGAAGCACAGCGCGCCGAGGGCGCCGGCCTGCACGTACTGGCTGGCGGCGGCCGACTTGCTGAGGCTGAGGTAGAAGGTCAGGTAGATCAGCCCGCTGCTGGCCAGCGCGGCGATCACCAGGCCCAGGCGCCCGCGCAGCATGCTGTTGGCGATCGCCACCGAGATCACCAGCAGCGGCGCCAGGCCGCTGGACAGGCCGCCGCCGGCGTAGAACAGGGTGCTGAGCAGGGTCACGTCGAACAGCGCCAGGGCGAACAGCGCCAGCGAGCGGCAGGTCTGCTGCAGCAGCACGCCGAGCACCACGTTGATCGCCAGGTAGGCCCAACTGCCGAAGCGGAACAGCTGGGGATCGGCCATCTCCAGCAGCTCGCGGTGCATGTCGCTGGAGATCAGCAGCACCAGGGCCAGGCCGACGCTCAGCCGGTACAGGTGGTACAGACGCAGGATGCGCTGGCCCTGCTCGGCGCTCGGCGCCCAGAGTTCAGCGCTGTTCAGGGGGATTGTCCTGTTCGAGGTGGGCACGGCTGCAGTACCAGCGGTTGTCGTGGGCGAGGGCCTCGGCGCGGGGCACGTGCACGCCGCACTGGGCGCAGCGCACCATCGGCTGGGCCTTGGGGGCGGCGGGCGGCTGCGGGCGCTGCGGCCGGGTGAAGCGCCGCCACAGCCACCAGGCGATGGCCAGCAGGGCGATCAGGGACAGTAGGCGAGCCATGGTGCTCTCGTGGCTGGACGGAAACGGGCGCCAGTGTAGCGTCGCCGGCGGGGCGAGCCCAGCACCGTCCGCCGCGACTGTGCGTTGTGTCGGCTGTGGCCGTTGCGGGACAATGCTGCCCTCGCATCAGGCGCGGCGGGCGGGGTAGACGACCCCGGCGCGCGCCATCAACTGGAGAGCAGCATGAGTCAAGTCCTGCGGGTCGCCATGGCCCAGCTCAACCTGCGCGTCGGCGATGTCCACGGCAACGTCGAGCGCATCATCGAGGCGGCCGGGCGCGCCCGGGCGCAGTGGCAGGCCGACGTGATCGTGTTCCCCGAGCTGTCGCTGTGCGGCTATCCGCCGGAGGACCTGCTGCTGCGCGCCAGCATGCAGCTGCGCATCGAGGCGGCGCTGGAGCGCCTGTGCCGCGAAGTGCGCGGCATCCGCCTGCTGGTCGGCTTCCCGTGGGTCGACGGCGAGCGGCGCTACAACGCCTGCGCCCTGCTCGACGACGGCGCCGTGGTGGCGCGCTACTGCAAGCAGAAACTGCCCAACTACCAGGTGTTCGACGAGAAGCGCTACTTCGACGCCGGCGAGGCGCCCTGCGTGGTGGACATCGCCGGCGTGCCGGTGGCGCTGAGCATCTGCGAGGACATCTGGCACCCCGAGCCGATGGCCGCGGCGCGCGATGCCGGTGCGCGGCTGATGCTGAACATGAATGCCTCGCCGTTCCACCTCGGCAAGCAGGCCGAGCGCGAGGCGACCCTGGCGGCACGCGCTGCCGAAGGCGGCATGCCGGTGGTCTACGTCAATCAGGTCGGTGGCCAGGACGAGCTGGTGTTCGACGGCGGCTCCTGCGTGGTGGCCCCCGGCGGCCACGTGCTGCAGCGTGCGCCGGCCTGCGAGGAGGGGCTGTTCCTCGCCGAGCTGCGGGTCGACGACGAGCTGGTGCAGCCGCAGCCCGGCGCCTGCGCGGCGCTGGCCGGCGAGGAGGCCAGCGTGTACGGCGCGCTGGTGCTCGGCGTGCGCGACTACGTGCACAAGAACGGCTTCAAGGGCGTGGTGCTCGGCCTGTCCGGCGGCGTCGACTCGGCGCTGACCCTGGCCATCGCCGTGGATGCCCTCGGCGCCGACAAGGTGGAGGCGGTGATGATGCCCTACCGCTACACCGCGCAGATGAGCCTCGAGGACGCCGAGGCCGAGGCGCGCACCTTGGGCGTGAGCTACCAGGTGCTGCCGATCGCGCCGATGGTCGAGGCGTTCATGGACACCCTGGCGCCGGTGTTCGCCGGTCTCGGCCGCGACACCACCGAGGAGAACCTGCAGGCGCGCTGCCGCGGCACCCTGCTGATGGCGATCTCCAACAAGAAGGGCTACCTGGTGCTGACCACCGGCAACAAGAGCGAGGTGGCGGTGGGCTACTGCACCCTGTACGGCGACATGGCCGGCGGCTTCGACGTGCTCAAGGACGTGCCCAAGACCCTGGTGTTCCGCCTCTGCCAGTACCGCAACAGCCTGGCCGGCGAGGTGATCCCGCAGCGGGTGATCGACCGTCCGCCATCGGCCGAGCTGGCGCCGGACCAGAAGGACGAGGATTCGCTGGCGCCCTATCCGGTGCTCGACGAGATCCTGCGTCTGTACGTCGAGGAGGACCTGTCGGCCGACGCCATCATCGCCCGCGGCTTCGCCGCCGATACCGTGCGCAAGATCCTGCGCCTGGTCGATCTCAACGAGTACAAGCGCCGCCAGGCCGCGGTCGGCCCGCGCATCACCCAGCGCGGCTTCGGTCGCGACCGCCGCTACCCGATCACCTCGGGCTGGCGCCTCGGCGAGTGACAGGCAGTCGCCAATGAAAAAGGGAGACTCGAACGAGTCTCCCTTTTTTGTGGTCGCGCTTCGGGTTCAGTCGAACAGGCCGAAGGTCAGGCGGCTGCGCCAGGAACGCCTGGGTGCTTCGGCTTCCTCGGCGGCGGGGGCCTCGGCGGCGTCTTCCGGCTCCAGCTCCGCGGGCAGGGCGTCCAGCGCTTCCTGGTACTGGCGCTCCATGTCCTGGCTGGCGCGGGTCTGGCCGGGCGGCAGCGGCGCCTCGCTCTCGATCAGGCCGAGGGTCGCCTTGCTCAGCCAGGAGCGGGTGTCGGCTTCCTGCTCGGTCGGCACGAACTCGCCGCTTTCCAGGGTCGGGTGCTCCGGATAGTTGAGCTTGAGGGTGGCCAGGCTGGTGGCCGCCAGGTCGTCGAGGCCGAGGCGCTGGTAGGACTCGGTCATCACCGCCAGGCCGTCGCCGACCGCCGGGGTTTCCTGGAAGTTCTCCACCACGTAGCGGCCGCGGTTGGCGGCGGCGACGTAGGCCTGGCGCTTGAGGTAGTAGTGCGCCACGTGCATCTCGTAGGCGGCCAGCAGGTTGCGCAGGTAGATCATGCGCGCCTTGGCGTCCGGGGCGTAGCGGCTGTTCGGGTAGCGGGCGACCAGTTGGGCGAACTCGTTGAACGAGTCGCGCGCCGCGCCCGGGTCGCGCTTGGTCATGTCCAGCGGCAGGAAGCGGGCCAGCAGGCCGCGGTCCTTGTCGAACGACGACAGGCCCTTGAGGTACCAGGCGTAGTCGGCGTCCGGGTGCTGCGGATGCAGGCGGATGAAGCGCTCGGCGGCGGCCTTGGCGGCTTCCGGCTCCTGGTTCTGGTAGTAGGCGTAGATCAGTTCGAGCTGGGCCTGTTCGGCGTAGCGGCCGAACGGGTAGCGCGATTCCAGGGCCTTGAGGGTGTCGACGGCACTGGTGTAGCTATCGTTGCCCAGGTGTTCCTGCGCCTGCTGGTACAGCTCGGTCTCGCTGAGGTTCTCGTCGATCACCTGCTTGGAGGAGCAGGCCGCGGTGAGGGCGAGGGTGGCGATCAGCAGCAGGTGTTTCACTTGCATGGCGCTTGGGTTCCCTGGGGCCGGGTGCGTGACGGGGACCGGCCTGATATGATTGGCAGCCCAGAATCCTCTGGGCAAAAGACGCCGTATTTAACCACAAGCCTGTGGCCAACCAAAGCCGCACGGCCCTCCCGATGTCCGCCATGTCCGAACTCATCCAATTGCGTGCCGAGGTGCCGTCCGAGCTGGGCGGGCAACGCCTCGACCAGATCGCCGCCCAGCTCTTCCCCGAACATTCGCGCTCGCGCCTGGCCGGGTGGATCAAGGACGGCCGCCTCACCGTCGACGGCGCCGTGCTGCGCCCGCGCGACATCGTCCACGGCGGTGCCGTGCTGCAGCTCGAGGCCGAGCGCGAGGCCCAGGTCGAGCATCTGGCCCAGGACATCGCCCTCAACATCGTCTACGAGGACGAGCAGTTGCTGGTGATCGACAAGCCGGCCGGCCTGGTGGTGCATCCGGCCGCCGGGCATGCCGACGGCACCCTGCTCAACGCCCTGCTGCACCATGTGCCGGGCCTGGCCAGCGTGCCGCGCGCCGGCATCGTCCACCGCCTGGACAAGGACACCACCGGCCTGATGGTGGTGGCCAAGACCCTCGAGGCGCACACCCAGCTGGTCGCCCAGCTGCAGGCGCGCAGCGTCAGCCGCATCTACGAGGCCATCGTGGTCGGCGTGGTCACCTCCGGCGGCAAGGTCGATGCCCCCATCGGACGCCATCCGCAGCAGCGCCAGAAGATGGCGGTGACCAGCACCGGCAAGCCGGCGGTCAGCCACTACCGGGTGCTCGAGCGCTTCCGCGCGCACACCCACGTGCGGGTCAAGCTGGAGACCGGGCGTACCCACCAGATCCGCGTGCACATGGCCTACGTGCATTTCCCGCTGGTCGGCGATCCGGTCTACGGCGGTCGCTTCCGCATTCCGCCGGCGGCCAACCCGCTGCTGGTGCAGTCGTTGCGCGACTACCCGCGCCAGGCCCTGCATGCGCGCTTCCTCGAACTGGATCACCCGGTCACTGGCGAGCGCATGGGCTGGGAGTCGGAGCTTCCGGACGACTTCGTCGAGCTGCTCAACCTGCTGCGCGGCGACCGCGAGGCCTTCATCGGATGAGCCTGAGCCTCGGTGATCTGCTGATCCCCGACTGGCCGGCACCGGCCAGGGTGCGCGCCTGCGTGACCACGCGGGCCGGCGGCGTCAGCCCGGCACCGTTCGCTGCGCTCAACCTCGGCGACCATGTCGGCGACGAGCCGGCCGCGGTGGCCGAGAACCGTCGCCGCCTGCAGGCGCTGCTCGGCTGCCGCGCCGCCTGGCTCAGCCAGGTGCATGGCGTGAGCGTGGTCGAGGCCGACCCGGCGCAGGTGGCCGAGGCCGACGCCTGCTGGAGCGCCACCCCCGGGGTGGCCTGCACCAGCATGACCGCCGACTGCCTGCCGGTGCTGTTCTGCGACCGTGACGGCACGCGGGTCGCCGCGGCCCATGCCGGCTGGCGCGGGCTGGCCGCCGGGGTGCTGGAGGCCACCGTCGCCGCGCTGGGCTGCCCGGCCGATCAGGTGCTGGCCTGGCTGGGCCCGGCCATCGGCCCGCAGGCCTTCGAGGTCGGCGCCGAGGTGCGCGAGGCCTTCGTCGCGCAGCATGCCGAGGCCGCCGCGGCCTTTGTGCCCAGCGCCAGCGCCGGGCGCTACATGGCCGACCTCTACCGGCTGGCGCGCCTCCGCCTGGCCGCCGTCGGCGTCACCACGGTGTACGGCGGCGGGCTGTGCACCTTCACCGACGCCGAACGCTTCTACTCCTACCGCCGCGCGCCGCGCACCGGGCGCCAGGCCAGCCTGATCTGGCTGGAGCCGGCCTGATGCGCCGCCGGGACGCGTTGCGCCCCGCTTGATCCCGGTCAAATGCCCGCCCCTTGAATCGCCTGTAATCGTCCTCATCTATCCTGCAACCCAATTCCCCTGGCGGATCGGGTTGTAGCCGGGTGCCGGCCGCTCGTTCCGCCGCTGCTTGCGAAGGACGACCCCATGCGTATCGACCGTTTGACCAGCAAACTGCAACTGGCCTTGTCCGATGCCCAGTCGCTGGCCGTGGGCCGCGACCACAGCGCCATCGAGCCGCTGCACCTGATGTCCGCCCTGCTCGAGCAGCAGGGCGGCTCGATCCGCCCGCTGCTGATGCAGGTCGGCTTCGACATCGCCGCCCTGCGCCAGGCGCTGGCCAAGGCGCTCGACGACCTGCCGAAGATCCAGAACCCCACCGGCGACGTGAACATGTCGCAGGATCTCGCCCGCCTGCTCAACCTGGCCGACAAGCTGGCCCAGCAGAAAGGCGACCAGTACATCTCCAGCGAGCTGGTGCTGCTCGCCGCGCTGGACAACGCCACCCGCCTCGGCAAGCTGCTGCTGGCCCAGGGGGTGAGCAAGCAGGCGCTGGAGAACGCCATCGCCAACCTGCGTGGCGGCGAGGCGGTCAACGACCCCAACGCCGAGGAGTCGCGCCAGGCGCTGGACAAGTACACCATCGACATGACCAAGCGCGCCGAGGACGGCAAGCTCGATCCGGTGATCGGCCGCGACGACGAGATCCGTCGCACCATCCAGGTCCTGCAGCGCCGGACCAAGAACAACCCGGTGCTGATCGGCGAGCCGGGCGTCGGCAAGACCGCCATCGTCGAGGGGCTGGCCCAGCGCATCGTCAACGGCGAGGTGCCCGACGGCCTCAAGGACAAGCGCCTGCTGTCGCTGGACATGGGCGCGCTGATCGCCGGTGCCAAGTTCCGCGGCGAGTTCGAGGAGCGCCTCAAGGCGGTGCTCAACGAACTGGGCAAGCAGGAAGGCCGGGTGATCCTGTTCATCGACGAGCTGCATACGATGGTGGGGGCCGGCAAGGCCGAGGGCTCGATGGACGCCGGCAACATGCTCAAGCCGGCGCTGGCGCGCGGCGAGCTGCACTGCGTGGGCGCCACCACCCTCGACGAGTACCGCCAGTACGTGGAGAAGGACGCCGCGCTGGAGCGCCGCTTCCAGAAGGTGCTGGTCGACGAGCCGAGCGAGGAGGACACCATCGCCATCCTGCGTGGCCTCAAGGAGCGCTACGAGGTGCACCACGGGGTGACCATCACCGACGGCGCGATCATCGCCGCCGCGAAACTGAGCCACCGCTACATCACCGACCGCCAACTGCCGGACAAGGCCATCGACCTGATCGACGAGGCGGCCAGCCGCATCCGCATGGAGATCGACTCCAAGCCCGAGGAGCTGGACCGCCTGGATCGCCGGCTGATCCAGCTGAAGATCGAGCGCGAGGCGCTGAAGAAGGAAACCGACGAGGCCACCCGCAAGCGTCTGGCCAAGCTCGAGGAGGACATCGCCAAGCTGGAGCGCGAGTACGCCGACCTCGAGGAAATCTGGAAGTCGGAGAAGGCCGAGGTACAGGGCTCGGCGCAGGTCCAGCAGCAGCTCGAGCAGGCCAAGGCAGACATGGAGGCCGCCCGCCGCCAGGGCAATCTGCAGCGCATGGCCGAGCTGCAGTACGGCGTGATTCCCGAGCTGGAGCGCAAGCTGGCCAGCGTCGACAGCGGCGAGCAGAGGGAGAAGCAGCTGCTGCGCAACCGCGTGACCGACGAGGAGATCGCCGAGGTGGTGTCCAAGTGGACCGGCATCCCGGTGGCCAAGATGATGGAGGGCGAGCGCGACAAGCTGCTGCGCATGGAGGCCGAGCTGCACAGGCGGGTGATCGGCCAGCACGAGGCGGTGGTCGCGGTGTCCAACGCGGTGCGCCGCTCGCGCGCCGGCCTGGCCGACCCGAATCGACCCAGCGGCTCGTTCCTGTTCCTCGGCCCGACCGGGGTGGGCAAGACCGAGCTGTGCAAGGCGCTGGCCGAGTTCCTCTTCGACACCGAGGAGGCGATGGTGCGCATCGACATGTCCGAGTTCATGGAGAAGCACTCGGTGGCCCGTCTGATCGGCGCGCCGCCCGGCTACGTCGGCTACGAGGAGGGCGGCTATCTGACCGAGGCGGTGCGTCGCAAGCCGTACTCGGTGATCCTCATGGACGAGGTGGAGAAGGCCCACCCGGACGTGTTCAACGTGCTGCTGCAGGTGCTCGAAGACGGCCGACTGACCGACAGCCAGGGCCGCACCGTGGACTTCAAGAACACCGTGGTGGTGATGACCTCCAACCTCGGCTCGGCGCAGATCCAGGAGCTGGTCGGCGATCCGGAGGCGCAGCGCGCCGCGGTGATGGATGCGGTCAGCCACCACTTCCGCCCGGAGTTCATCAACCGCATCGACGAGGTGGTGGTGTTCGATCCGCTGGGCAAGGAGCAGATCGGCGGCATCGCCGAGATCCAGCTGTCGCGCCTGCGTAGCCGGCTGGCCGAGCGCGAGCTGAGCCTGGAGCTGACCCCGGAGGCGCTGGAGAAGCTGATCGCCGTCGGCTACGACCCGGTGTATGGCGCGCGTCCGCTCAAGCGTGCGATCCAGCGCTGGATCGAGAACCCGCTGGCGCAGCAGATCCTCGCCGGCGAGTTCGCCCCCGGGGCGACCATCCACGCGCGGGTCGAGGGCGAGCAGATCGTCTTCGCCTGAGAATGCGCCGCGTCGCGGGGCGCCCCGCCCCGCGGCGGGTTCATGGAAAACGACGACGGCGCCGCAGGGCGCCGTCGTCGTCTGCAGGGCTCAGTCGCCGGCCGGCCGGGGCTCTTCCAGGCGCTGCAGCACCCGGTAGATCGCCTGCAGGGCGCGCTCCATCAGCGGGGTGTCGCTCGGTTCGCCGAGCAGGCGCACGCTGCCGTCCTGCAGGGCGCGGGCCAGGCGCGCCGCCGGCCAGGTGCGGCTGTGCTCGCCGCAGGGGTCGATGAACAGATAGTGGCGGGTCGCCGGGCTGACCCAGGACAGGCGCAGGCGGTGTACCTGACCGTCCTCGTGGAAGGCGAACAGGCTGCCGAACGGCAGGGCCCGCAGCTGCTCCAGCTGGGCTTCCAGCTCCGCCGACAGTTGTCCCTCGCCGGCCGCGGCCTCGGCGTTCTCGCCCTGCTCGTGCAGCAGCGCGCCGAGCGGGCTGTCGGGCAGCCGGGCCAGCAGGCGGGCGGCCAGTTCGGGCTGGCGGGCCTGCACGGCGTGCTGGCAGGTGACCACGTCCTGCAGCAGGCGGCGGATCTCCTCGTCGCTCAGGCAGCCCAGCTGCATCAGGCCGCCGCGCAGCGCTTCCAGCAGTTCCAGGCGCTCGCGCTGCAGACGCTCGCGACCGCTGCGGTCGAGCGGCGTGACGCTCCAGGCCAGCTGTTCGCCGGTCAGGCAGGCGCGCCGCCATTCCTCGCTCTGCTCGCCCTGACGCAGGTGGATCAGCGCCAGCAGGTCGTGCCAGCTGTTCTCCAGCAGTGCCTGGATCAGCGGTGGCAGCGAGCGACCGATCAGGGTCTGGCGGATCTGCTCGCCGGCCCGGCGGCGGGCGGCGTACAGGCGATCGCGGCCGCGGGCGGCGCTCAGGGTGCGGTGCTCGCGCAGCTCGACGCGCTGCTGCAGACGGCGCAGGTGCGTCTCGAACTCCTCGAGCAGGCGCTCGAAGCCGGCGCGCTCGCCGCCGAGGTCCTGGATGATGTGCTCGACGATGTCCTGCATCTTCGCCAGCAGCCCGGAGGCGTCGCTGTCCTCGACGAAGCGGGCGCCGGCCCGGGCCATGCTGTCGAGCAGGCGCCGCGCCGGATGGTCGTCGCGGGTGAACAGCTCGCGGTCGCGCAGCGCCAGCTTCAGATAGGGCGTGTGCAGGTGCGACAGCACCGTCTTGCAGCGGTCCGGCAGGCCGGGGTCGTCGAGGATGAAGGCGAACAGCATGCCGACCAGGTCGATGATGTCGGCATCGTCGGCGCGCAGCTGCTGGCCGGGCAGGGTGCAGGCCGCCTCCAGCTCGGCCTGCAGGCGTGCCCGCAGTTGCGTCACGTCCTGAGGCTGCTGCAGCTGGCTATCGATGTCGCGCGCGCTGATCTGCTGCAGGCGGTTGAGTGCCGCCAGCAGTTCGGACTCGCTGTAGGTGCCGGCCCGGGGCAGCTCGGGGAGCGGCAGCGCGGCGCGGGGCGGCGCCTCCGCTGTGGCGGCCGGCGGTCCCTGGTGGCGCCGGCCGAGCAGGCGGGTGACGCCCTGGAACAGCTGGGCGCTCTCGCTGGCGGGCTGCGCCGTCGTCGCGGTGGCGACCGGCGCCAGCTGGGCGGCCGGGCGCTCGCTGCGCTGCACGGGCGGCGCCGGGTGGCGAGGCCGGGTCGGCCGCTCTTCCTGGCGGGGCAGGATGCCGGCCTCGCGCAGGCGCCGGTCGAGGGCCGTGTACAGCTCGTCCAGCGAGGCCATGACCTGCTGCTCGAACAGCGCATAGAGGACGCGGCGGATCGCCAGCGGCAGGCCTTCGCCAGGCAGGGCCAGGCGGAAGGCCCCGGCGACGGCCTCGGGAGAGAAGGGGCTGTCCTCGTGCAGGGCGGCCTGCGGGTCCGGGCACAGCTGGGCCAGGCGCTCCTCCAGCGCGGGCAGCAGCGCCTGGCAGTGGTGTCGGCAGCGCTTGACCATGTTGGTCAGCAGCACGTTCTCCTCGAGCTCCTCGTGGGCCAGCAGCGACAGCGGCTGGCGCTCCTCGGGCGGCGGAGTGGCGCTGTTGGGATTGAGGCCCTCGAGGTAGGCGGCGAAGCCGCCGGCGAGCTGCTGGTGGAAGCGGCGCACGATCTGCGTGCGCTGCTGGCGCACCGCGCGCATGCCGTCGAAGTACAGCGCCTGCTCGAGGTTGTTGGCGGCCTTTTCGGCCTGGGCGAACAGGGCGTCGTCGACCTGTTCGAAGGCGCATGCCAGCTGCTGGTCGAGGTGGTTCATCACCAGTTGGCGGCAGCCCTGCTCCAGCTGGCCGAAGCGTGGGCGGATGCTGCGCCCGGCAAGGGCGAGGGGAACGGGAGAATCTGGCGGTGGCGTGTGGCTCATGGAGGATCTGGCGGGCCCGCGCCCTGTACTCTCGAAAGGAGTGCACATATAACAAGTGCCGGGGGCTCTGCCAAGCATGGAAAAAAAATGCCGCAGGGGGTTGACGGAGAATTATAAATCCGTAGAATGCCGCGCCACTGACACGGGAAATCGGTAACACCGATCACCGTAGAGGGTTGGAAGTCTCGACGTTCCGCGATAGCTCAGTCGGTAGAGCAAGTGACTGTTAATCACTGGGTCCCTGGTTCGAGTCCAGGTCGCGGAGCCAACTTCCAGGCGGGGTATAGCGCAGTCCGGTAGCGCGCCTGCTTTGGGAGCAGGATGTCGGGAGTTCGAATCTCTCTACCCCGACCAGTTTTGGGTCGTTAGCTCAGTGGTAGAGCAGTTGGCTTTTAACCAATTGGTCGTAGGTTCGACCCCTACACGACCCACCACATTCCCTTCCTCGGAAGGACAAGAAGCTGGAAGCGCCGCGAGGCCTTCCGGCTTTTTTGTTTGCGCGCGTTTTTTGCCGATCTGAGCGGGTCGACCGGCGGTTGTGCCGCCGGTCGGGTACTGCCGTCAGTGCAGCTTGAGACGCGGCTCGGTGCTGCGGCCGAGGCGGTCGCTGAGCATCAGCAGCAGGGTGCGGAACGGGCCGTACAGCGCCATCTGGTGCAGGCGATACAGCGAGATGTAGAACCAGCGGGCCAGACGTCCCTCCAGCATCACGTCGCCGGTCAGGTTGCCCATCAGGTTGCCCACCGCGCTGAAGCTCGACAGCGAGATCAGCGAGCCGTAGTCGCGGTAGCGGTACTCCAGCAGCGGTTCGCCCTGCAGGCGGCGCGCCAGCGACTTGGCCAGCAGCGAGGCCTGCTGGTGCGCCGCCTGGGCGCGCGGCGGCACGTTCTTGCCGTCCGCCATCGGACAGGCAGCGCAGTCGCCGAGGGCGAAGATGTTCTCGTCGCGGCTGGTCTGCAGGGTCGGGAGCACCACCAGCTGGTCGATGCGGTTGCTTTCCAGGCCGTCCAGCTCGCGCAGGAAGCCCGGGGCGCGGATGCCGGCGGCCCAGACCTTGAGGCTGGCCGGCACGAACTGGCCGTCGGCGGTATGCAGGCCCTCGGCGGTGACTTCCCGGACCGGCGAGTTGACCAGCACCTTGATGCCGAGCTTCTCCAGGGTGCCGTGGACGATGCCGCTGAGCCGCTCGGGCAGCGCCGGCACCACCCGCGGGCCGGCCTCGATCAGGGTCAGGCTGAGGTTTTCCGGGCGGATGCCATCCAGGCCGTAGTCGGCCAGCAGCAGGGCGGCATGGTGCAGTTCGGCGGCCAGCTCCACGCCGGTGGCGCCGGCGCCGACGATGGCCAGGTTGATCTGCGCGCTGCCGTGCTGGCGCGCCTGGGCGTGGGCGCACAGGTACTGGTCGAGGAGCAGGTCGTGGAAGCGTTCGGCCTGGTCGCGCGAGTCGAGGAACAGGCAGTGCTCGGCGGCGCCTTGGGTGCCGAAGTCGTTGGTCTTGCTGCCGACCGCCAGCACCAGGGTGTCGTAGGCGATCTCGCGCGCAGGCACCTGCTCGACGCCGTTCTGGTCATGCTTGGCGGCCAGCAGGATGGTCTTGCGCGCGCGGTCGAGGCCGCACATGCGCCCGGGCTGGAACTTGAAGTGGTTCCACTTGGCCTGGGCCACGTAGTTCAGCTCGTCCTCCGAGGAGTTCAGCGAGCCGGCGGCCACCTCGTGCAGCAGCGGTTTCCAGATGTGGGTGAGGTTGGCGTCAACCAGGGTGATGCGCGCCTGGCCGCGCTTGCCCAGGCTGCGGCCCAGGCGGGTGGCGAGTTCGATCCCGCCGGCGCCGCCGCCGACGATCACGATGTGATGGGTCATGGGGATGTCTCACAAGGCTTGGAAAAACCGGGAGCGACTGGCGGCAGCCTGCGGGGCGAGGGGTCATGTGACCAGCGAGCTCAGCAGGCGGCTCAGCAGGCCCAGGCCGACGACCACGGCCAGCAGGGCGAGCATCAGGCGCCAGGGCCGGAACGGCTGGCGCTTGACCTGATGCTGCGGGGAGCTGAGATAGTGCTCGACCCGGCGCTGGTCCTCGGGGTTCAGACGGCTGGACATGGCAGTCTCGAAAAAAGGCAATGCGACCATTCTAGGCGTTGCGTCATGTGCGGCTCAATGCCGCATTGGGAGGAAAGACTCCGGGAGGAGAGGCTCACAGCCCCATCTCCACGTCGAACAGCAGGGTGCGCGCTTGGTTGTCGCGCAGGAAAGCCGGGGCGTCGGCGTGGGCGAACAGCACGCGGGCGTAGTTGGGACCGACGATCGACAGCGAGCGCCAGCCCTGGCGCAGGTACTCGCTGGGGGGCGGGAAGGCGCTGTTGAAGTCGGGGATCTCGCGCTTGAAGCTGATGTAGGCGAGGAGGTCCAGTTCGCCGAGGTCGATGCCGCGCTCGTCGTAGTTGTGCGCCTTCTTGCGCAGGGTCGGGCCGAGACGCTGCTGCACCTCGCTCAGTGGGATGCGCCGCGGCCGGGGTTCGTGGCGCTGCAGCTGGGCCAGGGTGCGGGCGGCGCGGCGGCGCTCCAGCTCCTCGCGCCATTCGTCGTTGAGGCGCCGGCCCTCGTCGATGACGAAGAACACCTCGAAGCAGGCGTCGCGGTACAGCACGTCCGGCGGCTGCTGGGCCGGTGCGGCGAAGTCCTCGGTGCGGTGGGCGATGTTCAGCGCCTGCAGCAGGCGCTGGCAGACCCAGCGTTCGCGCTCCCACTTGCGGCCGTTGGAGAGAAAGTCGGTGGCCGCCTCGGCCTGGCGCACCAGATGGTGCAGGTAGTCGCGTTCGTCCATGCCGCAAGTGTAGTCGCCGGCGGCCCCGCCAGGTTGTCGCAGCCGCTCTGGCCGCTGCGGCTGCGGTGTAAACTCGGCATAGCGACCCCCGGAGTAGCCATGCAGCTGCGCGAAGCCACCCCCGCCGATCACGCCGTCCTCCACGCCCTGTGGGCGCGCACGCCGGGCATCCAGCTGCGCGCCGAGGACGCCCTGGAACCCTACTGCGCCTACCTGGCGCGCAATCCCGGCCTCAGCCTGGTGGCCGAGGCGGATGGCGCCATCGTCGGCAGCCTGCTGGCCGGCCACGACGGCCGGCGCGGCTACCTGCAGCATCTGGCGGTCGATCCGTACTACCGGCGCCGCGGCATCGCCTCGGCGCTGATCGCCGCGGTGCTGGCGCGCCTGGCGGCGCAGGGCATCGCCAAGAGCCACGTGTTCGTCCTCGATGGCGAGCCCGCGGCGCTGGCCTTCTGGCGCGCCCGCCGCGGCTGGGGCGAGCGCCACGACATCCGCGTCTTTTCCACCCTGGAGCAACCACGATGAAACCCTGGATATGGCTGGGCCTGGCCCTGCTGGCCGGCAGCGCGCAGGCGCTGGAGAGCGGCGAGCGGCTGGCGCCCTGGACCCTGAGCGATCAGTTCGACGCGCCCTACACCCTGAACGACGACCTGCGCATCCTGCTGGTGGCGCGCAGCATGGATGGCGCCAAGCTGCTCGACGCCGCACTGGAAGGGCGGCCCAAGGGCTACCTGGAGGCGCGCCGGGCGCTGTTCGTCGCCGACATCAGCCGCATGCCCGGGCTGATCGGCAAGCTGTTCGCCATTCCGGCCATGCGCGACTACAGCTACCGCGTGCTGCTCGACCGCGAGGCGCAGGTGGTGCCGCAGTACGCCGCGCCCGAGGGCGGCGTGCTCTGGCTGCAGCTGGAGCAGGGCGTGCTGCGCGAGCGGCGCACCTTCAGCGACGCGCTCGCGCTGCGCGCGGCGCTGGAGCAGGTCGCGCCGTGATCGCCGCCGCGCTGCTCAGCGAATCCAGCCTGTGGCTGGGCGCCCTGCTGTTCCTGCCGCTGCTGCTGGCGGCGCTGTGGCATGCGCCCTGGGTCGAGCTGTTCAGCGACTTCCGCCGCCAGCACCTGCTGTTCGGCACCATGCTGGCGCTGTTCCTGCTGTGGCTGGTGCGCCGCGACTTCGCCTCCGGGCTGTCCTTCCACTTCATCGGCATGACCGCGGTGACCCTGCTGCTCGACTGGCCGCTGGCGGTGCTGTCGGCCTTCGTCGCGCAGCTGGCGCTGGTCGGCCTGGGCCGCCAGGATGCCGCGGCGCTGGGGGTCAACGCGGTGCTGCTGATCCTCATCCCGGTGCTGGTCACCGAGGCTTGCGCGCGCGGCGTCGAGCGCCTGCAGCCGCGCAACCTGTTCGTCTACATCTTCTTCAGCGGCTTCTTCCCGGCGGCGCTGGTGGCCGTGCTGGTGCTGCTGGCCGGCCTCGGCGTGCTGCTGGTGGACGGCATCTACCAGATGCCGCCCTGGCTGGACGACTTCGCCGGCTACCTGTGGCTGATCATGTTCCCCGAGGCGTTCATCAACGGCACGGTGGTCACCGCGCTGGTGGTGTACTACCCGGAGTGGCTGGAGACCTTCAACCGCACCCGCTACCTGCAGGCGCCGTGGAAGGAGGAGGACAAGGACAGGAAGGAGGAGGACGGTGGGAGCTGAGGCTCAGGCTGCGCGCTTTTCCGGGCCCGCATAGCAAGAAGCCTCCCGGTCGGTGAACCGGAAGGCTTCGCGGCGGTAGCTGCCCTTGCCCTTGGCGGGTCGTTCCTGGCGGCAGCGGAACAGGGGCTGGGCGACCAGGGATTTGGCCTTGTTCGGGCCGGCTTTGCGTGGCTTGGCCATGACCTTTCCTCGTGCGGAGCCGGCGAGCGTGCCGGCGCGCGCATCATCGGCCGCTGTACGAAAAATGTCCAGTGATGTCGTGCGCAAATCGAGCGGAACTATTCGCTGGGCAGGTTGAGGCGCACGCCGGCGATCGCCAGGGTCAGTTGCGCCAGGCCGTTCCAGGCGTTACCGGGCGCCTGGCCCTTGATCTGCTCGTCGATGCGCTGGGCGTCGCGCAGCAGCTGGTTCCAGCGGCTGGCCGGATGGCGCTGCACGGCGCGGCCGACCAGGCCCTGGCGCTTGCCGAAGATCGGCGGCCTGGCCTGGGCGATCAGCCGCTCCAGCGGCAGGCCCTGGCCATGCTGCTGGGCCAGGCCGGCGAGCAGGCGCAGCTCGCGCGCCAGGCCCCAGAGGATCACCGGCGCCTCCACGCCTTCGCCGCGCAGGCCCTCGAGCATGCGCAGGGCGTGCGCCGCCTCGCCGGCCAGCGCCGCGTCGAGCAGGCCGAACAAGTCGAAGCGCGCGCTGTCGGCGACGCTGGCCTGCACGGTGGCGGCATCCAGCTGGTTGCCCTCGACCAGCAGCTTGAGCTTCTCGATCTCCTGCACCGCGGCCAGCAGGTTGCCTTCGATGCGCGCCACCAGCAGGTCGATGGCCTCGGCACTCGCCGACAGGCCGGCCTGGGCCAGGCGCTGGCGGATCCACTGCGGCAGCTGCGCGGCATCCACCGGCCAGACCTGCACGAACTGGCAGTGCTCGCCGTCGATCAGCGCCTTGGCCCACTTGCTCTTCTGCGTCTTGCCGTCGAGCCTGGGCAGGCTGAGCAGCAGCACGGTGTCCTCGGCAGGGCGGGCGAGGTAGTCGAGCAGCACGGCGACGCCGTCGTCGCCCGGCTTGCCGGAAGGCAGGCGCAGCTCGAGCAGGCGTTTCTCGGCGAACAGCGACAGGCTGGCGCCGGCCTCGCGCAGCAGGTTCCAGTCGAAGCCGGCGTCGGCGTGGAACACCTGGCGTTCGCTGAAGTCGCGGGCGCGGCAGGCGGCGCGGATGGCGTCGCAGGCCTCCTGGCACAGCAGCGGGTCGTCGCCGCTGACCGCGTAGACCGGGGCGAGCGGACCCTGCAGGTGCTTGGCCAGTTGGGCGGGGTTGAGTTTCATCGGCAGGAAAAACGGGGCCCGCAGGCCCCGTGTCCGATCAGCGGGCCGGAGCCGTCGGCGCGCTCTGCCGCTCGGCTTCCGCGGCGGCGCGGGCCTCGGCTTCGGCCTTGGCGCGGGCGGTTTCCTCCAGCTTGGCGAGGCGCGCCGGGTTCAGTTGCTGCAGGCGCATGGCCAGTTGCTGGACCAGCTCGCGGCGCATCTCGACGCGCAGCTGCTGGGCCTCCTGGTCGGAGCCGATCAGGTTGTTGGCGTCGTGCACGTAGACCTTCTGCTCCTCGAGGCGGTCGGCGAGCAGCAGCAGGTTGCCGCTGCGCACCTCGTAGTCGAGGCTGGCGCTCAGCTCGTTCTCGGCGCTGCGCGCCGCACTGGTGTAGCTGGCGGCGCGCTGGCGCTGGTCCTCGCGCACCAGCACCAGTTGGTAGGGCGCGCCGCCGTGCACGCGCACGCCGCTGCTTTCCAGCATGCGGCGCACGTCCTTGACCGTCTCGCCGTAGGCGTCGCGGGCGCTCAGGCCGAGCTCCTGCAGGGCGAAGTCGTCGCTGCCGGTGCCGCGCAACTGGAAGCCGCAGGCCGTGAGCAGGGTGGTCAGCATCACCAGCAGCAGGCCGGACAGGCTACGTTTCATCAGGCATCCCTCGTGTGAAACGCCGCCCGCGCGGGGCGGGCGGCAGGTTGGACGGTGTCGGTCAGTTGGCGACGATGTTGACCAGCTTGCCGGGGACTACGATCACCTTGCGGATGGTCGCGCCTTCGGTGAAGCGCAGCACGTTCTCGTTGGCGCGCGCGGCGGCCTCGACCTCCTCGCGGCTGGCGGCGGCGGCGACCTGGATCTCGCCGCGCAGCTTGCCGTTGACCTGCACCACCAGGGTCAGGGTGTCCTGCACCAGGGCGGACTCGTCGACCGCCGGCCAGGCGGCGTCGATCACCGCGTCGCCGTGGCCGAGCGCCTGCCACAGGGCATGGCTGATATGCGGGGTGATCGGCGCCAGCAGCAGGGTCACGGCCTCCAGGCCTTCCTGCAGCAGGGCGCGGTCCTGCGCGCTCTCGGTCGATGCCTTCTCCAGCACGTTCATCAGGGTCATCACCTGAGCGATGGCGGTGTTGAACTTGCGGAACTGGCCGATATCGGTACTTGCCTGTTTGATGGCCAGGTGGATGGCGCGGCGGATCTCCTTCTGCGCGTCATTCAGCGCGGCGGTGTCCAGCGCGCCCGGCAGGCCGGCGGCGACGTGGGCCTGGGCCAGGCGCCAGACGCGACGCAGGAAGCGCGAGGCGCCCTCGACGCCGGAGTCGGACCACTCCAGGCTCATTTCCGGCGGAGCGGCGAACATCATGAACAGGCGGCAGGTGTCGGCGCCGTACTGTTCGATCATGGTCTGCGGGTCGACGCCGTTGTTCTTCGACTTGGACATCTTCTCGGTGCCGCCGATTTCCACCGGCAGGCCGTCGCTCTTCAGGCGCGCGGCGATCGCCTTGCCTTTGGCGTCGGTGTCGACCTCGACGTCGGCCGGGTTGAACCACAGCTTGCTGCCGTTCTCCTGCAGGCGGTAGTAGGTCTCGGCGATCACCATGCCCTGGGTCAGCAGGTTGGTGAACGGCTCGTCGCTGTCGACCAGGCCCTCGTCGCGCATCAGCTTGTGGAAGAAGCGCGCGTAGAGCAGGTGCAGGATGGCGTGCTCGATGCCGCCGATGTACTGGTCGACCGGCAGCCAGTGGTTGGCCGCGGCCTTGTCGACCATGCCGCCCGCGAACTGCGGCGAGGCGTAGCGCGCGTAGTACCAGGACGACTCGACGAAGGTGTCCATGGTGTCGGTTTCGCGCTTGGCCGGCGCGCCGCATTTCGGGCAGCTGCAGCTGTAGAACTCGGGCATGCGTGCCAGCGGGCTGCCGGCGCCGTCCGGCACCACGTCCTCGGGCAGCACCACCGGCAGCTGGTCTTCCGGCACCGGCACGTCGCCGCAGGCGTCGCAGTGGATGATCGGGATCGGGCAGCCCCAGTAGCGCTGGCGGCTGATGCCCCAGTCGCGCAGGCGGAAGCGGGTCTGCTTCTCGCCGTGGTTGGCGGCTTCCAGGTCGGCGACGATGGCGTCGAAGGCGGCCTGGAACTCCAGGTTGTCGTACTTGCCGCTGTTGACGGTGAGCAGGTTCGCCTTGTCGGCGTACCAGTCCTGCCACTGGGCAGCGTCGAAGGCGGCGTCGCCCTCGGCCTGGCGGTAGACCTGCACGATCGGCAGGCCGTACTTGTTGGCGAACTCGAAGTCGCGCTCGTCGTGGGCCGGCACTGCCATCACTGCGCCTTCGCCGTAGCCGGCCAGCACGTAGTTGGCGACGAACACCGGCAGCTTGTCGCCGGTCAGCGGATGGACGACGAACTGGCCGGTGGCCATGCCCTTCTTCTCCATGGTCGCCACGTCGGCCTCGGCCACCGAGCCGGACTTGCATTCGGCGATGAAGGCGGCCAGCTCGGCGTTGCCCTCGGCGGCGCGCTGGGCCAGCGCGTGCTCGGCGGCCACGGCCACGTAGGTGGCGCCCATCAGGGTGTCCGGGCGGGTCGAGTAGACCTTCAGGCGGCCCTCGCCACCGCAGGTCGCGGCGTCGTAGTCGAACTCGATGTCGGCGCCGAAGCTCTTGCCGATCCAGTTGCGCTGCATGGTCTTGACCTGCTCGGGCCAGCCGTCGAGCTTGTCGAGGTCGGCGAGCAGCTCCTCCGCATAGGCGGTGATGCGGAAGTAGTACATGGGGATCTCGCGCTTCTCGATCAGCGCACCCGAGCGCCAGCCGCGGCCGTCGATCACCTGCTCGTTGGCCAGCACGGTCTGGTCCACCGGGTCCCAGTTGACGGTGCCGTTCTTGCGGTAGATCACGCCCTTCTCGAACAGGCGGGTGAACAGCCACTGCTCCCAGCGGTAGTAGTCCGGCTTGCAGGTGGTGACCTCGCGCGACCAGTCGACGGCCAGGCCCAGGCTCTTCAGCTGGGTCTTCATGTAGTCGATGTTGGCGTAGGTCCAGGCCGCCGGCGCCACCTGGTTCTGCATCGCGGCGTTCTCCGCCGGCATGCCGAAGGCGTCCCAGCCCATCGGCTGCAGCACGTTCTTGCCCAGCATGCGCTGGTAGCGCGCGATCACGTCGCCGATGGTGTAGTTGCGCACGTGGCCCATGTGCAGCTTGCCGCTCGGGTAGGGGAACATCGACAGGCAGTAGTAGGTGTCCTTGCCGGGCTGCTCACTCACCTCAAAGGACTGGTGCGCGTCCCAGTGGGACTGCGCGGCGGCTTCGATCTCGCGGGGCTGATACTGTTCGTGCATGGCTCTGCCGGACTGGAAAAGAGGGGGGTAACGAAAGCCCCTAAGCATACATGACCCCCGCGGATCTGGGGAAACCCTGATCCGCGGGGCGCGGGCGTCATGCCCGGGCTTCGCGGGCGGCCTGCAGGCGTTTCTCGGTGCTCTTCAGCAGACGCTCGGTGGCGACGATGGCGCGGGTATGGCGGCCCTCGCCGACCTTGCCGCCGGCATCGAGCAGCTCGACGCGGAAGGCGTACAGCTTGCCCTCCATGCCGAGGAAGGTGGCACGGGCGCGCACCGTCTCGAACAGCGGGGTGGCGGCCAGGTGGGTGACGTCGACGCCGACGCCGACCGACAGCTCGCCGTCCCCGAGCAGCGGGCGCATCAGGCGGGCGGCGGCCAGCTCCATCAGGCCGACCATGCGCGCGGTGGCCAGCACGTCGGGGAAGTCGTCGCCGGGCTCGCTGCACAGGGTGCGCGGCGAGTCGCTGCCGGCCACGCGGTAGTCGAGTTCGTAGTGGCTGTCGACGGCCAGGGCCGGGGCATCGGGTCGGGTGGTCATGGCGGGATTCCTGCGAAGTGGCGAATGGAGCGCCATGCTAAGGGGGAGGGTCGGAACGAATCCACTCTATGATGCCGCGACCGTCGCCGGTCGGGACAAGGAGGATTGCGGTGCCGTTGCGCTATCTGTTCAAGCAGCTGCTGCTGCCGCCGGGCGGCCTGTTGCTGCTCCTGCTGCTCGCCTTCTGGTGGCGGGCGCGCCGTCCGCGCCGGGCGCTGGCCTGCGCCGTGCTGGGGCTGGGCGGCCTGTGGCTGATGAGCCTGCCGGCGGTGGTCGAGCTGGGCGCGCGCCTGCTCGAGCACGAGCCGGCGCTGGAGCGGGCGGCGTGGCCGACGCTGGCGCAGCGCGCCGAGGCCATCGTGGTGCTCGGCGGCGGCCGCGAGCGCGGCGATCCGGGCTGGGGCGGCGACCAGCCGAGCCTGCTGGCGCTGGAGCGCGCCCGCCTGGCGGCGCGCCTGCACTGGGCCAGCGGCCTGCCGATCCTCGCCAGCGGCGGCCTGCACCGGGGCGAACCGCCCAGCGAGGCCGAGCTGCTGGCTGCGGTGCTCAGCGAGGACTTCAGCGTCGCGCTGCGCTGGCAGGAGGGGCGCAGCCGCACCACCTGGGAGAACGCCACGCTGAGCGCGCCGCTGCTGCGCGACGCCGGGGTCAGGCGCATCGTGCTGGTCACCCAGGCCTGGCACATGCCGCGGGCGCGCTGGTGCTTCGAGCGCCAGGGCTTCGAGGTGATTCCCGCGCCCATGGGTTTTCTCGGCGTGGCCAATGGCCGGCCGCTGGGCGGCTGGCTGCCGGAGGCCGTGGCGATCTGGCAGAGCAGCCTGCTGCTCAACGAGGCGGCGGGGCGCCTGCTCTATCCGCTGCTCTATCGCTGATCAGGTCGCGCCGTGGCGCGCCAGCGCCCATTCGACGTGCTCGCGGACCAGTTCGCTGGGGTACTCGCGGCGCAGGCGCAGCGCCTCGAGCACCGGGATGCTGGCGGGCGCGTTGCCCAGGCCGACCGCCAGGTTGCGCAGGAAGCGCTCGTAGCCGGCGCGGCGCAGTGGCGAGCCCTCGGTGCGGGCGAGGAACTCCTCCTCGCTCCAGCGGAACAGTTCGGCCAGCTCGCTGTTGTCCAGGCCGTGGCGCGGGCGGAAGTCGTCCTGCTGCGTCGGCCGGGCGAAGCGGTTCCACGGGCATACCAGCTGGCAGTCGTCGCAGCCGAACACCCGGTTGCCGATCGGCGCGCGCAGCTCCTCGGGGATGCTGCCCTTGAGCTCGATGGTCAGGTAGGAGATGCAGCGCCGCGCGTCCAGCAGCTGCGGGCCGACGAAGGCGGCGGTCGGGCAGACGTCCAGGCAGGCCTGGCAGCGCCCGCAGTGCTCGCGCTCGTGCGCTGCGTCGACCGGCAGCGGCAGGTCGACGAACAGCTCGCCGAGGAAGAACCAGCTGCCGGCCTGCTTGTTCAGCAGTAGGGTGTTCTTGCCGATCCAGCCGAGTCCGGCCTGCTGCGCCAGGGCCTTCTCCAGCACCGGCGCGCTGTCGACGAAGGCGCGGTAGCCGAACGGGCCGATCGCCGCCTGGATGCGTTCGGCCAGCTGCTGCAGGCGCTTGCGCACCAGCTTGTGGTAGTCGCGGCCCAGCGCGTAGCGCGACACGTAGGCCTTGTCCGGGCTGGCCAGCACCTCGGCCATGCGCGTGTCGCCGGGCAGGTAGTCCATGCGCAGCGAGACCACCCGCAGGGTGCCGGGGACCAGCTCGGCCGGCCGCGAGCGCTTGCTGCCGTGGGCGGCCATGTAGTCCATCTCGCCCTGGTAGCCGGCGGCCAGCCAGCGCGCGAGGTGCGCCTCGTGCTCGCCCAGTTCGACGCCGGCGATGCCGACCTGCTGGAAGCCCAGTTCGCGGCCCCAGGTCTTGATCGCCTGGGCGAGGGCGGCGGGATCGGGGGCGCTGGTCGACATGGCTGGCGGTGCTCGGGGGCAGGGTGGGTATAATTGTGCCAGAGCCTCGAGTCGAATGGTCCATGCCGCTGACTGCCCCCGCCTTGCCCCTCGCCCTCCATCGCGCCGCCCAGGTCCGCGAGCTGGACGCGCGCCTGATCGCCGCCGGCACCCCCGGCAGCGAGCTGATGCAGCGCGCCGCCCATGCCCTCTGGCGCGCGCTGCGCCGCCGCTGGCCGGACGCCGGCGAGATCACCGTGCTGGCCGGGCGCGGCAATAATGCCGGCGACGGCTACCTGGTCGCCGCGCTGGCCCGGCGCGCCGGCTGGCGCGCGCGGGTGCTGGCGGTCGCCGATCCGGCGCAGCTGGGCGGCGATGCCGCCGCCGCCCATGCCGCGGCGCAGGCCGCCGGGGTGGCCGTCGAGCCGTGGTGCGAGTGCGCGCCGCTGACCGGCGTGCTGGTCGACGCCCTGCTCGGCACCGGTCTGGCGGGCGAGGTGCGCGAGCCCTACGCCCAGGCCATCCGCCTGGCCAACGCCAGCGGCCGGCCGCTGCTGGCGGTCGACCTGCCGTCGGGACTGTGCGGCGACAGCGGGCGGGTGCTCGGCGTGGCGATCCGCGCCGAACTGACGGTCACCCTGCTGGCGCTCAAGCTCGGCCTGTTCTGCCTGGACGGCCCTGACCACTGCGGCGAGCTGGCCTTCGACGACCTGCGCGCCGACCCGGCGCTGGTCGCCGAGCTGCCGCCGGCGGCGCGGCGCCTGACGGCGGACAGCGTGCCGCGCCTGCCGCCGCGGCTGCTCAACGCCCACAAGGGCCAGTTCGGCCACGTCCTGCTGGTCGGCGGCGACCTCGGCTACGGCGGCGCTGCGCTGCTCGCCGCCGAGAGCTGCCTGCGCGGTGGTGCCGGGCTGGTCAGCCTGGCCACCCGCGCCGAGCACGTGCCGGCCATGCTGGTCCGACGCCCGGAAGTGATGGCCCGCGCCGTGCAGTCGTCCTTCGAACTGCACGCGCTGCTCGCCCAGGCCGACGTGCTGGTGCTCGGCCCCGGCTGCGGCCAGGGCCCCTGGGCGCGCACCCTGCTGGCCGGCCTCGGCGCGCAGGGCAAGCCGCAGGTATGGGACGCCGACGCGCTCAACCTGCTGGCCGCCGGGCTGCTGGCGCCGCCGGCCGGCGACTGGCTGGTCACTCCGCATCCGGGCGAGGCGGCGCGCCTGCTCGGCTGCAGTAGCGCCCAGGTGCAGGCCGATCGCCCGGCGGCGGCGCTGGAGCTGGCGCGCCGGCTGAATGCGGTGGTGGTCCTGAAGGGACTCGGCAGCCTGGTGGCGACTCCGGGCGGGGAACTGCACCTGTGCGACCGAGGTCATCCGGCGATGGCCGGGGCCGGCCTCGGCGACGTGCTCGCCGGCCTGCTCGGCGCCCTGCTGGCGCAGGGCCTGGAAGTGGGCGCCGCGGCGCGGCTGGGCGTCTGGCTGCATGCCTGTGCCGGCGAGCGCCTGGGCCGCGGCGGACGCGGCCTGGCGGCCGCCGACCTGATCGAGACCATCCGTGAACTGCTGGAGGAGCACAGTCCGTGCCTGAAGTGACGCTGTACGCCGCCGACGAGGCGGCCATGCTGGCCCTGGGCGCGCGCCTGGCCGAGGTGACCGGCGGGCGCGGAGTGATCTGCCTGCATGGCGACCTGGGCATGGGCAAGACCACCCTGTCGCGCGGTATCCTGCGCGGCCTGGGCCATGCGGGGCCGGTGAAGAGCCCGACCTTCACCCTGGTCGAGCCCTACGAGCTGGGCGAGCGGCGGGTCTACCATTTCGACCTGTATCGCCTGGCAGATCCCGAGGAGCTGGAATTCTTCGGCATCCGCGACTATTTCCAAGGCGACGCGCTGTGCCTGATCGAGTGGCCCGAGCGCGGCGCCGGCATTCTGCCGAAGGCGGACCTGGACATCAGCATCGACGTGCATGGCGAGGGGCGGGTGTTGCGCCTGCTGCCCCACGGCGCGCGGGGCGAGTCCTGGTGCGCCGCCCTGACGACTGTGGGAGTCCAATGAACATGGGATGGGCCCTTCGCCCCCGGGCGCTGCTTGCCGTACTGGGCACCCTGCTGGCCATGCTGGCCGCCGAGGTGGTGCATGCGGCCAGCGAGATTCGTGGCGTACGCCTGTGGCGTGCGCCGGACAACACCCGCCTGGTGTTCGACCTCAGCGGGCCGGTGCAGCACAAGGTGTTCTCCCTGAGCGCGCCGGAGCGCATCGTCATCGACGTCGAGGGGGCCCAGCTGGGGACCCGTCTCGAGCAACTGGCCACGGCCAACACGCCGATCACCGGCCTGCGCGCCGCCGAGCAGGCCCCCGGCAAGCTGCGCATCGTCATCGACACCGCCGCGATGGTGGAGGCGAAGAGCTTCAGCCTGGCGCCCAACCAGCAGTACGGCCATCGCCTGGTGGTCGACCTGTTCGATCAGGGCGAGGCGCCGCCGGCTGTGGCGCCCAAGGCGCCCGCGGCAGTGCCCGCGGTGGCCCAGGGGAGCGCTGCGCCGCCAGCGGCCGACAACCCGCCGCCGGTCGCGCCCGAAGCGCCGAAGACCGTGGTTCGCGAGGCGGCGGCCCGCCCGGCGCCGCTGCCCAGCGGCAAGCGCAACATCGTCATCGCCATCGACGCCGGCCACGGCGGCGAGGATCCGGGCGCCATCGGCCCGCGCGGCCTGCGCGAGAAGGTCGTGGTACTGGAGATCGCCCGCGAACTGCAGCGCCTGATCAACCAGGAGAAAGGCTTCCGCGCCGAACTGGTGCGTACCGGCGATTACTTCATCCCGCTGCGCAAGCGCACCGAGATCGCCCGCAAGAAGGGCGCCGACCTGTTCGTCTCCATCCACGCCGACGCCGCACCGCGCGCGGCGGCCTTCGGCGCCTCGGTGTTCGCCCTCTCCGAAGGCGGCGCCACCTCGGAGACCGCGCGCTGGCTGGCCGACAGCGAGAACCGCTCGGATCTGGTCGGCGGCGTCGGCAGCGTCAGCCTCGACGACAAGGACCGCATGCTCGCCGGGGTGCTGCTCGATCTGTCGATGACCGCCACCCTGTCCTCCAGCCTGGACGTCGGCCACAAGGTGCTGGCGAACATGGGGCGCATCACCCCGCTGCACAAGCGCCGGGTCGAGCAGGCCGGCTTCATGGTGCTGAAGTCGCCGGACATCCCGTCGATCCTGGTGGAAACCGGGTTCATCTCCAACCCCGGCGAATCGCAGAAGCTGGCCACCAAGAGCCACCAGCAGGCGCTGGCGCGCTCGATCCAGAGCGGCGTGCGCCAGTTCTTCCACGAGAACCCGCCGCCTGGCACCTACATCGCCTGGCTGCGCGACCAGGGCAAGATCAAGGTGGGCGAGCGCGCCCACCGGGTGGCCCCGGGTGAGAGCCTGGCGCTGATCGCCCAGCGCTACCAGGTCAGCCAGGCCGCGCTGCGCAGCGCCAACCGTCTGGCCAGCGACAATCTTAAGGCCGGCCAGATGCTGACCATCCCGGCGCCGACCCTGGCGGCCCAGCCATGAGCGCACCGGCGCGCATCCAGCTGCTCACTCCGCGGCTGGCCAACCAGATCGCCGCCGGCGAGGTGGTCGAGCGGCCGGCTTCGGTGGCCAAGGAGCTGCTGGAGAACAGCCTGGACGCCGGCGCCACGCGCATCGACGTCGAGGTCGAGCAGGGCGGCATCAAGCTGCTGCGCGTGCGCGACGACGGCGCCGGCATCGAGCCGGACGACCTGCCGCTGGCCCTGGCGCGCCACGCCACCAGCAAGATCCGCGAGCTGGAGGACCTCGAGCGGGTGCTCAGCCTCGGCTTTCGCGGCGAGGCGCTGGCCTCGATCAGCTCGGTGGCGCGCCTGACCCTGACCTCGCGCCGGCGCGGCGCCCCGCAGGCCTGGCAGGTCGAGGTCGAGGGCAGCGACATGGCGCCGCGGGTGCAGCCGGCGGCGCATCCCGACGGCACCAGCGTCGAGGTGCGCGACCTGTTCTTCAACACCCCGGCGCGGCGCAAGTTCCTGCGCGCCGAGAAGACCGAGTTCGACCACCTGCAGGAGGTGATCAAGCGCCTGGCGCTGACCCACTTCGAGGTCGGCTTCCACCTGCGCCACAACGGCAAGGGCGTGCTCGGCCTGCATCCGGCGAAGGACGAAGTCAGCCGCGCGCGGCGGGTGGCCAGCGTCTGCGGTCCGGCCTTCCTCGAGCAGGCGCTGCCGCTCGACCTCGAGCGCAACGGCCTGCGTCTGTGGGGCTGGGTCGGCCTGCCGACCTTCTCGCGCAGCCAGGCCGACCTGCAGTACTTCTACGTCAACGGCCGCATGGTGCGCGACAAGCTGGTCGCCCACGCGGTGCGCCAGGCCTACCGCGACGTGCTGTACAACGGCCGCCACCCGGCCTTCGTGCTGTTCCTCGAGATCGACCCCGCGGTGGTCGACGTCAACGTGCACCCGACCAAGCACGAGGTGCGCTTCCGCGACAGCCGCATGGTCCACGACTTCCTCTACGGCACCCTGCACCGCGCGCTGGCCGACGTGCGCCCGGAGAGCCAGCTGGCTCCCGCCGCGGCGCCGCGCGGCGAGCCGCAGGTCACTGGCCTGGCCGCCGGCGAGTTCGCCGGGCAGAACGAGATGGTGCTGGCCGAGCATGTGCCGGCTGCCACGCCGGCGGAGCCGGCCTGGCAGGCGCCGCTCGGCGGGCAGAGCCGTCCGGGCGGTGGAGGCGGCTATCGGCCGGTGCAGGCGCCGGCGGCCCAGCCGCAGGCCGAGCTACAGGGCGCCTACCGCGAGTTCTTCGCTCCGCTGGCCGGGCCGGCGGCGCTGCCCGAGGGGCAGGGCGACGTGCCGCCGCTGGGCTACGCGCTGGCCCAGCTCAAGGGCATCTACATCCTCGCCGAGAACGCCCACGGCCTGGTACTGGTGGACATGCACGCGGCCCACGAGCGCATCACCTACGAGCGGCTGAAGAGCGCCATGGCCAGCGAGGGCCTGCGCGGCCAGCCGCTGCTGGTGCCCGAGTCCATCGCCCTCAGCCAGCGCGAGGCCGACTGCGCCGAGGAGCACGCCGCCTGGTTCGCCCGCCTTGGTTTCGAGCTGCAGCGCCTGGGGCCGGAGACCCTGGCGATCCGCCAGATTCCCGCGCTGCTCAAGCAGGCGCAGGCCAGCCAGCTGGTGCGCGACGTGCTCAGCGACCTGCTCGAATACGGCTCCAGCGACCGCATCCAGGCCCATCTCAACGAGCTGCTGGCGACCATGGCCTGCCATGGCGCGGTGCGTGCCAACCGCCGCCTGACCCTGCCCGAGATGAACGCCCTGCTGCGCGACATGGAGAGCACCGAGCGCAGCGGCCAGTGCAACCACGGCCGGCCGACCTGGACCCAACTGGGCATGGACGAGCTGGACAAGCTGTTCCTGCGCGGGCGCTGAGCGCCCCGCCTTCCCTCATCCCTACACCGAGTTCGCCGATGTCCGCGCTGCCCCCCGCCATCTTCCTCATGGGTCCGACCGCCTCGGGCAAGACCGACCTGGCCATCGAGCTGGCGCGGGTGCTGCCCTGCGAGATCGTCAGCGTCGACTCGGCGCTGGTCTACCGCGGCATGGACATCGGCACCGCCAAGCCGCCGCGCGAGCTGCTCGCCGAGTTCCCGCACCGGCTGATCGACATCCGCGACCCGGCCGAGAGCTACTCGGCCGCCGAGTTCCGCAGCGATGCGCTGGCAGCCATGGCCGAGATCACCGCCGCCGGGCGCATCCCGCTGCTGGTCGGCGGCACCATGCTGTACTTCAAGGCGCTGCTCGAGGGCCTGGCCGACATGCCTTCGGCCGATCCGCAGGTCCGCGCCCAGCTGGAGGCGCAGGCCGTCGCCGAGGGGCTCGCCGCGCTGCATGCCGAGCTGGCGCGGGTCGACCCGGAGTCGGCGGCGCGCATCCATCCCAACGACCCGCAACGCCTGGTCCGTGCCCTGGAGGTGTACCGGGTCAGCGGCCTGAACATGAGCGAGCATCGCCGCCGCCAGCAGGTGTTGCAAAATCTGCACGGCGGCGCGCCGCACGCACAGGCTTTCCCTTATACTGTCGCCCACCTGGCCATCGCCCCGGCGCAGCGCGCGCTGCTGCACGAGCGCATCGCCCGGCGTTTTCACCTGATGCTGGAACAGGGCTTCGTGGCCGAGGTCGAAGCGCTGCATGCGCGCGGCGACCTGCACCCGGGGCTGCCGTCGATCCGCTCGGTGGGCTACCGGCAGGTATGGGAATATCTCGAGGGCCGTCTGACCCGGGAGGAGATGGCCGAACGCGGCATCATCGCCACCCGCCAGCTGGCCAAGCGACAGTTCACCTGGCTGCGCAGTTGGTCGTCGCTGCACTGGCTCGACAGCCTGGCCGCAGACAATCTCGCGCGCACCTTGAAATACCTGCAGACTGTCGCCATTAATGGCTGAGTTTCGGCCCGCAGCCGGCTATCCTGTGGGGAAAGCGCCGTCGCAAGCCATGACTTCGTCGAATTCGACCTGATTAATACAATTACTTATCCCCTGAAGGAGTGTGGAAAATGTCAAAAGGGCATTCGCTACAAGACCCTTACCTGAATACCCTGCGTAAGGAACGCGTTCCGGTTTCCATCTATCTGGTCAACGGCATCAAGCTGCAGGGCCAGATCGAGTCGTTCGACCAGTTCGTCATCCTGCTGAAGAACACCGTCAGCCAGATGGTCTACAAGCACGCGATCTCCACCGTGGTTCCCAGCCGTCCGGTCCGTCTGCCCAGCAGCGAGTCGGGTGAGCCGGGCAACGCCGAATAAGCGGAGCCGCCGGTCTTGTTCTTTGAGCGCCACGAGGGTGGCGAGCGGGCCATCCTGATTCATCTGGACGGCCAGGCGCCCGAGGCGCGTGAAGATCCCGACGAGTTTCTCGAACTGGCCCGTTCGGCGGGTGCCGAGGTCGCTGGCTTCATCAGCGTACCCCGGCACCAGCCCACGGCACGCTTCCTGATCGGCAGCGGCAAGGTCGACGAGATCCGCGAGCAGGTCAGGGCCGAGCAGGCCGAACTGGTCATCTTCAACCACACCCTGACTCCCAGTCAGGAACGCAACCTCGAGCGCGAGTTCGAATGCCGGGTACTCGACCGTACCGGCCTGATTCTCGACATCTTCGCCCAGCGTGCGCGCACCCATGAAGGCAAGCTGCAGGTCGAACTGGCCCAGCTCGAGCACATGAGCACGCGCCTGGTGCGCGGCTGGACCCACCTCGAGCGGCAGAAGGGCGGCATCGGCCTGCGCGGCCCGGGCGAGACCCAGCTGGAAACTGACCGTCGCCTGCTGCGCGTGCGCATCCGCCAGATCAAGCAGCGCCTGGAGAAGGTGCGCAGCCAGCGCGAGCTGGCGCGCCGCGGGCGCAAGCGCGCCGAGGTGCCGGTGGTCTCGCTGGTCGGCTACACCAACGCCGGCAAGTCGACGCTGTTCAACGCGCTGACCGAGGCCGACGTCTACGCCGCCAACCAGCTGTTCGCCACCCTCGATCCCACCCTGCGTCGTCTCGAGTTCGCCGACGTCGGTCCGGTGATCCTCGCCGATACCGTGGGCTTCATCCGCCACCTGCCGCACAAGCTGGTCGAGGCGTTCCGCGCCACCCTTGAGGAGTCGAGCAACGCCGACCTGCTGCTGCACGTGATCGACGCCCACGAGCCCGAGCGCCAGCTGCAGATCGAGCAGGTCTACTCGGTGCTCAAGGAGATCGGTGCCGACCAGCTGCCGACCCTCGAGGTGTACAACAAGCTCGACCTGTTGCCCGGCGTGGCGCCGCAGATCCAGCGCGACGACAGCGGCAAGCCGGTGCGTGTCTGGCTGTCGGCCCGCGAGGGGCAGGGCCTGGACCTGCTGCGCCAGGCGATCACCGAACTGCTCGGCGATGACCTGTTCGTCGGCATCCTGCGCCTGCCGCAGCAGCTCGGCCGCCTGCGTGCCCAGTTGTTCGCGCTCGGTGCGGTGCAGGACGAGCAGCATGACGAGGAAGGTGCCATCCTGTTGAAGGTACGCCTGCCGCGGGTCGAGCTGAACAAGCTGGTCAGTCGCGAGGGCTGGAAGTCCGACGACTTTCTCGCGCAACACACTTTGCAATAAAGCCCGGGCGCCCGGCTTTGCCGCCGCTCGGAGGCTTTCGGTAGCATGGACGGATGTGCCCTGTGGGCACGTCTACGCGTTATCAGTGGGGAGAACGCTATGGCCTGGAATGAGCCGGGTGGCAACTCGAACGACAACGATCCCTGGGGCGGCCGCCGTGGCGGCGGTCGGCAGGGGCCACCGGATCTGGACGAAGCCTTGCGCAAGCTGCAGGACAACCTGAACAGCCTGTTCGGTGGTCGCAAGCGCAGCGGCGACAGCGGCGCGGGCGGCAAGGGCGGCGGTCTCGGCCTCGTGGCCATCGGCTTCGGCGTGCTCGCCGCGCTCTGGCTGTACAGCGCCGTCTACGTGGTGGACGAACAGGAGCAGGCGGTGATCCTGCGCTTCGGCAAGTACTACGAGACCGTCGGGCCGGGCCTGAACCTCTATCTGCCGCCGATCGACCGCAAGTTCCAGGAAAACGTCACCCGCGAGCGTGCCTACAGCAAGCAGGGCCAGATGCTCACCGAGGACGAGAACATCATCGAGGTGCCGCTGACCGTGCAGTACCGGGTCAGCAACCTGCAGGAGTTCGTGCTCAACGTCGACCAGCCGGAAGTCAGCCTGCAGCACGCCACCGACAGCGCCCTGCGCCACGTGGTCGGCTCGACCTCGATGGACCAGGTGCTGACCGAGGGCCGCGAGCAGATGGCCGCCGACGTCAAGGAGCGCCTGCAGCGTTTCCTCGACACCTACAAGACCGGCATCACCGTCACCCAGGTCAACATCCAGAGCGCCGCCGCCCCGCGCGAGGTGCAGGAAGCCTTCGACGACGTGATCCGGGCCCGTGAGGACGAGCAGCGCGAGAAGAACCAGGCCGAGGCCTACGCCAACGGCGTGATCCCCGAGGCGCGCGGCCAGGCCCAGCGCATCGTCGAGGACGCCAACGGCTATCGCGAGGAAGTGGTCTCCCGCGCCCAGGGCGAGGCCGACCGCTTCAGCAAGCTGCTGGTCGAATATCGCAAGGCCCCGGAGGTGACCCGCCAGCGCCTGTACCTGGAGACCATGCAGGAGTTGCTGGGCAATACCAGCAAGGTGCTGATGAGCAGCGAGCAGGGGCAGAACAGCCTGCTCTATCTGCCGCTGGACAAGATGATGGAAGGCCGTGCGCCGCTGTCGACGCCGGTGATGCCGAGCATCCAGTCCGGTGCGGTGGAGGCGCCACGGGTGGGTTCGGATGCGCAGCGTGACCTGCGTTCGAGGGAGAGCCGCTGATGAGCAACAAGTCGCTGATCGCCCTGATCGCCGCCGCCGTGCTGGCGCTGGTGGGCTGGAACTGCTTCTACATCGTCCTGCAGACCGAGAAGGCGGTGCTGCTGCAGTTCGGTCGCATCGTCCAGGCCGACGTGCCGCCGGGCCTGCATGTGAAGATTCCCTACGTCAACCAGGTGCGCAAGTTCGATGCCCGCCTGCTGACTCTGGACTCGCCGACCCAGCGCTTCCTCACCCTGGAGAAGAAGGCGGTGATGGTGGACGCCTACGCCAAGTGGCGGGTGGCCGATGCCGAGCGCTTCTACACCGCCACCTCGGGCATGAAGCAGATCGCCGACGAGCGCCTGTCGCGCCGCCTGGAGTCTGGTCTGCGTGACCAGTTCGGCAAGCGCTCCCTGCATGAGGTGGTGTCCGGCGAGCGCGATGCGCTGATGGCCGACATTACCCAGCTGCTCGACCGCATGGCGCGCCGCGAGCTGGGCATCGAGGTGCTCGACGTGCGGGTCAAGGCCATCGATCTGCCCAAGGAAGTCAACCGCAGCGTGTTCGAGCGGATGAGCACCGAGCGCGAGCGCGAGGCCCGCGAGCACCGTGCCAAGGGTCGCGAGCTGGCCGAGGGCATTCGTGCCGACGCCGACCGCCAGCGCCGCGTGCTGCTGGCCGAGGCCTACCGCGAGGCGGAGGAGCTGCGCGGCCAGGGCGATGCCCAGGCGGCGGCGATCTATGCCAAGGCCTACAGCCAGGACCCGGAGTTCTACGCCTTCCATCGCAGCCTGCAGGCCTACCGCGAGAGCTTCGCCGGCAAGCGCGACGTGATGGTGCTGGATCCCAAGGGCGACTTCTTCCGCTATCTGGAGCAGGTCAAGCCCTGACCGGTCCGCCCGGCGGCTGCCCGTGCAGCCGCCGGCGTGATCGCGGGGAAAACGTGTTATCATGAGTCAGCCGGGATTTCCCGGCTTTTTTGCGTCTGCGGGAACCATGTGGCAAGAACTCGGCATCGCTTTCTGTCTGCTGCTGGTGCTGGAGGGCATCCTGCCCTTCCTCTGTCCGCGGCGCTGGCGCGAGGCTGTCATCAGTCTGGCCGGGCTGGAGGATCGCCAGCTGCGGCTGATCGGACTGGGCAGCATGCTGCTGGGAACGGCGCTGCTCTACTGGCTCCGTTGAACACCACGCCCGGCCGAAAGGGGAGAGGCAATATGGCAACGCTGGACCGCTGGCTGCTGCCGGACGGAATCGAGGAAGTGCTGCCGGCAGAAGCGGCACGCATAGAGACGGCTCGCCGTCAGGTGCTGGACCTGTTCCGCAACTGGGGCTACGAGCTGGTCATCACCCCGCACATCGAGTACCTGGAGTCGCTGCTCACCGGCGCCGGCCAGGATCTCGACCTGCGCACCTTCAAGGTCACCGACCCGCTGTCCGGACGGCAGATGGGCTTCCGTGCCGACATCACCCCGCAGGTGGCGCGCCTCGATGCGCACACCCATCGCCAGGAGGGCCCGAGCCGCCTGTGCTACGCCGGCAGCGTGCTGCATGCGCGGCCGCGGGCGCTGTCCACCTCGCGCAGCCCGATCCAGATCGGCGCCGAGCTGTACGGCGATGCCAGCACCGCCAGCGACCGCGAGGTCATCGGCCTGATGCTCGAGGTGCTCGAGCTGGCCGGTGTCGCCGACGTGCACATGGATCTCGGCCATGTCGGTATCTACCGCGGCCTGGCCCGCGCCGCCGGCCTGTCCGGCGAGGCCGAGCAGCAGCTGTTCGACGCCCTGCAGCGCAAGGCCATCGACGAGATCGCCGAGCTGACCGCCGGCCTGCCGGCCGAGCAGGGCGCCATGCTGCGCGCCCTGGCCGAGCTGTGCGGCGGCCGCGAGGTGCTGGGCCAGGCGCGCGCGCAGCTGGCCGCGGCGCCGGCCGCCGTGCTGGCGGCGCTGGCCGAGCTGGAGGCGGTGGCCGACGAGCTGGCCGCCCACTACCCGGCGCTGCCGCTGTACTTCGATCTCGGCGAGCTGCGCGGCTACCACTACCACACCGGCATGGTGTTCGCCGCCTTCGTGCCCGGCGTCGGTCAGGCCATCGCCCAGGGCGGGCGCTACGACGACATCGGCGCCGACTTCGGGCGCGCGCGGCCGGCCACCGGCTTCTCCACCGACCTCAAGACCCTGGTCAGCCTCGGTCAGGCGATCCAGGCCGAGGCGCCGGGCGGCGTCTGGGCGCCGCAGGGCGGCGAGGCCGGCCTGTGGCAGGCCGTGCTCGAACTGCGCCGCAGCGGTCGGCGGGTGGTGCAGGCGCTGCCGGGGCAGAGCCTGGTCGATGCACGCGCCGCCGGCTGCGACAGCGAATTGCGTTTACAGGAGGGTGGCTGGCAGGTTTCGCCGCTGGCTTCCTGAGTACTTTCACCGGCTTCGCGCCGGTACCGACCTTCCACGAGGGGACAAGTGTTATGGGTAAGAATGTCGTGGTCCTGGGCACCCAGTGGGGTGATGAGGGCAAGGGCAAGATCGTCGACCTGCTGACCGACCAGGCTGCCGCCGTGGTGCGCTACCAGGGTGGCCACAACGCCGGCCACACCCTGGTGATCGACGGCGAGAAGACCGTCCTGCACCTGATTCCGTCCGGCATCCTGCGCGACAACGTGCAGTGCCTGATCGGCAACGGTGTGGTGGTGGCGCCGGATGCGCTGCTCAAGGAAATCACCAAGCTGGAAGAGAAGGGCGTACCGGTGCGCGAGCGCCTGCGCATCAGCCCGGCCTGCACCCTGATCCTGCCGTACCACGTGGCTCTCGACCAGGCCCGCGAGGCGGCCCGCTCGGAAGGCAAGATCGGCACCACCGGTCGCGGCATCGGTCCGGCCTACGAGGACAAGGTCGCCCGCCGCGGCCTGCGCATCGGCGACCTGTTCAACCCCGAGCGCTTCGCGGTCAAGCTCAAGGAGCTGCTGACCTACCACAACTTCGTTCTCGAGAACTTCTACAAGGTCGATCCGGTCGACTACCAGAAGACCCTGGACGAGGCGCTGGCCTACGCCGAGATCCTCAAGCCGCTGGTCACCGACGTGGCCGCCCGCCTGCACGAGCTGCGCAAGGCCGGCGCCTACATCATGTTCGAGGGTGCCCAGGGCTCGCTGCTGGACATCGACCACGGCACCTACCCGTACGTGACCAGCTCCAGCACCACCGCCGGCGGCACCGCTACCGGTTCCGGCTTCGGCCCGCTGTACCTGGACTACATCCTCGGCATCACCAAGGCCTACACCACCCGCGTCGGTTCCGGTCCGTTCCCCACCGAGCTGTTCGACGAGGTCGGTGCCCGTCTGGCCAAGGTCGGTCACGAGTTCGGCTCGACCACCGGTCGCGCCCGCCGCTGCGGCTGGTTCGACGCGGTGATCCTGCGTCGTGCCATCGAGATCAACTCGATCTCCGGCCTGTGCCTGACCAAGCTGGACGTGCTCGACGGCCTCGAGACCGTCAAGCTGTGCGTGGCCTACAAGAACGCCGCCGGTGAGATCATGGGCGAGGCGCCGACCGACGCCGACAGCTACGTCGGCCTCGAGCCGGTGTACGAGGAGATGCCGGGCTGGAGCGAATCCACCGTCGGCGCCAAGTCCATCGACGACCTGCCGGCCAACGCCCGCGCCTACATCAGGCGCGTGGAGGAGCTGGTCGGTGCGCCGATCGACATCATCTCCACCGGCCCGGACCGCAACGAGACCATCGTGCTGCGTCATCCGTACGCCTGAGGGGCGCGCTGTCGAGGAAAAGGCCGCTGATGCGGCCTTTTTCTTTTTTGCGGGTGATGGGTTTGCCGGGGTGTGCCGGCAGGGTGGGGTGCGACTTTTCTGCAGGCGAAAAAAAACCGGATCTTGCGATCCGGTTTTTTGGAATTGGTGCCCAGGAGAAGACTCGAACTTCCACGATATTGCTATCACTGATACCTGAAACCAGCGCGTCTACCAATTCCGCCACCTGGGCGTGCCATGTCTGCCGTTGCCGGCGAAGCCTGACTGCTTCTTTCGTCAGCATCCGCTTGCGCGTCTGCTTGGAATTGGTGCCCAGGAGAAGACTCGAACTTCCACGGTATTTCTACCACTGATACCTGAAACCAGCGCGTCTACCAATTCCGCCACCTGGGCGTGCCATGTCTGCCGTTGCCGGCGAAGCCTGACTGCTTCTTTCGTCAGCATCCGCTTGCGCGTCTGCTTGGAATTGGTGCCCAGGAGAAGACTCGAACTTCCACGGTGTTGCCACCACTGATACCTGAAACCAGCGCGTCTACCAATTCCGCCACCTGGGCTAATAGTGCGATGATTGCTCATCTGCTCTATCGTTACAGCTGCAGTTGTTGCTGCTGCTGTGGGCGCGCATCATAAGGGTGGCCTCGACGGCTTGTAAACCCCTGATGCGAAAAAAATTTATTGTGCTGACGAAGCTGCCCCGCAGGGCGCTTTCGCGCTTCAATATAGGCATGACCAAGAGCAAGACAACCAAGGGTGAAAACCGACACATGGCCGATTGGCAAAGCCTCGATCCCGAGGCCGCCCGCGAGGCGGAGAAATACGACAACCCCATTCCCAGCCGCGAGCTTATCCTCGCCCACCTGGCCGAGCGCGGTGCGCCGGCGAGCCGGGCGCAGCTGTTCGAGGAACTGGGGCTGGCTGGCGAGGAGGCCGAGGAGGCCCTGCGCCGCCGGCTGCGCGCCATGGAGCGCGACGGCCAGCTGATCTATACCCGCCGCGGCGCCTATGCCCCGGTGGACAAGCTCGACCTGATCCGCGGGCGCGTCAGCGGCCACCGCGACGGCTTCGGCTTCCTGATTCCCGACGACGGCAGCGACGACCTGTTCCTCAGCCCGGCGCAGATGCGCCTGGTGTTCGACGGCGATACCGCGCTGGCCCGCGTCTCCGGCGTCGACCGCCGCGGTCGCCGCGAGGGCGCGCTGGTCGAGGTGCTCAGTCGCGCCCACGAGACCCTGGTCGGCCGCTTCTTCGAGGAGAGCGGCGTCTCGGTGGTGGTCGCCGACAACCCGAAGATCCAGCAGCAGGTGCTGGTGCTGCCCGGCAAGCAGGGGGCGGCGCGGCATGGCCAGTTCGTCCAGGTGCGCATCGACGTCTGGCCGACGACCTTCCGCCAGGCCCAGGGCGAGGTGGTCGAGGTGCTCGGCGACTACATGGCGCCGGGCATGGAGATCGAGGTGGCGCTGCGCAGCTACGACCTGCCGCACGTCTGGCCGGAGGCCGTACTGGCCGAGGCGAAGAAGCTCAAGCCCGAGGTGGACGAGAAGGACAAGGAAAAGCGCGTCGATCTGCGCAAGCTGTCGTTCGTCACCATCGACGGCGAGGACGCCCGCGACTTCGACGATGCTGTGTATGCCGAGGCGCTGAAGGGCGGTGGCTGGCGGCTGTTCGTCGCCATCGCCGACGTGTCCCACTATGTGAAGGTCGAATCGGCGCTGGACGCCGAGGCCATCGAGCGCGGCAACTCGGTGTACTTCCCCGAGCGGGTGATTCCGATGCTGCCGGAGGAGCTGTCTAACGGCCTGTGCTCGCTCAATCCGCTGGTCGACCGTCTGGCCATGGTCTGCGACATGACCGTGTCGAAGCGCGGCGAGCTGACCGGCTACCAGTTCTACGAGGCGGTGATCCATTCCCATGCGCGGCTGACCTACACCAAGGTCAGTCAGTTGCTGGAGAAGCCCAACTCGACCGAGGCCCGGTTCCTCCGCCAGC
Organism: Pseudomonas sp. AN-1; assembly: GCF_034057115.1. Classification (NCBI taxonomy): domain Bacteria; kingdom Pseudomonadati; phylum Pseudomonadota; class Gammaproteobacteria; order Pseudomonadales; family Pseudomonadaceae; genus Pseudomonas; species Pseudomonas sp. AN-1. The sequence continues at coordinate 2,520,034 of NZ_CP139195.1, read as the reverse complement.
AGATGCCGCACCTGGTGCCGCACCTGCGCCAGCTGTATGCGCTGTACAAGGCGCTGCTGGCGGCGCGCCAGGTGCGCGGCGCCATCGACTTCGAGACCCAGGAGACGCGCATCGTCTTCGGCGCCGACCGCAAGATCACTGAGATCCGCCCGACCCAGCGCAACGACGCGCACCGGCTGATCGAGGAATGCATGCTGTGCGCCAACGTCGCCACCGCGCGCTTCCTCGAGGAGCACGAGATCCCGGCGCTGTACCGGGTGCACGACGTGCCGCCGGCGGAGAAGCTGGAGAAGCTGCGCAGCTTCCTCGCCGAGCTGGGGCTGACCCTGTATCGCGGCAAGGGCGAGCCGACGCCCAAGGACTACCTCAACCTGCTCGAGGCGGTGCGCGAGCGTCCCGACTACCACCTGATCCAGACGGTGATGCTGCGTTCACTCAGCCAGGCGGTGTACAGCCCGGAGAACGCCGGCCACTTCGGTCTCAACTACGAGGCCTACGCCCACTTCACCTCGCCGATCCGCCGCTACCCGGACCTGCTGGTGCACCGGGCGATTCGCAGCGTGATCCGTTCCAAGCGGCAGACCGACAAGGTGGTGCGGGTCGGTGCGGCCAGCCTGCCCAAGGCGCGCATCTATCCCTACGACGAGGAGCGCCTGGCCTGGTTCGGCGAGCAGTGCTCGATGACCGAGCGGCGTGCCGACGAGGCGACCCGCGACGTGGTCAACTGGCTGAAGTGCGAGTACATGCGCGACCGCGTCGGCGAGACCTTCCCCGGCGTGGTCACCGCGGTGACCGGCTTCGGCCTGTTCGTCGAGCTGACCGACATCTACGTGGAAGGCCTGGTGCACGTCACCGCGCTGCCGGCCGACTACTACCACTTCGACCCGGTGCACCATCGTCTGTCCGGCGAGCGCTCCGGGCGCAGCTTCCGTCTCGGCGACAGCGTCGGGGTGCTGGTGGCGCGCGTCGATCTCGACGAGCGCAAGATCGACTTCGAGCTCAGCGACAACCCGCTCACCGCGCTGCCGGCGCGCAAGCGGCAGGCGAAGGCAGGCCGGGAGGCGGCCGGCAAGGCGCCGGAGCGCAAGCGCGGCGCGCCGCGCGAGCTGGAGGCGACCGGCTCGCCTGCGCCTTCGCGCCGCGAGGCGGGCAAGACCGGCCGGGTGCAGGCGCTGCCGGAGGTGGCTCCGGAGCTGCTCGAGCAGGCCGACCTGCTGCTCGGCAACATCGATGTCGAGAAGAGCCGGGCGGTGAAGAAGAAACTGCTCGATGAGGCCAAGGCGTCGACGAAACCGTCGGCCAAGGGCGACAAGGGCAAGACCAAGGCCAAGACGGCGGCGGACAAGAAGAAGGCCGTTCCCCGGCCGCACCGGGTTTCCGGGGCGGCCAAGGGCAAGGGCAAGAGCAAGGCCAGCAAGAAGCCCGCGACCGACGCATCGGCCGGGCGAGCCATACGTAAACGCAAGGTCGAAGAATGAGTCAGTGGGAACGGGTTTACGGCGTGCATGCCGTGGAGGCATTGCTGCGCCATCACCCCAAGCGGGTCAAGCAGCTGTGGCTGGCCGAGGGGCGCCAGGATCCGCGGGTGCAGGCGCTGGTGCAGCTGGCCAGCGAGGCGCGCGTGCCGGTCGGCCAGCGCGAGCGGCGCGAGTTGGACGAGTGGGCCGAGGGCGTGCACCAGGGCGTGGTCGCCGAGGTCAGCCCCAGCCAGGTGTGGGGGGAGAACTACCTCGAGGAGCTGCTGGCGCGCGGCGAGTCGGTGCCGCTGCTGCTGGTGCTCGACGGGGTGACCGACCCGCACAACCTCGGCGCCTGCCTGCGCACCGCCGACGCCGCCGGCGTGCAGGCGGTGATCGTGCCCAAGGACAAGTCGGCGACCCTCAACGCCACGGTGCGCAAGGTCGCCTGCGGCGCCGCCGAGGTGGTGCCGCTGGTGGCGGTGACCAACCTGGCGCGCACCCTCGAGAAGCTGCAGCAGCAGGGCCTGTGGATCGTCGGCACCGCCGGCGAGGCGACCCAGGAGATCTTTGATCTCGACCTGCGCGGGCCGACCGTGCTGGTGATGGGCGCCGAGGGCAAGGGCATGCGCCGGCTGACCCGCGAGCACTGCGACTACCTGGCCAAGCTGCCGATGGGCGGCAGCGTCAGCAGCCTCAACGTCTCGGTGGCCACCGGCGTCTGCCTGTTCGAGGCGGTGCGCCAGCGCCGCCCGCTCCCGGGCGTCTGAAATCCCGCCCCGCCTGGTTGCGGGGCGGTCCTGCCCTCCGTACAATGCTGCCCCTTGTCGTCCCGGCAGGCGCATGCGCGTCCGCCCAGCGGCAAGCACACACGAAACATTCACTCCTTGCCTGACCGCTATCCTGGCGGCAGGCTGCATACCCGTAAGGAGCATTTATGCGTCATTACGAAATCGTCTTCCTGGTTCACCCGGATCAGAGTGAGCAGGTTGGCGGCATGGTCGAGCGTTACACCAAGACCATCGAAGAAGACGGTGGCAAGGTTCACCGCCTGGAAGACTGGGGCCGTCGTCAGCTGGCTTACGCCATCGACAACGTGCACAAGGCCCACTACGTGCTGATGAACGTCGAGTGCAGCGCCGCTGCCCTGGCCGAGCTGGAAGACAACTTCCGCTACAACGACGCCGTCATCCGCAACCTGGTGATCCGTCGTGACGCCGCCGTCACCGAGCAGTCCGAGATGCTCAAGGCCGAAGAAAGCCGCAACGAGCGCCGCGAGCGTCGTGACCGCAGCGAAAGCGCCGAAGGCGCCGCTGAAGGCAGCGACGGCGACAGCGCCGACGAGTAATCTTCGTAACCAGTATTGAGGAGCCACTTCATGGCACGTTTCTTCCGTCGTCGCAAGTTCTGCCGTTTCACCGCTGAAGGCGTTGTCGAGATCGATTACAAGGATCTCAACACCCTGAAGGCCTACGTCTCCGAAACCGGCAAGATCGTTCCGAGCCGTATCACCGGCACCAAAGCCAAGTATCAGCGTCAGCTGGCCACCGCCATCAAGCGTGCCCGCTACCTGGCCCTGCTGCCCTACACCGACAGCCACGGCCGCTGAGGCCAGGCCCGTCGACAGGTCAACGGATTAACCCATGCGGGCACTGGCTGACTTCGTCATGCGTGGACGCCTGCAGGCCACCCTAGCGGTGGTCGTCGCGGCAGCCCTGCCCATGCTGTTCTGGGTGGGCGCGGCAGCCGGCGCGCTGGTCCTGCTGCGCCGCGGCCTGAACGACGCCCTGGGCGTCGTGCTGTGGGCGCTGCTGCCGACCCTGCTGTGGTGGCATTTCGGCGAGCCGCGGCCGCTGCTGGTGCTGTTCGGCAGTCTGGCCCTGGCCGTGGTGCTGCGCGCCAGCGTCTCGTGGACGCGGGTGCTGCTGGCCAGCGTGGTGCTTGGCGTGCTGTATGGCGTGGTCATCGACGCGGTGTTCGGCGAGACGGTCGAGCGCAACGCCGCCGAGCTGCTCGAGCTGATGCCGCAGATGCTTGGCGACGCCTACCAGCAGATGGGCGCGGACGACAGGGCCCGCATCGGCGCGCTGCTGGCGCCGGTGCTGACCGGGCTGATGGCCGCGCTGCTGCAGCTGCTCAGCCTGTTGTGCCTGCTGCTGGGGCGTTACTGGCAGGCCCTGCTGTACAACCCCGGCGGTTTCGGTCGCGAGTTCCGCGCCATCCGCCTGCCGGCACCGCTGGCCGTGACCCTGCTGGTGGGCGTGTTCCTGCTGCCGGGGCTGGGCATCGAGCTGGCCATGCTGACGCCGCTGTGCAGCGTGCCGCTGGCCTTCGCCGGCGCCGCGCTGGTGCACGGGCTGGTGGCCCAGCAGCGCCTCGGGCGCTTCTGGCTGGTGGGGATGTACGTGTCGCTGCTGTTGTTCATGCAGCTGGTGTATCCGTTGTTGGTCGTGTTGGCCGTGGTCGACAGTCTGTTTGATTTCCGTGGGCGCACCGGGCGCGATGCGCCGGGGCCCACGGACGGTGAAGGTTAAAAGTTAAGAGGTTAAAGCCAAATGGAAGTTATCCTGCTGGAAAAAGTCGCCAACCTGGGCAACCTGGGCGACAAGGTGAACGTCAAGGCCGGTTACGGTCGCAACTACCTGCTGCCGCAGGGCAAGGCCACCGCCGCTACCGCCGAGAACGTTGCCGCGTTCGAAGCCCGTCGCGCCGAGCTGGAGAAGCTGGCTGCCGAGAAGAAGGCCTACGCCGAATCCCGCGCCGCTCAGTTGGCCGAGCTGGAAGTCACCATCACCGCCACCGCTGGCGATGAAGGCAAGCTGTTCGGCTCCATCGGCACCCACGACATCGCCGACGCCCTGACTGCCTCCGGCGTGGAAGTGGCCAAGAGCGAAATCCGCCTGCCCAACGGTGCCATCCGTCTGGTCGGCGAGTACGACGTTGCCGTGCACCTGCACAGCGACGTCGACGCCACCGTTCGCGTGGTGGTGGTGGCCGCCTAAGGCTGCCATCGATGCCCGTGCATCTCTGATGCCGGGCCGCTAACATCGGGCACGCCCTGCATCCGCAGGCGTGCCCTTTGTCTTTCTGCAGTACGGTGAACAGGGTAGCGAAGCGATGAACGAGATCAGCGTCCCCGCGCAATACGACCTGGAGACCGCCGCCCTCAAGGTGCCGCCGCACTCCATTGAGGCCGAGCAGGCGGTGATCGGCGGCCTGATGCTGGACAACAACGCCTGGGAGCGGGTGCTCGATCTGGTCTCCGACGGCGATTTCTATCGCCACGACCATCGGCTGATCTTCCGGGCCATCTACAAGCTGGCCGAGCGCAACCAGCCGTTCGACGTGGTCACCCTGTCCGAGCAGCTCGACAAGGAAGGCCAACTGGCCCAGGTCGGCGGCCTGGCCTACCTCGGCGAGCTGGCCAAGAACACCCCGTCGGTGGCCAACATCAAGGCCTACGCGCAGATCATCCGCGAGCGCGCCACCCTGCGCCAGCTGATCGGCATCAGCAACGAGATCGGCGACAGCGCCTACAACCCGCAGGGTCGCGGCGCCGACGAGATCCTCGACGAGGCCGAGCGCAAGATCTTCGAGATCGCCGAGGCGCGGCCGAAGACCGGCGGTCCGGTCGGTCTCAACGAGCTGCTGACCAAGGCCATCGACCGCATCGATACCCTGTTCAACACCCACGAGGCGATCACCGGCATCTCCACCGGCTTCGCCGACCTGGACGAGAAGACCAGCGGCCTGCAGCCGGCCGACCTGATCATCGTCGCCGGCCGCCCGTCGATGGGCAAGACCACCTTCGCCATGAACCTGGTGGAGAACGCCGTGCTGCGCAGCGACAAGGCGGTGCTGGTGTACTCGTTGGAGATGCCCGGCGAGTCGCTGGTGATGCGTATGCTGTCCTCGCTGGGGCGCATCGACCAGACCAAGGTGCGTTCCGGTCGCCTCGACGACGACGACTGGCCGCGCCTGACCTCGGCGGTCAACCTGCTCAACGAGCGCAAGCTGTTCATCGACGACACCGCCGGCATCAGCCCCTCGGAGATGCGCGCGCGCACCCGCCGTCTGGTGCGCGAGCACGGTGACCTGGCGCTGATCATGGTCGACTACCTGCAGCTGATGCAGATCGGCGGCTCGGGCGGCGAGAACCGCACCAACGAGATTTCCGAGATCTCCCGCTCGCTGAAGGCGCTGGCCAAGGAATTCAACTGCCCGGTGATCGCCCTGTCGCAGCTCAACCGCTCGCTGGAGCAGCGGCCCAACAAGCGCCCGGTCAACTCGGACCTGCGCGAATCGGGCGCCATCGAGCAGGACGCCGACGTGATCATGTTCGTCTACCGCGACGAGGTGTACCACCCGGAGACCGAGCACAAGGGCGTCGCCGAGATCATCATCGGCAAGCAGCGGAACGGCCCGATCGGTACCGTGCGTCTGGCCTTCCTCGGCAAGTACACGCGCTTCGAGAACCTCGCGCCGGGGATGTACAACTTCGAGGACGAATGATCGCCGGACTGTGGCCGATCAAGGAAAACGGGCGTCCAGCGGGTAAGATGGACGCCCGTTTTCCGTTTCGAGGCCCCGCCCATGCGCCCCCTGGTTGCCACCATCGATCTGTCCGCCATCCGCCACAACTACGCGCGGGCCAGGGCCTGCGCGCCGGGTCGGCAGGTGTTCGCGGTGGTCAAGGCCAACGCCTACGGCCACGGTGCGCGCGAGGTGGTCAGCGCCCTGCCGGAGGCCGACGGCTTCGTGGTCGCCTGCCTGGAGGAGGCCGGCGAGGTGCGCGGCCTGCACGGCCGGGCGCGGGTGTTGCTGCTGCAGGGCTGCTTCGAGGCCAAGGAATACCTGATGGCCGCCCAGCTCGGCCTCGACGTGGTGGTGCAGAGCCGCGAGCAGGCCGAGGCGCTGCTCGCCAGCAACCTGGTGCGCCCGCTCAACGTCTGGCTCAAGCTGGATTCCGGCATGCACCGTCTGGGCTTCGCTGCCGACGAACTGCGCGCCTGGCATGCGCGCCTGGCCGGCGCCGAGCAGGTGGCCGAACTCAACCTGCTCAGCCACTTCGCCTGCGCCGACCTGCCCGGGCATCCGCTCAACCAGATTCAGCTGGACTGCTACCGCGGCCTCGACGACCTGGCCTTCGCCAACCGCTCGCTGGCCAACTCGGCGGCCATCCTCACCCGCCCGGAAGCGCACCTGGACTGGCTGCGCCCCGGCATCATGCTCTACGGCGCCAGCCCGTTCGCCGAGCGCCCGGCCGCCGAGTTCGACCTGCGCCCGGCGATGACCCTGAGCGGGGCGCTGACCGCCGTGCGCGAGGTGCCGGCCGGGGAGAGCGTCGGCTACGGCGCCGGCTGGGTGGCGCAGCGGCCGACGCGCATCGGCACCATCAGCTGCGGCTATGCCGACGGCTACCCGCGCTGTGCGCCGGCCGGCACCCCGGTGCTGGTCGGCGGCCAGCGCGTGCCGCTGGTGGGACGGGTGTCGATGGACCTGCTGACCGTGGATATCACCGCCGTGCCCGAGGCGCAGGTCGGCACGCCGGTGGAGCTGTGGGGGGAGCAGTTGCCGGTCGACGAGGTGGCCGCCACCTGCGGCACCATCGGCTACGAGCTGCTCAGCAAGGTCACCGCGCGGGTGGCGCGCCGGCACCGCTACTGAGGCACCAATCCCGACTCCGGGCGTCGGACTTGTACACTTTTTGTGCTATCCTCCGCGCCCGCGCAATTCCCGCCGAGAGTTCCTGGTCACCGCCATGCAAGCCGTCAAGCCGCTGTTCGACTATCCCAAGTACTGGGCCGAATGTTTCGGGCCCGCGCCCTTCCTGCCGATGAGCCGGGAGGAGATGGACCTGCTGGGCTGGGATTCCTGCGACGTGATCATCGTCACCGGCGACGCCTACGTCGACCATCCGTCGTTCGGCATGGCGATCATCGGCCGCCTGCTCGAGGCGCAGGGCTTCCGCGTCGGCATCATCAGTCAGCCGGACTGGCAGTCGAAGGACGACTTCATGAAGCTCGGCCAGCCGAACCTGTTCTTCGGCGTGGCGGCGGGCAACATGGACTCGATGATCAACCGCTACACCGCCGACCGCAAGATCCGCTCCGACGACGCCTACACCCCCGGCGGCGTGGCCGGCAAGCGCCCGGACCGCGCCAGCATGGTCTACAGCCAGCGCTGCCGCGAGGCCTACAAGGGCGTGCCCATCGTGCTCGGCGGCATCGAGGCCTCCTTGCGGCGCATCGCCCACTACGACTACTGGCAGGACAAGGTGCGCCACTCGATCCTGATGGACGCCAAGGCCGACATCCTGCTCTACGGCAACGCCGAGCGCGCCATCGTCGAGGTCGCCCAGCGGCTGGCCGCCGGCGAGCCGGTCCAGTCGATCGACGACGTGCGCGGCACCGCCTTCGTGCGCCGCGGCACCCCCGAGGGCTGGTTCGAGATCGACTCCACGCGCATCGACCGCCCGGGGCGCATCGACAAGATCATCAACCCCTACGTCAACACCCAGGATCTCGAGGCCTGCGCCATCGAGCAGGGCAAAGGCGGCGTGGAAGATCCCAACGAGGCCAGGCCGGTCGAGCTGCTGCCGCATCCGAAACTGACCCGCGAGCGCACGGTGATCCGCCTGCCGTCCTACGAGAAGGTGAAGAGCGATGCGGTGCTCTACGCCCACGCCAACCGCGTGCTGCACCTGGAGACCAATCCGGGCAACGCCCGCGCGCTGGTGCAGCGCCACGGCGAGCAGGACGTCTGGCTGAATCCGCCGCCGATCCCGCTGACCACCGAGGAGATGGACTACGTCTTCGGCCTGCCCTACGCCCGCGTGCCGCACCCGGTCTACCAGGGCGAGAAGATCCCGGCCTACGAGATGATCCGCTTCTCGGTGAACATCATGCGCGGCTGCTTCGGCGGCTGCACCTTCTGCTCGATCACCGAGCACGAGGGGCGGATCATCCAGAACCGCTCGGAGGAGTCGATCCTGCGCGAGATCGAGGAGATCCGCGACAAGGTGCCGGGCTTCACCGGGGTGATCTCCGATCTGGGCGGTCCCACCGCCAACATGTACCGCATCGCCTGCAAGAGCCGTGAGATCGAGGCGGCCTGCCGCAAGCCGTCGTGCGTGTATCCGGGCATCTGCGACAACCTCAACACCGACCACTCGGCGCTGATCCAGCTGTACCGCGACGCCCGCGCCCTGCCCGGGGTGAAGAAGATACTGATCGCCTCCGGCCTGCGCTACGACCTCGCCGTGGAGTCGCCGGAGTACGTGCGCGAGCTGGTCACCCACCACGTCGGCGGCTACCTGAAGATCGCTCCGGAGCACACCGAGCGCGGCCCGCTGGACAAGATGATGAAGCCGGGCATCGGCACCTACGACCGCTTCAAGAAGATGTTCGAGAAGTTCTCGAAGGAGGCGGGCAAGGAGCAGTACCTGATCCCCTACTTCATCGCCGCGCACCCGGGCACCACCGACGAGGACATGATGAACCTCGCCCTGTGGCTCAAGCGCAACGGTTTCCGCGCCGACCAGGTGCAGGCCTTCTACCCGTCGCCGATGGCCACCGCCACCGCCATGTACCATTCGCGGCGCAATCCGCTGCGCAAGGTCACCTACAAGAGCGACGAGGTGTACATCGTCAAGGGCGAGCGCCAGCGCCGCCTGCACAAGGCCTTCCTGCGCTACCACGACCCGAAGAACTGGCCGATGCTGCGCGAGGCGCTCAAGGAAATGGGCCGCGCCGACCTGATCGGTCCGGCCAAGCACCAGCTGATCCCGGCCACCCAGCCAGCGGGCGACGGCGGCTACCAGAGCGCGCGGCGCAAGAACTCCACCCCGGCCGGCAGCCGCAAGGTCGGCGCCGCCGCGGGCAAGCCGCTGCTCACCCAGCACAGCGGTCTGCCGCCGCGCGCCAGCGACGGCAGCAAGGCGTGGAACAAGGGCGAGGAGGGCAAGGCGCAGACCTTCGCCCGCGGCAAGAAGAAGCCTGGCGGCAAGCGTCCGGGCGCACGCTGACCGACGCGGGGCCCTGCTGGTCGCAGGGCGCCGCGGCAAGGGGATTCGCTGGGCGCGCCGTCCGTTCGGGCGGCGCCGGGCTGGCTGTCAGTGCAGGGCGAGGCGGTCGCTCTGCGCGCAGTGGCGCTCCAGCCAGCCCTGCAGCAGCTGCAGCAGCTGCAGGCCGACCGGCTCGCCGCGCTCGTGGCGCTTGATCAGCTCGAGCACGTCCATGCACAGCTGGTTGTGGGCGTCGACATGGGCCGCGTCGGCCGGCTGGCCGAGTTCCAGATAGGCCTCTTCCTCGCTGACCAGCGACTGCAGCAGGCCGCTCATCAGGCGCTCCAGGCATTCGCCGATCGCCGGATGCGAGCAGTCCTGCTGCAGGCGGGCGCTGAGGGCTTCCGCCAGCTGGCCCAGCCAGCAGCGCTGCGCCTCGATGACGGCGCGGCCGTGAAGTCCTTGTTCCTGCCAGGGGTTGAAAGCGGTCATCTCGAGTCCCTCGGGTCGTTTTGCGGTTGTGCCGCTGTTCTCGCGGCTTTTCGTACGGCGTTTGCCCAGCCTACCGGCCGGTTGTGACAGCTCGGTGATGCGTCGCTCAGCGTCCCAGCCGGCGCAGCTCGTCCGACTCGATCACCCGGACGCCTCGCCCTTCCTCGAGGGCCAGGCGCCAGAGGGCGCGGGCGAGTACGCATACCGAAATGGCGCGCCACTTTCCAAGCAACAGGCGTGCCATGGGTGCGAAGGCCTGTTCCAGCGGGCGCTGTTCGCGGCGCGGGCCGAGCAGCAGGGAGGGGCGGGCGATGGTCAGCTGCGGCCAGTCCTGGGCCTTCAGCGCCTCCTCCATCTCGCCCTTGATGCGGCTGTAGAACACCTTGGAATGCGGGTCGGCGCCCAGCGAGCTGAGCACCAGCAAGTGGCGCGCGCCCAGTTCGCGGGCACGCCGGGCGCAGGCGATCACCAGGTCGTGGTCGATGGCGCGGAACGCGGATTCGGAGCCGGCCTGGCGCAGGGTGGTGCCCAGGCAGCAGAAGGCGGTATCGACGGGACCGGCGAGGCGAGGGAGGATTTCCAGCAGATTGCCGCGCGGGTTCTCCAGATGGGGGTGAACCGACAGCGGCCGCCGGCTGGGGGCCAGCACGCGCTGCACGGTCGGCTCGCAGAGGGTGCGGTCGAGCAGGTGCTCGCCGGCCAGGCCGCTGGCGCCGAAGATCAGCAGGTGGTGGGGACTGTTGGAGTGCGGCATTGGCTGCTCGTTCTGTTTGTTATTCTGCGTCGGCGCGCCCGGTGCCGGCGGCTATGGCCCTAGATCACCATGGCGGTCGGCGCAGGGTCAAGTACATCCAAAGTGTAGTTGCTGGGCGAGGCCCTATAATGCGGTCGAGTTCATGGAGGGGTTGCGATGCTGTTGCGGGGGATTAGCTGGCTGGTGCTGTTCCAGCTGCTGGGTACGGGGCTGAACGTGCTGCTGTTGCCGATGCTGCCGGGGCCGATCATCGGCATGCTGCTGCTGTTCGGTTTCCTGGTCTGGCGCGGCGAGGTGCCGGCGCCGGTTGGCGAGGCGGGCGGCGCCCTGCTGCGCTACCTGCCGCTGCTGCTGGTGCCGCCGGCGGTGGGGGTGATGGCCTACGCCGAGGCGATCGCCGCCGACTTCTGGGCGCTGGCCGGCACCCTGGTGCTGTCGCTGCTGATCGCCATGCTGTTCGCCGGCTGGCTGATGCAGCGCCTGATCGACCGTCAGCAGCGCCGGGAGCCCGAGGCATGAGTGGCTCCCTGAGCGCCGCCGCGCAGGCGATTCTCCAGCATCCGCTGTTCGGCTTCGGCATCACCCTCGGCGCCTACCAGCTGGCCCTGGCGCTGTTCGAGCGCACCCGCTGGGTGTTCCTGCAGCCGGTGCTGCTGTCGATGACCCTGGTGATCGGCGTGCTGCTGCTGTGCGGCATCGACTACGCCGAGTACCGCGCCAGCGTCAGCATGCTCAGCGTGTTCCTCGGCCCGGCCACCGTGGCCCTGGCCATCCCGTTGTTCCTCAATCTCAAGCGCATCCGCCAGCTGCTCTGGCCGATCCTGATCACCCTGGCGCTGGCCGGCAGCCTGGCCACCGCGCTGGGCATCGGCTTCGCCTGGCTGTTCGGTGCCGACCACGTGATGCAGATGACCCTGCTGCCCAAGTCGGTGACCTCGCCGATCGCCATGCTGGTCGCCGAGCAGCTCGGCGGCATCGCCGCGCTGGCGGCGGTGTTCGTGCTGATCACCGGGGTGATCGGGGCGATCTGCGGCCCGGCCCTGCTGACCCGTATCGGCGTGCGCAATCCGGCGGCGCGCGGCATGGCCCTCGGCCTCACCGCCCATGCGGTGGGGACCGCCCAGGCGCTGCAGGAGGGCGAGGAAACCGGCGCCTTCTCGGCGCTGGCGATGAGCCTGATGGGCGGTGCCACCGCCATCCTGCTGCCGCTGGTGGTGGCCACGGTCGCCTGATTCAGCGGTGGTACAGCGCCATTTCCGCGCCGGGCAGCCAGCCGAGCAGGCTGGTCAGCACCAGCAGGGCCGGGGGCAGCAGCAGCCAGCCGCGCAGGTGACCGCTGGCCGGCAGCGGCTGGCGCCACTGCACCAGCAACAGGGCGAGGGCGCAGAGGCTGCCGGCGAGCAGTGCGCCGGCCAGCACGTCGGTCGGCCAGTGCACGCCGAGATAGACCCGCGAGACGGCGATCGCCGTGGCCGGCAGGCTGGCGAGCAGCAGCCAGGCCAGGCGGATGCGTGCCGGCGCGCCGCGCCCGGCCAGCACGCCGAGCGCCAGGCAGAGGGCGAAGGCCGCCGAGCTGTGCCCGCTGGGCAGGCTGAAGCTGTCCAGCGGCTGCAGCAGGATCTCCGGGCGGGCGCGGGCGAACAGCAGCTTGAGCCCCTGGTTGGCCAGCGCAGTGCCGGCCAGGGCCAGCGTGGCGAACAGCAGGGCGCGCCACTGGCGCTGTAGCGCCAGCAGCAGGAGCAGCGCCGCGCCGGCGGCCAGCTGCACGGCGGAGTCGCCCAGCCGGGTCAGCTCCACCATCCATTGGTCCAGCTCCGGGGTGCGCAGGCGCTGCGCCAGCTCCAGCAGCGCCTGGTCGAAGGCGGCGAACAGCCGCCAGCCGGCGAACAGGGCCAGCAGCAGCGCGGCGCCCAGCGCCGCGGCCAGCGGCGCCGCCGCGCGCCGTTCGCGCAGGCTGGCCTGGGCGGCCAGCACCAGCAGCGCGGCCAGACCGCCGGCCAGCACGCCGGCCTGCCACCAGAAGCCTTCCGGCAGCGGCAGGCGCAGGGCCGCGCCGGTCATCCAGCCGGGCAGCAGGTAGGCCGTCGCCCAGCCGGCGGCGGCCACCAGGCTGACCGCGGCGAAGCGCGGCAGCGGCATGTCGAGCATGCCGGCGACGGTCGGCAGCATCGGCCGCAGCGGGCCGATGAAGCGGCCGAGCAGCAGGCTGATCACCCCGTAGCGCTGGAAGTAGAACTCGGCCTGGGCCAGCCATTCCGGATGGCGGCGCAGCAGCGGCAGGCGGCGGATGTCCTCGTGGAAGCGCCGGCCGAGGGCATAGGACAGCGCGTCGCCGAGCAGGCCGCCGGCATAGCCGAGCAGCAGGGTCTGCCACAGCGTCAGCGCGCCGCCGCCGGCGAGGGCGGCGACGGCGAACAGCAGCACGGTGCCCGGCACCACGATGCCGGCGATGGTCAGGCATTCGATGCAGGCGATCAGGAAGATGGCCAGGCCCAGCCACTCGGGATGGGCGCCCAGCCAGGCGGTGAGGGTGTCGAGCCACTGGCTCATGCGTCTTGCTCCTTGACGTCGATCAGATGGAAGTCGCTGCCTTCGCGCTGGCCGCGGCGCAGCGGGTTGCGCGTGCAGTGGCGGGCCCAGGCGGCATCGACGAAGCGGTATTCGAGGTGCTCGTCGCGCCCGCGGGGGATGCCCAGACGGGTGGTCTGCACGATCCGCGCCGGCCGCTCGCCGACGTCCTCGACGAACAGGCGCTGCCAGTCGAAGCGCGCACCGTCCCAGTCCGGCACCTTGAGGCCGAGGGCGCGGCACAGCAGGGTCTGCCCGGCGCACAGCTTTTCCGGCGGGCGCGGCCGGCCTTGGCGGTCGGGGTTGTTGGCCTGCATCCGTGCCAGCGAATCCGCGCCGCTCAGTGCATCCTGCCAGGGGGCGCCGGACTTGATCAGCACCGCGTTGCCGGCGCCGTGGGCGCTGAAGTTCAGCGAGTCGCCGCCGCGCGCGTAGTACATGTAGATGTGCCCGCCGTCCATGAACAGTGCGCGGCGCTTGTGGGTGTAGCCGAGCGAGGCGTGGCTGCCCCGGTCGGTCAGGTAGTAGGCCTCGGTCTCGATGATCCGCGCGCTCAGCCACAGGCCGTCGACCCGGTGGCGGATCACCTTGCCGAGCAGTTCGCGCGCCACCAGGCAGGCGTCGCGGTCGAAGAAGGCGTCGGCCAGCGGGCGGGCGCCGGGCCAGGGCAGGGTGGCGGGGGCAGGCGAGGCGGTCATCTGGCGCGGGCGGGTGACGGAAGGGCGGCCATGATAGCAACACCCGGCAACGAGCGGCTCCTGCCGTCCGCCCGTTGCTGCTGGGCGCGGCCCGGCTGGCAGGGCTATAATCGACGACTTTTTCCAGCCGTCGGATCGCCGAGACCATGACCGAGTCCGTACTCGATTACATGACCCGCCTGGGTCGCGCCGCGCGCGAGGCCTCGCGCGTCACCGCTCGCGCCACCACCGCGCAGAAGAACAACGCCCTGCTGGCCGCCGCGCGCGCCCTCGACGCCGCACGCGAGGAGCTGATCCGCGCCAACGCGCAGGATCTGGACAACGGCCGCGCCAACGGCCTGGACGAGGCCATGCTCGACCGCCTGGCGCTGACCCCGGCACGCATCGACGACATGATCGAGGGCCTGCGCCAGGTCGCCGGCCTGCCCGATCCGATCGGCACCATCCGCGACATGCGCTACCTGCCCTCGGGCATCCAGGTCGGCAAGATGCGCGTGCCGCTGGGGGTGATCGGCATCATCTACGAGTCGCGCCCCAACGTGACCATCGACGCCGCCAGCCTGTGCCTGAAGTCCGGCAACGCCACCATCCTGCGCGGCGGCTCCGAGGCGATCCACTCCAATCGCGCCATCGCTGCCTGCATCCAGCAGGGCCTGGCCGAGGCCGGCCTGCCGGCGGCCTGCGTGCAGGTGGTGGAGACCACCGACCGCGCGGCGGTGGGCCAACTGATCGCCATGCCCGAGTTCGTCGACGTCATCGTGCCGCGCGGCGGCAAGGGCCTGATCGAGCGCATCAGCCGCGACGCCCGCGTGCCGGTGATCAAGCACCTGGACGGCATCTGCCACGTCTACATCGACGTCGCCGCCGACGAGGGCAAGGCGATCCGCGTCGCCGACAACGCCAAGACCCAGCGCTATGCGCCGTGCAACACCATGGAGACCCTGCTGGTGCACGAGGCCATCGCCGCGCGCGTGCTGCCGCCGCTGGCCGAGATCTACCGTGCCAAGGGCGTCGAGCTGCGCGGCTGCGCGGCGACCCGCGCGCTGCTCGGCGCCGACGTGCTGGAGGCGACCGAGGAGGACTGGCACACCGAGTACAACGCGGCGATCCTGTCGATCCGCGTGGTCGACTCGCTGGAGCAGGCCATCGAGCACATCAACCACTACGGCTCGCACCACACCGACGCGATCATCACCGAGAGCTTCACCGACGCGCGGCGTTTCCTCACCGAGGTGGATTCCAGCTCGGTGATGGTCAACGCCTCGACCCGCTTCGCCGACGGCTTCGAGTACGGCCTGGGCGCCGAGATCGGCATCTCCACCGACAAGCTGCACGCCCGCGGCCCGGTCGGCCTGGAGGGGCTGACCAGCGAGAAGTACGTGGTGTTCGGCGACGGTCACGTGCGCGGCTGATGATCCGGCGCATCGGTCTGCTCGGCGGCACCTTCGACCCCATCCACATCGGCCACCTGCGTGCCGCGCTCGAGGTGGCCGAGCAGTTCGCCGTCGACGAGTTGCGCCTGATCCCCAGCGCCCGCCCGCCGCACCGCGGCACGCCGCAGGTGAGCGCGCAGCAGCGCCTGGACATGGTGCGCCTGGCGGTGGCCGACGTGCCGCCGCTGGCGGTCGACGACCGCGAGCTGTGGCGCGACAAGCCGTCGTGGACCATCGACACCCTGGAGTCGCTGCGCGCCGAGCTGGGCGGCGAGGTCCAGCTGCTGCTGCTGGTCGGCTGGGACGCCTTCTGCGGCCTGCCGACCTGGCACCGCTGGCAGGAGTTGCTCGACCACTGCCACATCGTCGTGCTGCAGCGCCCGGACGCCGACAGCGAGGCGCCGGAAGCCCTGCGCGACTTGCTGGCCGCGCGCAGCGCCAGCGATCCGCAGGCGCTCAGGGGGCCGGCGGGGCAGATCGCCTTCGTCTGGCAGATGCCGCTGGCGATCTCCGCCACCGGCATCCGCGAGCGCCTGGCCGCCGGCCGCTCGATCCGCTTCCTGGTACCCGACGCGGTGCTGGCCTACATCCACACGCACGGTCTGTACCGTGCCACCCCATCTACCCAAGAGTGAACATCCGACAATGCAAGCCGAACAACTGGTCCAGGTGGTGATCGCCGCCCTGGAAGAACTGAAAGGTCAGGACATCCTCACCATCGACGTGCGCGAGAAGACCAGCATCACCGACTTCATGGTGATCGCCACCGGCAGCTCCAGCCGCCACGTCAAGTCGCTGGCCGAAACCGTGCTGGAAAAGACCAAGGAGCAGGGCGTGCGACCGATCGGCAGCGAAGGCCTGGACTCCGGCGAGTGGGGCCTGATCGACCTCGGCAACGTGGTGGTGCACGTGATGCAGGCTGCCACCCGCCAGTTCTACGACCTCGAGCGCCTGTGGCAGGGCGCCGAGCAGAGCCGCGCCCAGCAGTCGCAGGAGTAACGCCCGGCATGCGCATCCGACTGATCGCCGTCGGCTCGCGGATGCCGCGCTGGGTCGAGGAGGGCTGGCAGGAGTACGTCAAGCGCCTGCCGCCCGAGCTGGCCCTCGAGCTGGTGGAGATCCCGCTGAGCACCCGCGGCAAGAATGCCGACGTTGCCCGCCTGATCCGCCAGGAGGGCGAGGCGATGCTGGCGCGGGTGCAGCCCGGGGAGCGCGTGGTCACTCTCGAGGTCCATGGCAAGCCGTGGAGCACCGAGCAGCTGGCCGCCGAGCTGGACCGCTGGCGCCTCGACGCGCGCACCGTCAACCTGATGGTCGGCGGCCCGGAAGGGCTGGCGCCGGAGGTGTGCGCGCGCAGCGAGCAGCGCTGGTCGCTGTCGCCGCTGACCCTGCCGCACCCGCTGGTGCGGGTGCTGCTCGGCGAGCAGATCTACCGCGCCTGGACCGTGCTGTCCGGCCATCCGTACCACAAGTAACCGCGCCTCCATGCCGCAGCCGATCCAGCTCAAGGACCACGAACGCGATGCCCGCCTGGTGCGCAGCCGGGCGATCGTCGGCGCGATCTTCGTCCTGCTGCTCACCGGCGTGCTGGTGGCGCGCATGTACTACCTGCAGGTGATCCAGTACGAGCACCACTCGACGCTGGCGGAGAACAACCGCATCCACGTGCAGCCGCTGCCGCCGACCCGCGGGCTGATCTACGACCGCAACGGGGTGATCATCGCCGACAACCGGCCGAGCTTCAGCCTGACGGTGAGCCGCGAGCGCGCCGACGACTGGCGTCAGGTGCTCGACACCATCGTCGAGGTGCTCGAGCTGGGCGAGGAAGAGCGCGCGCTGTTCGAGAAGCGCGTGCGCCAGGGGCGGCGGCCGTTCGAGCCGGTGCCGATCCTCTTCGAGCTGACCGAGGAGCAGATCGCCCGCATCGCGGTCAACCAGTTCCGCCTGCCCGGCGTCGACGTGGTCGCCCAGCTGGTGCGCCACTACCCGCAGGGCGAGCACTTCGCCCACTCGGTGGGCTACGTCGGGCGGATCAACGAACAGGAGCTGAAGAGGCTCGACCCGGTGGACTACAGCGGCACCCACCACATCGGCAAGACCGGCGCGGAGAAGTTCTACGAGAACGTGCTGCACGGCCAGGTCGGCTACGAGGAGGTCGAGACCAACGCCCGCGGTCGCGTGCTGCGCGTGCTCAAGCACACCGACCCGATCCCCGGCAAGGACATCCGCCTGCACCTCGATCTCAAGCTGCAGGAGGCCGCCGAGGCGGCGCTGGGCGGCCGCCGTGGCGCGGTGATCGCCATCGAGCCGGCCACCGGCGGCGTGCTGGCGATGGTCAGCCAGCCGAGCTTCAATCCCAACCTGTTCGTCACCGGCATCGGTTTCAAGGACTATGCGGCGCTGCGCGACTCCATCGACCGGCCGCTGTACAACCGCGTGCTGCGCGGCCTGTATCCGCCGGGCTCGACGGTCAAGCCGCAGGTGGCGCTGGCCGGCCTGGACGCCGGGGTGGTCAATTCGGCGAGCCGCGTCTACGACCCGGGCTACTACCAGCTGCCGGGCAACAGCCACAAGTACCGCAACTGGAACCGCAGCGGCGACGGCTGGGTCGACCTCAACCTGGCCCTGGCGCGCTCCAACGACACCTATTTCTACGACCTGGCGATCAAGCTCGGCATCGACCGCCTGCACCAGTACATGAGCGCCTTCGGTCTCGGTCAGCGGGTGTCCCTCGACCTGTCCGAGGAAGCCGCCGGGCTGATGCCCTCGCGCGAATGGAAGCGCGCCAACCGCCGCCAGGGCTGGTTCCCCGGCGAGACGGTGATCACCGGCATCGGCCAGGGCTACATGCTGACCACCCCGCTGCAGCTGGCCCAGGCCACCGCGCTGATCGCCAATCGCGGCCGCTGGGTGCGCCCGCGCCTGCTCAGGGACGCCGACGGCATGAGCGCCGAGCAGCTGATGGCCTCCGGCCTGCTGGAGGAGCGCGACACGCCGCCGAACATCGTCGCCAGCAACCCGCGCTACTGGGACCAGGTCACCCGCGGCATGGTCGAGGTGGTGCACGGCGCGCGCGGCACCGCGCACAAGCTCGGCCTCGGCTCGCCCTACCTGATCGCCGGCAAGAGCGGCACGGCGCAGGTGGTGGCGATCCGCCAGGGCGAGAAGTACGACCGCAACAAGGTGCGCGAGCGCCATCGCGACCACGCGCTGTTCGTCGCCTTCGCGCCCGCCAACGACCCGAAGATCGCCGTGGCGGTGATGGTGGAGAACGGCGAGTCCGGCTCCGGCGTGGCCGGCCCGGTGGCCAAGCAGGTGCTGGACGCCTGGCTGCTCGACGAGCATCGTCGGCTCAAGCCCGAATTCGCGCCGCCGCCGGCGGCAGAGGTGGCCCGTGAACACTAGCCCGAGCTTCGACCGCACCCTGTCCGGGGAGGACGTGCTGCGCCGCCGCGCCAGCCTGCTGCAGCGCCTGCACATCGACGGCCCGCTGCTGCTGCTGCTGGTGACCCTCGGCGTGGTCGGCCTGTTCGTGCTGTGGTCGGCCGGCGGCAAGCACTGGGAGCTGCTGCTCAAGCAGACCACCTCGTTCGGCATCGGCCTGGTGGCGATGTGCACCATCGCCCAGCTGGAGCCGCGCTTCATGGCGCGCTGGGCGCCGCTGGCCTATGGTTGCGGCGTGCTGCTGCTGCTGGCGGTGGAGTTCGTCGGCTACACGGCGATGGGCGCCACGCGCTGGATCAACATTCCCGGGGTGATCCGCTTCCAGCCCTCGGAGTTCATGAAGCTGATCATGCCGGCGACCATCGCCTGGTACCTGTCCAGCCGCAGCCTGCCCCCCAGCTTCAAGCACCTGCTGATCGCCCTGGCGCTGATCGGCGTGCCCTTCGTGCTGATCCTCAAGCAGCCCGACCTCGGCACCGCCATGCTGATCCTCGCCTCCGGCGCCTTCGTGCTGTACATCGGCGGTCTGCGCTGGTGGTGGATCGGCGGGGCGATCGCCGCGGCGGTGCCGGTCGCGGTGGCCATGTGGTACTTCGTGCTGCACGACTACCAGAAGCAGCGCGTGCACACTTTCCTCGATCCGGAGAGCGACCCGCTGGGCACCGGCTGGAACATCATCCAGTCCAAGGCGGCCATCGGCTCGGGGGGGGTGTTCGGCAAGGGCTGGCTGCTGGGCACCCAGTCGCACCTGGATTTTTTGCCGGAAAGCCATACGGACTTTATCATTGCCGTGCTCAGCGAAGAGTTCGGCATGGTCGGCGTGTGCCTGCTGCTGGTGGTCTACCTGCTGCTGATCGCCCGGGGGCTGGTGATCACGGTGCAGGCGCAGACCCTGTTCGGCAAGCTGCTGGCGGGGAGCATCACCCTGACCTTCTTCGTCTACGTTTTCGTCAACATCGGCATGGTCAGCGGCTTGCTGCCGGTGGTGGGGGTGCCGCTGCCTTTCATCAGCTACGGCGGAACTTCGCTGGTGACGCTGATGTCAGGATTCGGCATTTTGATGGCGATCCATACGCACCGCAAATGGATCGCCCAGGTTTGAGACTCGGAGTGAAAAGCACAATGCACAGAGTGCGCGCATGGGTTCGGCAGGGCGTGTGCCGGATCGGCCTGGCCGGTCTGCTCGGCATCGCCGCGCCGGCCATGGCTGGGGACTACCAGAGTTCACCCGCGGTCGATGCCTTCATCGGCGAGATGGTGCGCGAGCACGGTTTCACCGCACCGCAGCTGCAGGCGCTGCTCGGCGCCGCCGAGCGCAAGCAGCCGATCCTCGACGCCATCTCGCGGCCGGCCGAGCGGGTCAAGCCGTGGAAGGAGTACCGGCCGATCTTCATCACCCAGGCGCGCATCGACCAGGGCGTGGCGTTCTGGAACCAGCACGCCGAGTCGCTGGCGCGCGCCGAGCGCGAGTACGGCGTGCCGGCCCAGGTGATCGTGGCGATCATCGGCGTGGAAACCTTCTTCGGCCGCAACACCGGCAACTGGCGGGTGCTCGACGCCCTGGCCACCCTCGGCTTCGACTATCCGCCGCGCGCCGACTTCTTCCGCAAGGAGCTGCGCGAGTTCCTCCTGCTGACCCGCGAGCAGCAGGTCGATCCGCTCAGCCTCAAGGGCTCCTACGCCGGCGCCATGGGCCTGCCGCAGTTCATGCCGAGCAGCTTCCGCGCCTATGCGGTGGACTTCGACCACGACGGCCACATCGACATCTGGGGCAATCCGGTGGACGCCATCGGCAGCGTGGCCAGCTACTTCCACCGCCACGGCTGGGTGGCCGGCGACCCGGTGGTGACCCGCGCGCGCGTCGCCGGCACCCGCTTCGCCGACGGCCTGACCCAGGGCCTGGAGCCGGTCAAGTCGGTGGGCGACCTGCGCCAGCTCGGCTGGACCCCGCTGGATGCGGTGGAGGACAACTACGCGGTGACCGCCTTCCGCCTCGAGGGCGAACAGGGCGACGAGTTCTGGATGGGCCTGCCCAACTTCTACGTGATCACCCGCTACAACCGCAGCGTGATGTACGCCATGGCCGTGCACCAGCTCTCCAGCGCGCTGCATGCGCAGCGCCAGGAGTTCTGACATGCGCCCATCCCTGCCGCGGCTGCCGCTGGCCGTACTGTGCAGCCTGGCCCTGCTGAGCAGCTGCACCACCTCGCGCGCGCCGGTCGACAGCGACCAGGCCGTTTCCGGCCCGGGCAGCTACGCCCGCCCGCACCGCGACGGCGCGCCCTGGTGGGACGTCGACGTGTCGCGCATCCCCGACGCCGTGCCGATGCCGCACAACGGCCCGGTCAAGGCCAGTCCCTACACGGTGTTCGGCAAGCCCTACTATCCGATCCAGGATGCGCGCAACTACCGCGCCACCGGCACCGCCTCCTGGTACGGCACCAAGTTCCACGGCCAGGCCACCGCCAACGGCGAGACCTACGACCTGTACGGCATGACCGCCGCGCACAAGACCCTGCCGCTGCCCAGCTACGTGCGGGTCACCAACTTGGACAACGGCCGGAGCGTGATCCTGCGGGTCAACGACCGCGGGCCGTTCTACTCCGACCGCATCATCGACCTGTCCTTCGCCGCGGCGAAGAAGCTCGGCTATGCCGAGACCGGCACCGCGCGGGTCAAGGTCGAGGGCATCGACCCGCAGCAGTGGTGGGCCCAGCAGGGCCGGCCGGTGCCGATGGTGCTGGCCAGCAATGCCGGCGCCCCGCGCAGCAACAAGCTGATGAGCCTGCCGGCGCCCAGCGAGGTGCGCAGCGTGCCGCAGCCGGTGGCCGCGCCCATCGAGACCTGGACGCCGCCGCCGGAGCAGCATGCCGCCGCCGTCCTGCCGGTCGAGGTGGCGGTAAAAAAAAACGCTTCTGCCCCAGCCGCTGGGCTGTATCTCCAGGTGGGCGCCTTCGCCAACCCGGACGCTGCGGAACTCCTCAAGGCCAAGCTGAGCTCGGTGGTGGGGACTGCGCCGGTGTTTATCAGCTCGGTCGTGCGCAACCAGCAGGTCCTGCACCGGGTGCGCCTGGGGCCGATCGACACTCAGGATGAGGCCCTGCAGCTGCAGGACTCCCTGCGGCTGGCCAGCCTCGGCCAGCCGACGCTGGTGCGGCCGGACTGACGCCGCCCGGCACCGTAGCAATGCCCGCAAGGGCCTGATTCACCTACCTAGCTATTCGAGAGACGGATGAACATCACCACCTTAGTGCACCGCTTGTTCCTGCTGGTCCTGCTCGCCGCGGCACCTGCCGCCTGGGCCGCCGAGCAGGTCGTTCCGGCGCCGCCGCAACTGGCGGCCAAGGCCTGGCTGCTGATGGATGCCGACAGCGGCAACGTGCTGGTCCAGCAGAACGCCGACGAGCGCCTGCCGCCGGCCAGCCTGACCAAGCTGATGACCGCCTACATCGCCACCCTGGAGATCAACCGCGGCCAGGTCGGCGAGAAGGATCTGGTGACCATCAGCGAACACGCCTGGCGCACCGGCGGCTCGCGCATGTTCGTCCAGGTCGGCACCCAGGTGACCATGGGCGACCTGCTGCACGGCATCATCATCCAGTCCGGCAACGACGCCAGCGTGGCGGTGGCCGAGCACATCGCCGGCAGCGAGGACGCCTTCGCCGACCTGATGAACACCACCGCCGGCAAGCTCGGCATGGTCAACAGCCACTTCATGAACGCCACCGGCCTGCCGCACCCGGAGCACTACTCCTCGGCCCACGACATGGCCAGGCTGGCGCGCGCGATCATCAAGGAAGACCCGGCGCACTACGCCATCTACGCGCAGAAGGAGTTCCTCTGGAACAACATCAAACAGCCCAACCGCAACCTGCTGCTGTGGCGCGACAAGACTGTCGACGGCCTGAAGACCGGCCACACCGAGGAAGCCGGCTACTGCCTGGTGGCTTCCGCCGTGCGTGACGGCCAGCGCCTGATCGCCGTGGTGTTCGGCACCAACAGCGAGCAGGCCCGCGCCGCCGAGACCCAGAAGCTGCTGACCTACGGCTTCCGCTTCTTCGAGACCCGCCAGTTCTACGCCAAGGGCGCCGAGCTGACCCAGGCCCCGGTGTGGAAGGGCGCCGAGCGCCAGCTCAAGGCCGGCCTGGCCGAGGACCTGACCCTGACCCTGCCGCGTGGCCAGATGGACAAGCTGCAGGCCAGCATGACCCTGCAGCCGATGATCGAGGCGCCGGTGGCCGCCGGCCAGGAAGTCGGCAAGGTCGAGGTGCGCCTCGGCGAGCAGGTGCTGCACAGCGCGCCGCTGGTGGCCCTCGAGGCGGTCGAGGAGGGTGGTATCTTCCGCCGCCTGTGGGATAGTATCCGACTGTTTTTCTACGGATTGTTCAACTGATCCATTGACCTGAGCGCGGCGCCCCGACCCCGGGGCGCCGGCATTGCGGGCCACAAGCCCGTCGAGACCATGACCGATACCAAGACCTCCGCTACCGAAGTCCAGGCGCCGAAGATCGAATTTCCCTGCCACGGCTACCCGATCAAGGTGATCGGCGACGCCGGCGAGGGCTTCGCCGACCTGGTGATCGACATCGTCCGCCGTCATGCGCCGGACCTCGACGTCACCACCCTGACCCTGCGCGACAGCAGCAACGGCCGTTTCGTCTCGGTGCAGCTGGCGATCCGCGCCACCGGCGTCGAGCAGCTGCAGGCGATCCACGTCGACCTGCGCGCCACCGGCCGCGTGCACATGGTGCTGTGATGGGCCCCCTGCGGGTGCGCGAGCTGGGCCGGCTGCCCTACCTGCCGGCCTGGCAGGCGATGCAGCGCTTCACCAACGAGCGCGGCCCCGACACCCCGGACGAGATCTGGCTGCTCGAGCACGAACCGGTGTTCACCCAGGGCCAGGCCGGCAAGGCCGAGCACCTGCTGATGCCCGGCGACATCCCGGTGGTGCAGGCCGACCGCGGCGGCCAGGTGACCTACCACGGCCCGGGCCAGCTGATCGCCTACCTGCTGCTCGATGTGCGCCGCTCGAATCTGGGCGTGCGCGAACTGGTCAGCCGCATGGAGGCCAGCCTGGTCGCCCTGCTCGAAGGCTACGGCGTCGAGGCCCATGCCAAGCCGGACGCCCCCGGCGTCTACGTCGGCGCGGCGAAGATCGCCTCGCTCGGCCTGCGCATCCGCCACGGCCGCTCCTTCCATGGCCTGGCGCTCAACGTCGACATGGACCTGGAACCGTTCGGCCGCATCAATCCCTGTGGCTATGCCGGCATGGCCATGACCCAACTCAAGGATCTGGCCCAGGGCCCGATCGAACTCGCCGAAGTGCGTGCCGCGCTGGTGCGCCAGCTGGTCGGCCAGCTTGGCTACGCTGAATACGAGACCCTCGCGGGAGGGCTGGAGCTGACATGAGTACCGTGGACAACACCACCAAGGGCCCGGCCAAGGTCGAGGCCGGGGTCAAGCTGCGCGGCGCCGAGAAGGTCGCGCGCATTCCGGTGAAGATCATTCCCACCGAGGAGCTGCCGCGCAAGCCGGACTGGATCCGCGTGCGCATCCCGGTCACCCCCGAGGTCGAGCGCATCAAGCAGCTGCTGCGCCAGCACAAGCTGCACAGCGTGTGCGAAGAAGCTTCCTGCCCGAACCTCGGCGAGTGCTTCAGCGGCGGCACCGCCACCTTCATGATCATGGGCGACATCTGCACCCGCCGCTGCCCGTTCTGCGACGTCGGCCACGGCCGGCCCAACGCGCTGGATCCGGACGAGCCGAAGAACCTGGCGCTGGCCATCGCCGACCTGCGCCTGAAGTACGTGGTGATCACCTCGGTGGACCGCGACGACCTGCGCGACGGCGGCGCCCAGCACTTCGCCGACTGCCTGCGCGAGATCCGCGCGCTGTCGCCCAGCGTGCAGCTGGAGACCCTGGTGCCGGACTACCGCGGGCGCATGGAGATTGCCCTCGACATAACCGCCACCGAGCCGCCGGATGTTTTCAACCATAACCTGGAAACCGTGCCGCGCCTGTACAAGTCGTCGCGCCCGGGCTCGGACTTCGAGTGGTCGCTGGACCTGCTGCAGGAGTTCAAGAAGCGCGTGCCGGGCGTGCCGACCAAGTCGGGCCTGATGCTCGGCCTCGGCGAGACCGACGAGGAGGTGATCGAGACCATGCAGCGCATGCGCGAGCACGACATCGACATGCTCACCCTCGGCCAGTATCTGCAGCCGTCGCGCAGCCACCTGCCGGTGCAGCGTTTCGTCCATCCGGACACCTTCGCCTGGTTCGCCGAGGAAGGTGAGAAGATGGGCTTCAAGAACGTCGCCTCCGGTCCGCTGGTGCGCTCGTCCTATCACGCCGACCAGCAGGCCCACGGCCACAAGATCGGCTGAGTCCTGTGTAGGGTGGGTAAGGCCGCAGGCCGTAACCCACCCTACAGTCAGCGCTGGAATGCAAAGGGCGACCCGCGGGTCGCCCTTTTTGTTGCTGGCTGGCGCCTCAGTTCAAGGCAGTGAACAGCCGGCGCTGGCGCCGCGCGGTGAGCGCGGTCCAGCCCAGCAGCAGGGCGCAGACGCCGGCCAGCGGCCAGGCGCGCCACTGCAGGTAGGGCGTCAGGCCCTGCATCGGCACCACCTCGCCGCGCAGCACGGCGCGCTGGAACTGCGGCACCTGCGCCTGCACCCGGCCGAACGGGTCGATCAGCGCGGTGACGCCGTTGTTGGTGGCGCGGATCATCCAGCGGCCGCTCTCCAGAGCGCGCATCTGCGCCATCTGCAGGTGCTGCAGCGGGCCGATCGAGGTGCCGAACCAGGCGTCGTTGCTCACCGTCAGCAGCAGCTCGCTCCGCGCGGCGAGACTCGCGGCGAACTCCGGATAGACCACCTCGTAGCAGATGTAGGGGGCGATGCGGTAGCCGCGCGCCGTCAGCAGCGCCTGGTCGGCCGGGCCGCGGGCGAAGTCGGACATCGGCAGGTCGAAGAAGGCGATCAGCCCGCGCAGCACGTCCTGCAGCGGCACGTACTCGCCGAACGGCACCAGCTTCTGCTTGAGGTAGGTGCCGCCACCCTGGCCGACCACCTGCAGGGCGTTGTAGTAGCGCGCCCGGCCGGCGTCGTCCTTCTCGCGCAGCGGCACGCCGGTGACCAGTGCGGCATTGCGCTCGCTGGCGAAGCGGCCCATCACCGCCAGGTAGCCCTCGGCGTATTCCTTGAGCACCGGCACCGCGGTCTCCGGCCAGACGTAGAGGTCGGCCGGCGCCTCGGCGAAGGTCAGGTCGCGGTACAGGGCGAGCTGGGCGTTGAGCTGCTCGGGGTCCCACTTGAGGTTCTGCGCGACATTGCCCTGCATGGCGGCGACCTTCAGCGCCGGGCCGGCCGGGGTGGTCCAGGGGTGGTCCTTGAACCACAGGCTACTGCCCCACAGGCCGGCGAGCAGCGCGGCGGCGCCCAGCAGGCAGCGCCCGCGCGGCAGCAGCGCCGGCAGGTTGGCCAGCAGGGCGGCGGTCAGCGCCATGGCGAAGGACAGCAGCCAGACGCCGCCGAGCGGCGCCAGGCCGGCCAGCGGGCCGTCGAGCTGGGCGTAGCCGACGTACAGCCACGGGAAACCGGTGAACAGCCAGCCGCGAAGGGCCTCCTGGGCCAGCCACAGGGCGGCGAAGGCCAGCGCGTCGGCCAGCGGCGCGCGTTCGCGGCGCAGCCACTTCGCCCAGGCCCAGGCCGGCAGGGCGAAGAACAGCGCAAGGCCGGCGCAGAACGCCAGGGTCAGCAGCGCGGCCAGCGCCGGCGAGGCGGCGCCGTAGTCGTGGATGCTGACGTACACCCAGCTGGTGCCGGCGGCGAAGGCGCCGAAGCCGTACAGCCAGCCGCGGCCGGCGGCGGCGCCGGGGGCCAGGCAGCGCAGGCCGAGATAGAACAGCGCCAGCGACAGCAGGCCGAGCGGCCACAGGTTCCAGGGGGCGAGGGCCAGCGGGGTGAGGGCGCCGGCGGCCAGGGCCAGCAGGTGGCCGGGCCAGCCGGGACGGGAGATCCAGCGCATGAAGATTCCTTGGCGAAAGACAGGCGCGGGCAGCTTAGCGGAGCCGGGCGCGGGCGGGTAGCTGGACGCGGAGCGTCCAGGGTGGCATCCCCACGCGGAGCGTGGGGACGATCAGCGTCCGCGCCTCAGCGCGCCCGCGGGGTCAGGCGCAGCAGGTGGATGCGCCGGCTGTCGGCGTTGAGCACGCGGAAGCGGAAGTCGCCCAGCTCGATGGTCTCGCCGCGCTTGGGCAGGTGGCCGAAGGCGCTCATCACCACGCCGCCGAGGGTGTCGAACTCCTCCTCGGAGAAGCCGGCCTCGAAGAACTCGTTGAACTCGTCCACCGGGGTCAGCGCCTTGACGATGAAGTCGCCGCTGGGCAGCGCCTTGATGAAGCTGTCTTCCTCGACGTCGTGCTCGTCCTCGATCTCGCCGACGATCTGCTCGAGCACGTCCTCGATGGTCACCAGACCGGCGACGCCGCCGTATTCGTCGATGACGATGGCCATGTGGTTGTGGGTGCTGCGGAACTCGCGCAGCAGCACGTTGAGGCGCTTGGATTCGGGCACGTAGGTGGCCGGGCGCAGCAGCTTCTGCAGGTCGAAGGACTGCTCGTTGCCGTGCAGCAGCAGCGGCAGCAGGTCTTTGGCCAGCAGGATGCCGAGCACCTCGTCGAGGTTCTCGCCGATCACCGGGTAGCGCGAGTGGGCCGCCTCGATCACCGCCGGGAGGAACTCCTGCGGGTTCTGGCAGGCCTTGATGCTGATGATCTGCGAGCGCGGGATCATGATGTCGCGCACCTGCAGGTCGGCGACCTGGATGGCGCCCTCGACGATCGCCAGCGCCTCGGTGTCGAGCAGTTTGTTGTCATGGGCGTCGCGCAGGACCTCGATCAGCTCCTCGCGGTTCTTCGGCTCATGGGCAAAAGCCTGGGTGATTCTTTCCAGCCAGGACTTCTGCCCCTGGCTCGATCGGTCGTCGCTCATGTGTCCTTACTCTTCGTCGCTCGCGTAGGGATCGGGGTAGCCGAGTTCGGCCAGCAGCTGGCGTTCCAGGGCTTCCATCTCCTCGGCTTCGTCGTCGTCGATGTGGTCGTAGCCCAGCAGGTGCAGGCAGCCGTGGATGGTCAGGTGCGCCCAGTGAGCGTCCGCCGCCTTGCCCTGTTCAGCCGCCTCGCGTGCCACCACCTGGGCGCAGATCACCAGGTCGCCGAGCAGCGGGATATCCAGGATGCCTTCGGGGACCTCGGCGGGAAAGGACAGCACGTTGGTGGCGTAGTCCTTGCCGCGCCAGGTGCGGTTGAGCTCGCGGCCCTCCGCCTCGTCGACGATGCGGATGGTCAGCTCCGAGGGCGCCGTACGCTGGCGCAGGGCCAGTTCGCACCAGCGGCGCAGCTGCGCCTCGCCGGGCAGCTCGGCGGCCGTGCTGGCCAGTTGCAGATCCAGTTCAACCTGCATGGCGGCTGTCCTCGGTGCGCTCGGCGGCCTTGCCCTGCAGGCGCTGCTCGTGGCGGTCGTAGGCCTCGACGATGCGCTGCACCAGCGGATGGCGCACCACATCCTTGGCCTTGAAGTGGGTGAAGCTGATCCCCGGCACGTCGCGCAGCACCTCGATGACGTGGGCCAGACCCGACTTGGTGCCGCGCGGCAGGTCGACCTGGGTGACGTCGCCGGTGATCACCGCGGTCGAGCCGAAGCCGATCCGGGTGAGGAACATCTTCATCTGCTCCAGGGTGGTGTTCTGGCTCTCGTCGAGGATGATGAAGCTGTTGTTCAGGGTGCGCCCGCGCATGTAGGCCAGCGGGGCGATCTCGATCACCTGCTTCTCGATCAGCTTGGCCACCTGCTCGAAGCCCATCATTTCGTAGAGAGCGTCGTACAGCGGGCGCAGGTAGGGGTCGATCTTCTGCGCCAGGTCGCCGGGCAGGAAGCCGAGCTTCTCGCCGGCTTCCACCGCCGGACGCACCAGCAGGATGCGCCGCACCTGCTCGCGCTCCAGGGCATCCACCGCGCAGGCCACGGCGAGGTAGGTCTTGCCGGTGCCGGCCGGGCCAATGCCGAAGTTGATGTCGTTGTCGAGGATCGCCTTGACGTAGCGCTGCTGGTTGGCGCCGCGCGGGGTGATGTGCGCCTTGCGGGTCTTCAGGGTGACGCTCGGCGTCTGGCCGGGCACGGCCAGATCCTCGAGACCGGACTCCTGGAGGAACAGGTGGACCAGTTCCGGGGTCAGCTCGGTAGCGTGGGTCTCGCGGTACAGGCGGCGCAGCAGGTTCTCGGCGGTGTGGCTGCGCTGGGCGTCGCCGACCAGTTCGAACTGGTTGCCACGGTTGCGGATCTCGATGCCCAGGCGCTGTTCGATCAGGCGCAGGTGCTCGTCGAATTGGCCGCAGAGGTTGGCGAAGCGTCGGGCATCGAGGGGGTCGAGGATGAAGCGGTGGTGTTCCAGGGGAGCGTTCAAGGTCGTCTGTTGGCCGCCGTTCGGCTGGGGGGGATGGACGAAGAATAACCGCAGCGCCCCGAGGGGGAAAGCGCCGCGGCATTGGCGGATGGTGGACTGGCCAGGAGGCGCCCGCCGCGCTCGCGCGGCGGGCGGGGATCAGTAGCTGGCCTCGTCGACCAGGCTGCCGCGCAGCGAGTGCGGCAGCGCCTCGTCGATGTGCACGTCGACGAACTGGCCGATCAGCCGCGGGTTGTCGGCACGGAAGTTGACGATGCGGTTGTTCTCGGTGCGGCCCTGCAGCATGCCCGGGTCCTTCTTCGAGTAGTCGCTGACCAGGATGCGCTGGGTGGTCCCGACCATGCGCTGGCTGATCTCGAAGCCCTGCTGGTGGATGCGCGCCTGGAGGATCTGCAGGCGCTGCTTCTTGATCTCCTCGGGAGTGTCGTCGGCGAGGTCCGCGGCCGGGGTGCCGGGGCGTGCGCTGTAGACGAAGGAGAAGGAGAAGTCGAAGCCGACCTCCTCGATCAGCTTCATGGTCTGCTCGAAGTCCCTGTCGGTCTCGCCGGGGAAGCCGACGATGAAGTCCGAGCTGATGCACATGTCCGGCACCGCGGCCTTGAGCTTGCGGATGCGCGACTTGTACTCCAGAGCGGTGTGGTTGCGCTTCATCGCCGCGAGGATGCGGTCGGAGCCCGCCTGCACCGGCAGGTGGACGAACTTGACCAGCTTGGCAATCTCGGCGTGGGCCTGGATCAGCGCGTCGGAGAACTCCAGCGGGTGGCTGGTGGTGTAGCGGATGCGGTCGATGCCGTCGATCGCCGCCACCGCGTAGAGCAGCTCGGCGAAGTCGGCGATGCGGCCGTCGCCGGTGTCGCCGCGGTAGCCGTTGACGTTCTGGCCGAGCAGAGTCACCTCGCGCACGCCGTGCTCGGCCAGGTGGACGATCTCGGCGAGCACGTCGGCCAGCGGTCGGCTGACCTCCTCGCCGCGGGTGTAGGGCACCACGCAGAAGGTGCAGTACTTGCTGCAGCCTTCCATCACCGAAACGAAGGCGCTGGGGCCGTCGACGCGCGGCTCGGGCAGGCGGTCGAACTTCTCGATCTCCGGGAAGGAGATGTCCACCTGCGGCTTCCTGGTGGTGCGCGCGGCGTCGATCATCTCCGGCAGGCGGTGCAGGGTCTGCGGGCCGAACACCACGTCGACGTAGGGCGCGCGTTCGCGGATCGCCGCGCCTTCCTGGCTGGCCACGCAGCCGCCGACGCCGATCACCAGCTCGGGGTTCTGCCGCTTCAGTTCGCGCCAGCCGCCGAGCTTGGAGAACACCTTCTCCTGGGCCTTCTCGCGGATCGAGCAGGTATTGAGCAGGATCACGTCGGCTTCGGCCGGGTTCTCGGTGAGTTCGAGGGCCTGGTGTTCGCCCAGCAGGTCGGCCATGCGCGAGCTGTCGTACTCGTTCATCTGGCAGCCGTGGGTTTCGATGAAAAGCTTCTTGGCCATGGGTGCTCGTCGGGAAAGTCCAAGGACCGCGCATTATAGGTGGCAGGGACTGGGCTTCCTAGGCTTCGCGGTCCGGCGGGTGTGCTAGGATTCGCGCCCCGCAGTTCCGTCGGTCCGGAGAGTCATGAGCAAGCCCGCCCCCATCTTCAAGGTGATCTTCCTCAACCAGGGTCAGGTGTACGAGATGTACGCCAAGGCCATCTACCAGAGCGACCTGTGGGGCTTCCTGGAGATCGAGGAATTCGTCTTCGGCGAACGCACCCAGGTGGTGGTCGATCCCAGCGAGGAGAAGCTCAAGGCGCAGTTCGAGGGCGTGGTGCGCAGCTTCGTGCCGATGCACGCGATCATCCGCATCGACGAGGTGGAGCGCCTGGGCACGGCGAAGATCAGCGAGGCCAAGGGCGGCGGCAACGTGATGCCGTTCCCCATGCCGCCGATGCCGGAGCGTTGAGTGGTCGAGGATTGCCTGTAGTCGGGTAGGGTGGAAAACTCGCGAAGCGATTTTCTACCGTTCCTGTCTGGCCAGTCCTAGCGGTGGATAAGCGCCGAGGCGAGGCGTCCACCTTGCGCACCTAGCGCTTAGCGCAGCGGAGCGAACGGCGGGCCGAGGTCGCTGGCCTGCAGCTCCTGCAGGTAGTTGCGGAAGATCTCGCCGAGCACGCGGTTGGCCTGCTCGAGCTGCTCGGGGCTCATGCCCTCGGCCACCTCGTCGGCACTGTCCAGCGCCTCTTCGGCGCCGTTGACCGCCGCCATCTTCAGCACCACGTAGGCCTGCACGTTGTTGGCCGGCACGCCCTCGCCATGCCAGAACAGGGTGCCGAGGCGCAGCTGGGCCTGGGCATGGCCCTGCAGCGAGGCCTGCTCGTACCAGCGCAGCGCCTCCGGCAGGTCGCGTGGCGGCTGGCCGGCATGGAAGAATTCGCCGAGTTCGAACTGGGCCTGGGCGTCGCCGCCCTCGGCGAGGCTGCGGCACTGGGCCAGCGCCTGATCGAGATCCTGGGGTTGGGTGTCGAGCACGCAGCGACTGGTCGCCGGAATCAGCAGGGAGTTGCTCTCGGCATGGCCGAGCAGCGGATTGATCGACAACAGGCAGCCCATCAGCAGGGTGCAGCCAGCACGGTTCATGGCGATCCGGACTTCTCCTGGTTCGGCGGGCGGAGGCACGGTCGGCTCTGGGCCGACGTTCTCCATTATGGAATAACCCGCCGGGTCATGACAGGGGGCCGGCGGCTTTTCCTGCCGGCCATTGGCCAGTATCCGCCGGCTGGCGCTGTCCGCCGACCCGCAGGGGGGTGGCGGACAGCGCGACGCTCAGCCCCTGAGGGCGGCGAAGGCGCGCTCGGCGGCGTCGAGGGTGATCGCCAGCTCGGCCTCGCCGTGGGCGATGGAGGTGAAGCCGGCCTCGAAGGCGCTCGGTGCCAGGTACACGCCGCCGTCCAGCATCAGGTGGAAGAAGCGCTTGAAGCGCTCGGCATCGCTGGTCATCACGTCGTCGAAGGTGACGATGTCGGCGGCTTCGCTGAAGTACAGGCCGAACATGCCGCCCACCTGGGTGGTGACGAAGGGGATGCCGGCGGCAGCGGCGCGCTGCTGCAGGCCGTCGAGCATGCGTGCAGTGTAGTCGCTCAGTTCGGCATGGAAGCCCGGACGGCTGATCAGCCTGAGGGTGGTCAGGCCAGCGGCCATGGCCAGCGGGTTGCCGGACAGGGTGCCGGCCTGGTAGACCGGGCCGAGCGGGGCGATGCATTCCATGATCGCGCGCTTGCCGCCGAAGGCGCCGACCGGCATGCCGCCGCCGACGATCTTGCCGAAGGTCGACAGGTCCGGGTTGATGCCGTAGTGGCCCTGGGCGCCGCCGAGGGCGACGCGGAAGCCGGTCATCACCTCGTCGAAGATCAGCACCACGCCGTGCGCGTCGCACAGCGCGCGCAGGCCCTCGAGGAAGCCCGGTGCCGGCGGCACGCAGTTCATGTTGCCGGCCACCGGCTCGACGATGATGCACGCCACGTCCTTGCCGACTTCGGCCAGGGTCTTCTCGACGGCCTGGATGTCGTTGTAGGGCAGGGTCAGGGTGTGCCTGGCGAAGTCGGCCGGCACGCCCGCCGAGCTGGGCACGCCCTGGGTCAGCGCGCCGGAGCCGGCCTTGACCAGCAGGCTGTCGGAGTGGCCGTGGTAGCAGCCCTCGAACTTGATGATGGCGTCGCGGCCGGTGTAGCCACGGGCCAGGCGGATGGCGCTCATGGTCGCCTCGGTGCCGGAGCTGACCATGCGCACCAGCTCCATGGACGGCACCAGCTGGCAGACCAGCTCGGCCATCTCCACTTCCAGCGCGGTCGGCGCGCCGTAGGACAGGCCGTGCTCGAGCTGCCTGCGCACCGCGTCGAGCACTTCCGGATGGCCGTGGCCGAGGATCATCGGGCCCCAGGAGCCGACGTAGTCGACGTAGCGCTTGTCGTCCTCGTCGATGACGTAGGCGCCTTCGGCGTGCTTGAAGAACAGCGGAGTGCCGCCGACGCTGCGGAAGGCGCGCACCGGCGAGTTGACGCCGCCGGGGATGTGCTTCTGGGCGTTGCTGAACAGGATTTCGGAGCGGGACATGGAAAGGGTCTCTCGAAAGGAAGGTCAGATGTCGGCGAACAGTTGGCTGAAGGCGTGCGCGCGGCGCTCGACTTCGGCGGCATTCGGGGCGGCGAACAGGGCGTGGATCACCGCGACCAGGCTGGCGCCGCGGGCGATCAGCTCGGGGGCGCTGTCCAGGGTCACGCCGCCGATGGCCACCAGCGGCAGGCGGAAGCGCGCGCGCGCCTCGTCGAGCAGTTCGGGGGTGGCGGCCGGCGCGCCGGGCTTGGTCTGCGAATTGAAGAAGCGGCCGAAGGCCAGGTAGCTGGCGCCGTCCCGGCGGGCCTGCTCGGCCAGCTCCAGGCGCGCATGGCAGGTGGCGCCGATGATCGCCTCGCGGCCGAGCAGGGCGCGCGCGGCGGACAGCGAGCCGTCCTCCTGGCCCAGGTGCAGGCCGACGCCCAGGCGGGTGGCCAGCTCCAGGTCGTCGTTGATGATCAGCCGGGCGCCGTGGCGCAGGCACAGCTCGGCCAGCGCCTCGGCCTCGCGCAGGCGCCGCGCGGCGTCGCCGGACTTGTCGCGGTACTGCAGCAGCCGGGCGCCGCCGCGCAGGGCGGCCTCGACGTAGGGCAGCAGGCGGCCATCGGCCAGCAGCTGGCTGTCGGTGATGGCGTAGAGTCCGCGCAGCGGCTTCATCGGCGGGCTTTCCTCGGGCAGGGGATCAGGAGCAGAAATCCAGCGGCAGGCGGCGCGGCACGTACTGGCCGCGGCCGGGCTGCTCGGCGTCGCGCAGGGTGCGCCAGGTGTAGGCGAGGGCCGAGCGCACCGCGCTGACCAGCTCCTCGCCCAGCGCCAGGCGGCCGGCCAGGGTGCTGGCCAGGGTGCAGCCGGAGCCGTGGTAGCTGCCCGGCAGGCGCGCGCAGGTGAAGTCGTGGCGGCTGCCGTCGCGCGAGTACAGGCGGTTGTGCACCTCGCGCTCGTCGCCGTGGCCGCCGGTGATCAGCAGGTGCTCGCACAGCGGCAGCAGCTTTTCGGCGCACTCGTCGGCGCTGCCCTCCGGCAGCTCGGCGAGGATGCGCGCTTCCGGCAGGTTGGGCGTGGCGATGCGGCACAGCGGCAGCAGGCGCTCGCGGATCGCGTAGCCGACCTCGTCCTTGCCCAGTGCACCGCCGCCGCCGGCGCGCAGCACCGGGTCGCAGACCAGCGGCACGCCGGGCAGGCGGGCCATGATCTCGACCACGGTGTCGACCATCTCCAGCGAGCCGAGCATGCCCAGCTTGACCGCGGCGACCGGCAGATCGTCGATCACCGCGTTGGCCTGGGCCAGCACCCAGGCACGGTCGAGGACGCGGAAGTCGCTGACGTCTACGGTGTCCTGCACGGTCAGCGCGGTGACCGCCGGAGCGGCGTGGCAGCCCTGGGCGAGCAGGGCCTCGATGTCCGCCTGCAGGCCGGCGCCGCCACTGGGATCGTGGCCGGACAGGCAGAGGACGACGGGACGGGAAGGGTATCGGTTCATGGCTGCCGAGCTTACCACCAAAGTCGACCGCCTGCCCGGGCGGCGCGCCGCGCTTCTGCTTCACTGCAAGGCATGCAACGGCAGGAGGTGGACGATGACTCCCGAGCACTGCGTGGAAACCCATACCGTGACCAACCAGCCGACGCCGCTGGACGGCGCCAACCTGTACCGCGGCGACCGCCCGCTGCAGGAGTGGCTGCAGCGCTTCGGCGCCGACTGGGGGGCGGCGCGGCTGGCCGAATACGGCGAGCTGAGCGGCGGGGAGTTGCTGGTGGCCGGCTTCGCCGCCAACCGCCATGCTCCCGAGCTGCACAGCCACGACCGCTATGGCCACCGCCTCGACCAGGTGGAGTTCCATCCCGCCTGGCACCGGCTGATGCAGGCCGGCATCGCCCACGGCCTGCATGCGCTGCCCTGGCGCGAGCCGCGCCCCGGCGCCCAGGTGCTGCGCGCCGGGCTGTTCTACCTGCACAACCAGGCCGAGGCCGGCAGCGCCTGCCCGCTGACCATGACCCACGCCGGCATCGCCGTGCTGCGTCGTCAGGGCGAACTGGGCGAGGCCTGGCTGCCCGGCCTGCTCAGCCTCGACTACGATCCGCGGCCGCTGCCGGTCGCCGACAAGCGCGGCCTGACCCTCGGCATGGCGCTGACCGAGAAGCAGGGCGGCTCGGATCTGCGTGCCAACAGCACGCGCGCCTTCGCCGTCGGTGCGCGCGGCCCGGGGCAGGCCTACGAGCTGCTCGGCCACAAGTGGTTCTGCTCGGCGCCGATGTCCGACGGCTTCCTCACCCTGGCGCAGGCCGAAGGCGGGCTGAGTTGCTTCCTGCTGCCGCGCCTGCGCCCGGACGGCAGCCACAACCGCATCCACATCCAGCGCCTCAAGGACAAGCTGGGCAACCGCAGCAACGCTTCGGCGGAACTCGAGTTCCACGGCGCGCAGGCCTGGATGGTCGGCGCGGAGGGCCGCGGCATCGCCACCGTGCTGGAGATGGTGGCGCTGACCCGCTTCGACTGCATGACCGGCTCGGCGGCGCTGATGCGCCAGGCGCTCAGCCAGGCCCTGCACCACTGCGCGCAGCGCCAGGTCGGCGGCCGCGTGCTGGCGGCGCAGCCGCTGATGCAGAACGTGCTGGCCGACCTGGCGCTGGAGTCCGAGGCGGCGCTGGCGCTGAGCCTGCGCCTGGGCCACGCCCTGGAGCGTCCGGAGGACGAGCAGGAGCGCCACTTCGCCCGCCTGCTCACTGCGGTGGGCAAGTACTGGGTGTGCAAGCGCGCGCCGGCCTTCGTCCACGAGGCGCAGGAATGCCTGGGCGGCGCCGGCTACGTCGAGGAGAGCATCCTGCCGCGGCTGTACCGCGAAGCGCCGGTCAACTCGATCTGGGAGGGTTCGGGCAACGTGCAGTGCCTCGACGTGCTGCGCGCGCTGAAGACGCCCGGGGTGGCCGAGGCGCTGTTCGCCGAGCTGGCCGACGGCCACGGCGAGGCGCGCCTCAGGGCGCTGGTGCTGCGCCTCAAGCACGCCCTGCAGGATCGCGACGGCCTCGAGTACCGCGCCCGCCAGCTGGCCGGCGAGATCGCCGTGGCGCTGCAGGCCGGCCTGCTGCTGCAGGGCGCGCCGCAGGTGGTCGGCGACGCCTTCCTCGCCGCGCGCCTGGACGCCCCGGCGCTGACCTACGGCTGCCTGCCGCGCGGCGTGGCGGTGGCCGCGCTGCTGGCGCGCAGCCGGCTGCAGGCGCTCGACTGAGGGGCCGGCGCTGCTAGAATGCGCCCCTCAGCCCGCACCGCCCGTCGGCGGCGGCTCCTGTGCGAGCCGTGGGGCGCCGTCCTGCGAACCCGTCATGGCCTTTGTCGATCCCGCCCGTTACAGCAACCCCCTGCGCCGCTTCGCCCGCACCCTGGTGCCCGGCGCCGACCCCCTGGTGGCGGCGCCGCTGCCGCTGCCGGAAAGCCTCGCCGGCGAGCCCTGGTACTCGGTCGGTCGCGCGGTGAGCGCGCTCGGTGGTGCGCGGGTCGATGGCTGGTGTCTGGAGGAGTGGTCGGGCAAGGCGCTGCGTGCCTGCTTCACGGCCTGCTGGCGCGCGGCCGACGGCCGGCTGTGGAACGTGCTGCCCGACCGCCGCACCCTGTTGTTCCTGCCCGATCCGGCGCGCCGCTACGAAGGCGTGCCGGTGGCCCCGCGCTACCAGAGCCTGGAGCGCGACGCCCTGCTGGGCGACTACCTGAAGGTCTGCGCCGCCCTCGGGCGGCCGGGGCTGGACGAGGCGAGCTGGGACACCCTGCAGCAGACCCGCGAGCGCCTGGAGGGCTGGCTGGAGCTGGGCGGCAGCGGCAACAGCCCGTGCCCGTGCCGGAGCGGCAGGCGCTACCAGAACTGCTGCAGCCGCCGGCTGCGTGACAGCCTGTGATGGCCCGTCCGCCGCGCAAGCCGTCCGCTGCGGGACGTAGCGGGCCGCGTCAGGTCCCCGCCAAGCCGCAGCGCCGTCAGGCCAAGGCGCCGCCGCTCGAGCCGAGACTGATCCTGCTCAACAAGCCGTTCGACGTGCTGACCCAGTTCGCCGACGCCGACGGCCGCGCCACCCTCAAGGACTTCGTTCCGGTGCCCGGCGTCTATCCGGCCGGGCGCCTGGACCGCGACAGCGAGGGCCTGCTGCTGCTGACCAACGACGGCCGCCTGCAGGCGCGCATCGCCGATCCGAAGCACAAGCTGGCGAAGACCTACTGGGTGCAGGTGGAGGGCGAGGCGAGCGAGGAGCAACTGGCGCGCCTGCGCGCCGGGGTCGAGCTCAACGACGGGCCGACCCTGCCGGCCGAGGCGCGGCGCATCGACACGCCGGCGCTGTGGGAGCGCGATCCGCCGGTGCGTTTTCGCAAGAGCGTGCCGACCTGCTGGCTGGAGCTGGTGATCCGCGAGGGGCGCAACCGCCAGGTGCGGCGCATGACCGCCGCGGTGGGGCTGCCGACCCTGCGTCTGGTGCGGGTGCGCATCGGGCCGTGGAGCCTGGACGGCCTGGCGCCAGGAGAGTGGCGGGAGGTGCCGGCGCAGCTGTGAGGGCTGCGCCGCGGGAGGCGGGTGGGGCGGTCGCTGCACGACCCGCGCCACCCGCGAGGACATCGATCAGTAGAACGACTTGATCAGGTTGATGCCCTTGCCCAGCACTTCGCGCCAGGCGATCAGGTCTTCCTGGGCGGCTTGGGCGTCATGCTGCTTGACCGCCAGCAGCAGCGAGTCCAGCCACAGGTCGTAGAGTTCCGGGCGGATGTCGAAGCCTTCGCGCGAATGGCTCTGGCCGAGGGCGCGCAGCTTGGTGTCGGACATGCCGCGGGCGTACAGCACCAGGTTGAGGATGCCCGCGCGCAGCAGGTGCTTCTGCGCGGTCATGTCGGTGTTGGTGAACTTTTCGCGAATCGCCGGCGAACTGGAAAGGAAGTGCTGGTAGAAGGTATCGAAGAAGTTCGGGCTGGCGCAGCAGCGTCCGTAACTCTGCATCACACGGTTGGCGGGGGTCATGATTATCCTTCGGGGCAATAGGCGCTCACCCCGTCGCGTCATCCTGGCGACAGGGGAAGGCCTTGCGGGTGCTTCGGGGGTTACATGCCTTCGAGGCTGCCGATCACCAGGCTCTTGATGACGAAGCCGAGTACGCCCAAACCGAGGGCAAAGAAGAGAATCGCGGTGCCGAACTTGCCGGCATTGGATTTTTTCGCCAGATCCCAGACGATGAAAGCCATGAAACCGACCAGAGCCACGATGAGGCCGGTCATCATCCAGTGTTCGAATACTTCGGGGTCCATCATCCCTCCTGCAGGATTGTCTGAAAGCGATCAGGGGGTGGGCGATGTTGTTATATCTATCAGGCCACGCAGGCATGCGTACAAAAACGCGGGCGGATTATAGACCCTCCGCTGGTGCGGGCAAATTCAAAAATGCGACAGCGTCACAAAACCGTCGGCCGGTAGCGCCGCTGGTCAGCGCAGGTGCTCCAGCGGCAGCTCGGTGCCGGCCAGCACCTGGTTGAGCACGAAGCTCGAACGCACGCTGGATACCCCCTCGATGCGGGTCAGGGTGCCGAGCAGGAACTGCTGGTAGTGATCCATGTCCGGCACCACCACCTTGAGCTGATAGTCCGCCTCCATGCCGGTGACCAGGCTGCACTCCAGCACCTGCGGGCACTGGCGGATCACCGACTCGAAGTGGGCGAAGCGCTCCGGGGTGTGACGGTCCATGCCGACCAGCACGTAGACGGTGAGGGTCAGGCCGAGCTTCTTGCGGTCGAGCAGGGCGACCTGGCGCAGGATGTAGCCGTCGTCCTCCAGTTGTCTGACTCGCCGCGAACAGGGCGAGGGCGACAGGCCGATGCGCTCGGCCAGCTCCTGGTTGGAGATGCGTGCATCGCGCTGCAGTTCGGCGAGGATGCGCAGGTCGTAGCGGTCGAGCTTGCTCATGGTGATGGTTCGTTGTGTAAATATTGCGCTGATCTTTTACTGATTGGCGGATACTTGCGCAAGGGCTGGGATTCTGTGCAATTTTCGCAAGCACCTGCTGCATCGGCGAGCGTACAGTTTGAATCAGTTTCACGGCCCGGACGCTCACCCCGCGCAGAGCCCAATCAGGCACCGCGCCACCGCCGCCGACCCACGAGGTCGCGGTCCCAGGCCCGCACCGCCCACCAGGCGCTGCGCAGAGCAGGCAGCCACCCGCCGCCGCACTCCGGAAGAAACCACCTTGAAGGGGCCGTCAGGCCCCTTCTTCTTGTCCGCGCGCAGGCTCAGTGCTGCGGGTCGGCGTGCACCAGCACCTCGGCGCGCGGGAACTCGGCGCGGATGGCCAGCTCGGCCGCCTCGCAGAGGTCGTGGGCCTGCTGCAGGGTCAGGCTGGCCGGCAGGTCGAGGTGCAGTTGGACGAACCAGTGGGTGCCGGACATGCGCGTGCGCAGGTCGTGGGCGCCGAGCACGCCGGGCACGCTCTGCGCCAGCAGCAGCATGCGCTCGCTGGTTTCCAGCGGCAGCTCCTCGTCCATCAGCACCGATGCTGACTCGCGGACGATGCCCAGCGCGCTCCACAGGATGTACAGGGCGATGCCGATGCCGAACAGCGCGTCGGCGCGCTGCCAGCCCCAGGCGGCGAGCAGCAGGGCGGCGAGGATGCTGGCGTTGAGCAGCAGGTCCGAGGCGTAGTGCAGCGAGTCGGCGCGGATCGCCGTGGAGCCGGTGACCTTGACCACGTGGCGCTGGAACAGCAGCAGGCCGAAGGTCATCGCCAGCGACAGCAGGATCACCGCCACGCCGACCCCGGTCGCCTCGACCGGCTGCGGCTCCTGCAGACGCTCGAAGCCGCGGATGCCGACCAGCACCGCGCTGATGGCGATGAACACCGCCTGGCCGAGACCGGCCAGCGCCTCGGCCTTGCCGTGGCCGTAGCGGTGGTTTTCGTCGGCCGGCTGCAGCGCGTAGTGCACCGCGATCAGGTTGACCAGCGAGGCGGCGCCGTCGAGCAGGGAGTCGGTAAGACCGGCGAGCAGGCTGACCGAGCCGCTCAGCCACCAAGCGACGGCCTTGGCGGCCACCAGGGTCAGGGCGGTGGCCAGGGCGGCAGCCGAGGCCAGGCGCATCAGGCGGCCGTGTTCGCGGCTCAGACTCATAGTGGGACTCCTCAGGCGGCCGGGGGCAGGCCGTAGGCGGCCAGCTGTTCGACGCTGCCGCCATGGCGGATCAGGCGCGGGTCGTCCAGCGGCAGGTCGCGGGCCAGCTCCTGTTGGAGGATGGCGCGCAGGCGGACAGGATCGACGCGGCCATCGCTGCCGACGGCTTCCTGCAGGCGCTCCGGCGCCACCGAGTAGCGCCCTTCCGGCAGGTAGATGGCGCCGGTGCCGAAGTCGATGGCGAAGGCGATCAGTCCAGGAATCACGAAGAACAGGATGCCGATGGCGTCCAGTGCGGCGATGGCCGGGTCGATCTGGCCTTTCAGCTGGCCGCGGCGATCGGGATAGAACAGGGTGCCGCAGCCGCTCAGCTGGGCGAGCAGGGTGGCGGCGAGCACGCCGCTGACGATCCGCTGCGAAGTACGCATGCATCTTCTCCTTGGGGGACGGCTCCTGAAAACGGCGCACAGTGTACGCGCTTGCCGATGACACCCGGAAGGCTGGCGCTTCGCCGCTATAATCGCCGCCCTTGCCGTCAGCCGTTGCGAGTGCCCATGAGCCTGTCCTCCGCCCTGCCCATCGATGCCGTGCTGCCCGAACTGCGCGCCGCGCTCGCCGAGCGCCACGAGGCGGTGCTGGAGGCGCCGCCCGGCGCCGGCAAGACCACCCGCGTGCCGCTGGCGCTGCTCGACGAGCCGTGGCTGGCCGGGCAGACCATCGTCATGCTCGAACCGCGCCGGCTGGCCGCGCGCGCCGCCGCCGAGCGTCTGGCCAGCGAGCTGGGCGAGAAGGTCGGCGAGACGGTCGGCTATCGCATCCGCCTGGACAGCAAGGTCGGCCCGCGCACGCGCATCGAGGTGGTCACCGAGGGCATCCTCGCCCGCCGCCTGCAGGACGATCCGGGCCTGGAGGGCGTCGGCCTGGTGATATTCGACGAATTCCACGAGCGCAGCCTCGATGCCGACCTGGCCCTGGCGCTGACCCTCAGCGGCCGCGAGCTGCTGCGCGAGGGGCCGCCGCTGCGGGTGCTGCCGATGTCGGCGACCCTCGAGGGCGAGCGTCTGGCCGCGCTGCTCGGCGACGCGCCGGTGGTGCGCAGCGAGGGGCGCATGTTCCCGGTGGACATCCAGTGGGGCCGCGCCGCCCAGCCCGGCGAGGCGCTGGAGCCGCGGGTGGTGCAGACCGTGCTGCAGGCGCTGGCCGAGCAGGGCGGCAGCCTGCTGGTGTTCCTGCCCGGCCAGGCCGAGATCCGCCGCGTGCAGGCGGCGCTGGAGGAGGCGCTCGGCACGCGTGCCGACATCCTGCTCTGCCCGCTGCACAGCGAGCTGGAGCTGGCCGCCCAGCGCGCCGCCATCGAGCCGGCGCCGGCCGGTACGCGCAAGGTGGTGCTGGCCACCAACATCGCCGAGACCAGCCTGACCATCGACGGCGTGCGCGTGGTGGTCGACGCCGGCCTGGAGCGGGTGCCGCGTTTCGACCCGGCCAGCGGCATGACCCGCCTGGACACCCAGCGCATCGCGCGCGCCTCGGCGACCCAGCGCGCCGGCCGCGCCGGCCGCCTGGAGCCGGGGGTGTGCTACCGCCTGTGGTCGCAGACCCAGCACGAGCAGCTGGCCGCCCACGGCAGCGCCGAGATCCTCCAGGCCGACCTGGCCGGCCTGGCCCTGCAGCTGGCGCGCTGGGGCGTCGACGACGCCAGCGAGCTGGTCTGGCTCGACCCGCCGCCGGCCGCCGCGCTGGCCCAGGCCCGCGAGCTGCTGCAGCGCCTCGGCGCGCTGGAGCCGCGCGGCAAGGGCTGGGCGCTGACCGCCCACGGCCAGGCGATGGCCACGCTGCCGACCCATCCGCGCCTCGCCCACCTGCTGCTGCGCGGGCAGGTGCTCGGCCTCGGCGCGCTGGCCGCCGACCTCGCCGCGCTGCTGTCCGAGCGGGACATCCTGCGTAGCAGCGGTGGCGCCGACCTGCACACTCGCATCGCCCTGCTCGCCGGCGATTCGCGCGCGGCGCGTGGCGCCCAGCGGGGTGCCGCCCAAGGCGGCGTGCAGCGCGCGCGCCAGCTGGCCCGCCAGTTCCGCAGCCTCCTGCCGAGAAAGGTCGAACAGGCGGTGGCCGATCCCGAACATCCGCGCTGGCTCGGCTGCCTGCTGGCCTTCGCCTATCCCGACCGCATCGCCCGCCAGCGCCGCGCAGGCTCAGCCGACTACCGCCTGGCCAACGGCCGCGCGGCGCAGTTCGGTGAGCCCGATGCGCTGATGAAGCACGAGTGGCTGGTGATCGCCGACCTGGGCAGCCGCCAGGGCCAGCGCGAGGAGCGCATCTACCTGGCGACCGACCTCGACCCGGCGCTGTTCGACGGCCCACTGGCCGAGCAGGTCAGCGCCAGCGAGGTGCTCGACTGGGACGAGCGCGAGGGCGTGCTGCGCGCCGAGCGCCAGCGCAAGGTCGGCGAGCTGGTGCTGTCCAGCGAGGCGCTCGCCGGGCTGGACGAGGCCGCCCGCGGCCGCGCGCTGATCAATCTGGTGCGGCGCAAGGGCCTGGAGCTGCTGGCGTGGACGCCGGAGCTGCGCCAGTGGCAGGCGCGGGTGGCGCTGCTGCGTCGCCTCGACCTGGCGGACAGGGGCGCCAGCGAATGGCCGGACGTCTCCGACAGCGCCCTGCTGGCGACGCTGGAGGACTGGCTGCTGCCGTACCTGGGCAGGGTCAGCCGCCTCAGCCACTTCGCCGCCCTGGACCTTTCGGCGATCCTCCACGGCCTGCTGCCCTGGCCGCTGCCGCAGCGCCTCGACGAGCTGGCGCCCAGGACCCTCGAGGTGCCGTCCGGATCGAAGGTCCGTCTCGACTACGCCGAGGAGCCGCCGGTGCTGGCGGTGCGCCTGCAGGAGCTGTTCGGCCTGGCCGCCACGCCGCGCATCGCCGGCGGGCGCCTCGGCGTCAAGCTGCACCTGCTGTCGCCGGCGCAGCGCCCGGTGCAGGTCACCCAGGATCTGGCCAGCTTCTGGGCCAACACCTACGCCGAGGTGAAGAAGGACCTCAAGGGCAGGTATCCCAAGCACTACTGGCCGGACGATCCGCTGGTCGCCGAGCCCACCGCGCGGGCCAAGCCGCGCAAGGCGACCTGAGGAGGGGTGATCGTGCCCACGCTCCGCGTGGGCATGCACGCCGGAGCCGCACCTGCGGCTGGACGCGGAGCGTCCATGGCTCGGGCTCCCACGCAGAGCGTAGGAGCCATCAATCGGGAGCGGGGAGGCAGGCGCTCTCGCTATCCCCTTTCCCGGCAGCTTCCTACAATGCCCGCTCCTTTCCTGTCTCGAGCCATGCCATGGACCTGCTGCCCGCATCCCTCTCCCTGCTCGACGCCGGCATCCTGATCGCCACCGCCGGCTTCACCTCGCTGCTCACCGGCGCCATGGGCATCGGCGGCGGGGTGCTGCTGCTGGCGATCATGGCCGGCATCGTCCCGGCCGCGGCGCTGATCCCGGTGCACGGCCTGGTGCAGCTCGGCTCCAACGGCAACCGCGCCTGGATGACCCGCCGGCACATCGACCGCGGCCTGCTCGGGCGCTTCGCCCTCGGCGCGCTGGGTGGCGCGCTGCTGGCCTCGCTGATCGTCGTCCAGCTGCCGCTGCAGTGGATCCAGTTCAGCGTCGCCGCCTTCATCCTCTACCTGGTCTGGGGGCCCAAGCCGGGGCAGC
Source organism: Pseudomonas sp. AN-1 (assembly GCF_034057115.1). Classification (NCBI taxonomy): domain Bacteria; kingdom Pseudomonadati; phylum Pseudomonadota; class Gammaproteobacteria; order Pseudomonadales; family Pseudomonadaceae; genus Pseudomonas; species Pseudomonas sp. AN-1. The sequence continues at coordinate 2,475,834 of NZ_CP139195.1, read as the reverse complement.
GCAGCCTGGGTGCCGGCGGGCAGTTGCTGGCCGGCGGCTTCACCACCCTGGTGTCGATGTTCGTCGGCGCCACCGGGCCGCTGGTGGCCGGTTTCCTCCACCGCCACGACATGGACAAGCTGGCCACCACCGCGACCTTCGCCGCCTGCATGAGCGCCCAGCACCTGCTGAAGATGGCGGTGTTCTCGGCGGTCGGCTTCGCCTTCTGGGACTGGCTGCCGCTGGTGGCGGCGATGATCCTCGCCGGCATGGCCGGCACCTGGCTCGGCCTGAAGCTGCTCGACCGCATGCCGGCGGCACAGTTCAAGCGCATCTTCGCCTGGGTCGTGACCCTGATGGCGCTGCGCCTGCTGTGGCAGGCGAGCGGATTCTGAGGACGGCGCGCCCGGGTGGCGTATCCACCGGGTGGCGATCCACCGGGTGGCGTACCCACCGCTCGTCGGGCGGCTATGCTGGAAGGGCACAGCAGCCCGAGGGAGGTGCAGCATGTCCGAACCCCATATCGCCCAGCGCGGCCCCTATGCGGTGGAGGTCGAGGCCGGCAAGGAATACTGGTGGTGCCGCTGCGGCCGCAGCCAGAGCCAGCCGTTCTGCGACGGCTCGCACAAGGTCGGGCCCTTCCGCCCGCTGCGCTACCTCGCTCCGCGCAGCGAGACCCTGTACTTCTGCGGCTGCAAGCACAGCGCCACGCCGCCGCTGTGCGACGGCAGCCACAAGCTGTTGTAGGCTGAAGTTCCGGACACGCCAGGAGGGCCCCATGCGCCGAGTCATCCGCAAGGTATTCCGCAGCAAGGTATTCGACCGCAAGGTGGTGCTGATCACCGGCGCCTGCGCCGGCATCGGCCGCGCGCTGGCGCTGCGCTTCGCCCAGGGCGGCGCGCGCCTGGTGCTGCTCGATCTCGACCAGGCGGCGCTGGACAGCCTGGCCCAGCACCTGGCCGACCACCACAACGCCGAGACCCTGGCGCTGCGCTGCGACGTCGCCGACGCCCAGGCGGTGCAGGCGGCGGTGGCCCTGGCGGTGGAGCGCTTCGGCGGCATCGACGTGCTGGTCAACAACGCCGCCATCGCCCAGAGCAGCCCGTTCGCCCGGACCGATCTGGCCGTGTTCGAGCGGGTCATGGCGGTCAATTTCTTCGGCGCGCTGCACTGCACCCAGGCGGCGCTGCCGAGCATCCTCGCCCGTCGCGGGCAGATCATCGTGATGAGCTCGCTGTCCGGTTTCGCCCCGATGCTGCACCGCAGCGCCTACAACGCCAGCAAGCACGCCCTGCACGGCCTGTTCGACACCCTGCGCCTGGAGCTGGACGGCAGCGGCGTCAACGTCATGCTGGTGTGCCCCGGCTTCACCGCCACCGACCTGCGCAGGCACGCGCTGGTCGGCGACGGCTCGGTGACGCCGTCGCCGCTGCCCTTCGTCGGCAAGGTCTATGCGCCGCAGGACACCGCCGAGGCCATCTACCGCGGCGCGGTGCGCCGCAGGCGCCTGCTGGTGCTGTCCAACGTCAACTGGGTCGCCCGCCTGCTGGCGCGCCTCGCCCCGCGGCTGTTCGAGCGGCTGCTGGTGCCGCGCTTGTCGGGGCTGAAACCCTCGTAGGGACGAATCGATTCGCCGGACCTGGCCGCGCTGGCGAATGAATTCGCCCCTGCAGGCTGCGGATTGGCCGGATAATGGTTGGGCCGCCACGCCACAAGGAATCCCGTTGAAGACCATCGCCCTGTTCGCCGACGTGCAGAACCTCTACTACACCGTGCGCCAGGCCCACGGCTGCCACTTCGACTACGCCGCGCTGTGGCGCGAAGTGGCGGCGCGCGGGCAGGTCGTCGAGGCCTACGCCTACGCCATCGAGCGCGGCGACCCGCGCCAGCAGCAGTTCCAGCAGACCCTGCGCCGGCTCGGCTTCACCGTGAAGCTCAAGCCGTACATCCAGCGCAGCGACGGCAGCGCCAAGGGCGACTGGGACGTCGGCATCACCATCGACGTGCTCGACGCCGCGGCGCGGGTCGACGAGGTGGTGCTGGCCTCCGGCGACGGCGACTTCGACCTGCTGCTCGAGCGCGTGCGCCGTGGCGGCACCGAGGCCACCGTCTACGGCGTGCCGGGCCTCACCGCGCAGTCGCTGCTGCGCGCCGCCGACCGCTACGTGCCGATCGAGGGCAGCCTGCTGCTGCGCGGCTGATCGACGCCGTACGAACGAGCGATTGCAGGTAAACTGGCGCCCTGTTTTCCCTGCCGGTTGCCCCTGCCATGACCTTCGCCTCCCTCGGCCTGATCGAGCCGCTGCTGCGCGCCCTCGACGCCCTCGACTACAAAACGCCCACGCCGGTGCAGAGCCAGGCGATCCCCGCCGTGCTCAAGGGCCGCGACCTGATGGCGGCGGCGCAGACCGGCACCGGCAAGACCGCCGGCTTCGCCCTGCCGCTGCTGCAGCGCCTGAGCATGGCAGGGCAGGTGGCGCCCAACTCGGTGCGCGCGCTGGTGCTGGTGCCGACCCGCGAGCTGGCCGAGCAGGTCCACGAGAGCTTCCGCGTCTACGGCCAGCACCTGCCGCTGCGCACCCTGGCGGCCTACGGAGGGGTGAGCATCAACCCGCAGATGATGCGCCTGCGCAAGGGCGTCGACGTGCTGGTGGCCACCCCCGGCCGCCTGCTCGACCTGTTTCGCCAGAATGCGGTGCGCTTCGAGCAGGTAGAGACCCTGGTGCTCGACGAGGCCGACCGCATGCTCGACCTGGGTTTTTCCCGCGAGCTCAACGAGCTGTTCGCCATGCTGCCGCGGCGCCGGCAGACCCTGCTGTTCTCGGCGACCTTCTCGGAGACCATCCGCGAGCTGGCCCGCGTGCTGCTGCGCGACCCGCTGAGCATCGAGGTCAGCCCACGCAACGCCGCGGCGCAGTCGGTCAGGCAGTGGCTGATCCCGGTGGACAAGAAGCGCAAGAGCGAGCTGTTCTGCCACCTGCTCAAGGCGCGGCGCTGGGGCCAGGTGCTGGTGTTCGTCAAGACCCGCAAGGGCGTCGACGAGCTGGTCGGCGAGCTGCAGCATCTGGGCGTCAGCGCCGATGCGATCCACGGCGACAAGCCGCAGCCGGCGCGCCTGCGCGCGCTGGAGCGCTTCAAGGCCGGCGAGGTGCAGGTGCTGGTGGCCACCGACGTGGCGGCGCGCGGCCTGGACATCGACGACCTGCCGCTGGTGGTCAACTTCGACCTGCCGATCGTCGCCGAGGATTACGTGCACCGCATCGGCCGCACCGGCCGCGCCGGCGCCAGCGGCGAGGCGCTCTCGCTGGTGTGCGCCGACGAGGTGCAGCTGCTCGCCGCCATCGAGCTGCTGATCCGCCAGGTGCTGCCGCGCCGCGACGAGCCGGACTTCATCCCCGACCACCGCGTGCCGCAGACCACCATCGACGGCCAGGTGGTGAAGAAGCCGAAGAAGCCCAAGAAACCCAAGATCGAACTGGGCAAGCCGGGCAAGGCCGGCAAGCCGCTGGGCAACTGGATCGACAGCAGCGAACCCAGGGTCAAGGCGGTGCGCAAGATGCCCAGCCTGGGCGGCGGCGCCAAGCGTCCGGCGAAGAAGAAGTAGCGGCTACGGCCGCTGCGCGCTGCTGCCGCAGGCGAAGCAGAAGCGCGCGAAGGCGCTCTTGCGCGTCTGGCACTGCGTGCAGTGGTCGAACAGGCTGAGACCGCAGTGCTGGCAGAAGTCGATCTGCGGGTTGTCCAGCTCGACCGGCCGCTCGCAGCCGGGGCAGACCTTCTTGGCCAGGCGCAGCAGCGAGGTGTCGTAGGAGATCTCCTGGCGCCGCTCGGCATCGGGCTTGGCCTCGGCCTCCAGCTGGCGCTGGCGGTAGCGGTTGAACGCGACTATCGCCTGGCGGCCGACCAGCACGGTGATCGCCACGCCGACGATGTTGCGCACATAGCCGCCGTAGCTCGGCAGGTAGGGCACCAGTTCGACGAAGAACACGAACAGCGCGAAGTAGATGTAGCCCCACACGAAGGGCCACCAGGTGCTCTTGCGCTGGCGGGCGAACAGCCAGCCGGCGACCAGCAGCAGCGGCAGGGTGATCGCCAGGCGGATCAGGAACACCCTGAGTTCCTGCGCGCTCTGCTGGCTGCTCATCTGATCGAAGGCGGCGCTGCGCAGCGCGTCGAGCTGGCGCTGCGCGCGCTGTTGCGCCTGCTGGGCGTCGAGCAGGTGCTGCTGCTCGGCCTCCACCGTGCTGCGCACCTGGCGCTCGGCCAGGCGCAGGTGCTCCAGCGCCTCGGTGCGCTTGAGCAGCTCGTCGTCGCGGTCCGCCTGCTGGGTCACCTGGCGGCTGGCCAGCCAGGCGCTCAGGCTGTCGCGGGCGGTCTGGCTGTTCTGCCGCGCCGCCTCCAGCCTGAGGCGGCTCTGCTCCAGGGCGTCCTGGGCATCCTGGGCCAGCTCGTGCTGGCGCCTGATCTCCTGCTCGATGCGCTGGCTCGCCTCGTCGTCGAGGAAGTCCTCGACCGTGAAGCGCTGCTCGACCAGCGGCAGGTTCTTCACCACCGCGCCGCCGAGGTTGACCAGGAAGCCGGCGAACACCACGGCCACCGCCCACAGGATGAGGCGGAAGAACTTCTCGGAGCGGCGCTGGGCCTTGTTCATGGGGAGCATCCTTCCTTGCTGGACCGGGTCACAGCATAGCGCAGCGCTTTGGCGGGGCACCGGACGCAGCCGGCAGTTCCGCGCGCTGCGCAGCGGCTGCCCCGGGGCGGCGGATCGGCTATCCTCGCCGCTTGCGCTCCATGCCTTCAGGAACTGCGATGATCGTCAGCAAGCTGCCCAACGTCGGCACCACCATCTTCACCACCATGTCCCAGCTCGCCGCGCAGACCGGCGCTCTCAACCTGTCCCAGGGCTTTCCCGACTTCGACGGCCCGCAGGCGCTGCGCGAGGCGGTCGGCCGCCACGTGATGGCCGGGCACAACCAGTACGCGCCGATGACCGGCCTGCCGGCCCTGCGCGAGCAGGTGGCGGCGAAGATCTCCCGCAGCTACGGCCGCAGCGTGGACATGGACAGCGAGGTGACCATCACCCCCGGCGCCACCGAGGCGATCTTCTGCGCGGTGCAGGCGCTGGTACGCCCGGGCGACGAGGTGATCGTCTTCGACCCCTGCTACGACAGCTACGAGCCCTCGGTGGAGCTGGCCGGCGGGCGCTGCGTGCACGTGCCGCTGGCGCTGCCGGACTTCGCCATCGACTGGCAGCGTCTCAGCGATGCGATCAGCCCGCGCACCCGCCTGATCATCATCAACAGCCCGCACAACCCCAGCGGCGCGCTGATCTCCCGCGCCGAGCTGGACCAGTTGGCCGCGCTGATCCGCGACCGCGAGATCTACCTGATCAGCGACGAGGTCTACGAGCACCTGGTGTTCGACGGCGTGCAGCACGCCAGCGTGCTGGCCCACGAGGAGCTGTATGCGCGCGCCTTCGTGGTCAGCTCGTTCGGCAAGACCTACCACGTCACCGGCTGGAAGACCGGCTACGTGGTCGCGCCGCCGGCGCTCTCCGCCGAGCTGCGCAAGGTCCACCAGTTCGTCACCTTCTGCGGCATCACCCCGCTGCAGTGGGCGCTGGCCGACTACATGACCGCCCATCCCGAGCACGTCGACGAGCTGCCGGCCTTCTACCAGGCCAAGCGCGACCTGTTCTGCGACCTGCTGCAGGGTTCGCGCTTCACCTTCAAGCGCACCCCCGGCACCTACTTCCAGCTGGCCGACTACTCGGCGATCCGCGACGACCTGAACGACGTGGAGATGTCGCTGTGGCTGACCCGCGAGCACGGCGTGGCGACCATCCCGGTGTCGGTGTTCTACCAGACCCCGCCCGAGGGCCTGCGGCTGGTGCGCTTCTGCTTCGCCAAGCGCGAGGAAACCCTGCGCCAGGCCGCCGACAAGCTGTGCCGGGTTTGACCGGTAGGGTGCGCCATGCGCACCACGGATGAATGGTGCGCATGGCGCACCCTACGTCAGCCGACGATCAAGGATTTACGGAGATTCCCATGCGTGACCTGACCGCCTTGCCCGACCTCAAGCTGGCCCTGGTGCAGACCGCCCCGGTCTGGCAGGACCCGGCCGCCAACCATGCCCATTTCGCCCGCCTGCTCGACCAGGCTGAAGGCGCCGACCTGGTGATCCTGCCGGAGATGTTCTCCACCGGCTTCTCGATGGACGCCGCCGCGCTGGCCGAGGCCGAGGACGGCCCGAGCCGCGCCTGGCTGCTGGCGCAGGCCGCACGGCTGAACGCGGTGGTGGTCGGCAGCGTGATCACCCGCGCCAGCGACGGCAGCTACCGCAACCGCCTGTACTGGGCGCGCCCGGACGGCAGCTGCGCGCACTACGACAAGCGCCACCTGTTCCGCATGGCCGGCGAGCACGAACACTATGCGGCGGGCGAGCAGCGCGTGCTGCTGGAGCTGAAGGGCTGGAATGTGCGTCCGCTGGTCTGCTACGACCTGCGCTTCCCGGTGTGGAGCCGCGACCCGCACGACACCGATCTGCTGCTGTACATCGCCAGCTGGCCGGCGGCGCGGCGCAATCCGTGGAACCGCCTGCTGCCGGCGCGCGGCATCGAGAACCTGTGCTACGTGGCGGCGGTCAACCGCATCGGCGCCGACGGCAACGGCTATCCGCACGCCGGCGACAGCCAGGTGCTCGACTTCATGGGCGACAGCCTGCTGGATGCCGGCGAGGCCGAGGGGGTGTTCCACGTCACCCTGTCGGCTCAGGCGCTGGCCAAGTTCCGCACGCGCTTCCCGGCGTACCGGGATGCCGACGAGTTCGAGCTGAAGGGCTGAAGCCGGGCTTGCGCAGGGCGGGTTAGCCGCAACGCGGCGTAACCCGCCATGGCGGCCGGCAGGTCGTCTGTTGTGGGCGGGTCGTCGGGTCACTGCCTGCAGCCTGACCCGAACTACGCCTCCCTCTGCTCCTCGCGTACCAGATACGCCTGCTTGTGCCCGCGCGCCTCGTATTCGCGCATCGCTGCCTCGGCTGCGTCGCGGGTGGCGAAGCGGCGCATCGCCACCTCGTTGCCGTTGTCGTCGATGCGGTAGAGCAGCCAGCGCTCTCGCTCCGGGGCTGCTTCTGTCGAATCGTCCACGCGCCATGCCTCCCGCCGGGCTATGGTTGATCGGGCCAGTATCCTCCCCTGCCCGGAGCTGCCCGATGAAAGAATTCCTGCCCCTGGCCGAAGTCTACGCCATCCTCGAACCCGGCCCGGTGGTGCTGCTCAGCACCGCGCAGGCGGGGCGGGCCAACCTGATGCCGATGTCCTGGCACACGATGATGGAGTTCGAGCCGCCGCTGGTCGGCTGCGTGGTCAGCGCGGCCAACCATTCCTTCAAGGCGCTGGAGGCGACCGGCGAGTGCGTGCTCAACGTACCGACCGCCGAGCTGCTCGACCAGCTGGTGGCCTGCGGCAACAGCCATGGCGACCAGGTCGACAAGTTCGCCAGGTACGGCCTCACCGCGCTGCCCTCGGCGCAGGTGGCGGTGCCGCGGGTGGAGGAGTGCTGGGCGAACCTCGAATGCCGGGTGATCGATCGCCAGCTGGTCGGCAGCTACGACTTCTTCGTCCTCGAGGTGGTGCAGGCCTGGCACGACCCGGCGGTGAGCGCGCCGTGTACCCTGCACCACCGCGGCTACGGCCGCTTCATGATCGCCGGCGAGGAAGTGCAGACCGCCTCGAAGATGCGCTAGCTGCGGGCGCGCCGGCGGCGCCACACCCAGGCGTACACCGCCAGGTTCACCGCCAGCACGAAGGCCGCCAGCACGTACTGCACCGGCAGGGTCAGCCAGTCGGGGTAGAGCAGCGGCAGCAGGTAGTGTTCGACGAAGCCCTCGCTGTAGCCGGCCTCGCCGGCGCGCAGGCGCAGCTGCTGCTCCCAGGCGGTGAGCGGGCAGCCGCGGCCGGTCAGTTCGACGAAGATCGCCCAGGCCGCCGCCGGCGGGTGCAGCAGCAGGAGGCCGCGCCAGCAGGCCACCAGCAGGCCGCCGAGCAGGGCGAACAGCACGAAGGCCAGGTGCACGACCAGGATGGCGTCGGCGGCCAGGCCCCAGAGCATGGCTAGTGCGCCTTGGCGTAGTCGAGCATGCCCTGGAAGTCGACCACCACCGCCGGCTCGTCGCCGACCACCCAGGCATCGTGGCCCGAGGGCAGCAGCGACAGGTCGCCCGGCCCGCAGTCGAACTCGCTGCCGTCGTCCATCAGGATGTGCAGCACGCCGGAGACGTGGTACTGGAAGTGCGGCGCCTCGCAGCTTTTGGTCTTGGCGATCGGCTGCAGCGAGGTCGACCAGCGCCAGCCGGGCTCGAAGATGGCGCGGCCGACCGTGGCGCCGCCGATGGTGACCAGCTCCAGCCGGCCCTTGGGAAATTCCCGGACCTCGTCCGGTTTGCCGAAGTGCTTGAGTGCCGCCCTGTCCATGATCCACCTCCCGTTTGCAGGTGTCCTGGTGCCGGCTGCCCGTTGCAGTCGGGTCAACAGTTCAAGGTTAGGTCAGCCATGGTGGCGCCCGCGGCTGGTCGGACGCGCGGCGTCAGTGCAGTCCCAGCCGCTCGCGCGCCGGGCGCAGGTGCGGCAGCGGCCAGGCGGCGGCGATGGTCGCCAGCAGCAGGGCGACGCCGAGCAGCGGCAGCTGTGCCAGTGCGAGCTGGGCGCCCAGCCACAGGCCGCCGAACCAGGCGCCGCTGGCGTTGCCGAGGTTGAAGGCGGCGTGGCTGAGGGTGGCGGCCAGGCCCGCGGAGTCGCCGGCCTGTTCCACCAGCAGCAGCTGCAGCGGCGATGAGATGGCGAAGCTGGCCATGCCCCAGCACAGCAGCAGGGCCATGGTCGCCGGCGTGCTGTCGATGAGGACGAGCAGGCCAAGCAGGGCCAGGGCGCTTGCGCCCAGCGCCAGCGGCACGGCATGGCGCAGGCCGCGGTCGGCCAGGCGGCCGCCGAGCAGGTTGCCGAGGGTCAGGCCGACGCCGAACACCAGGAGGCCGGTGTTGCTCAGATTGGCCGACAGGCCGCCGGCCTCGCGCAGCAGCGGGCTGATGTAGGTGAACACGCTGAACAGCGCCACCGAGGACAGGCAGCAGATGGCCAAGGCGTGCAGCACCGGCCGGCGCAGCACGCCGCTCCAGGCGCCGCCGCCGTGGCCGGGTGCGCTCTGGCCGCGCGGCAGCCACGCCCACTGGGCGAGCAGGGTGCAGACGCCGCAGCCGGCCACGGCGAAGAAGGTCATCCGCCAGTTGCTGGCCTGGCCGAACCAGGCGCCCAGCGGTACGCCGAGCACGTTGGCGATGGTCAGGCCGCTGAGCACCAGGGCCATCGCCGAGGCGCGCCGCTGCGGCGGCGCCAGTTCGGCGGCGAGCAGGGTGGCGCAGCCGAAGAAGCCGGCGTGGCTGATGGCGGTGAACAGCCGCGCGGCGACCAGCCAGGCGTAGTCCGGCGCCAGCGCGCAGCCCAGGTTGCCGAGGGTGTAGGCGCCCATCAGCCACAGCAGCGCCCGCCGGCGCGGCAGGCGGCCGAGCAGCGGGCCGAGCAGCGGCGCGCCGACCACCACGCCCATGGCGTAGGCGCTGACCAGGAGGCCGGCGTCGGCCAGGCTGACGCCGAGGTCGCCGGCCACCTCGGGCAGCAGGCCCATGATGATGTATTCGCTGCTGCCGACCACGAAGCCGCCGAGGGCGAGGGCCAGCAGGGGCAGGGACAGCAGGGCTGGAGCGGACATGGGGCGGGGGATTCTCGGGAGTAGTGCCGAGGCGGCAGGTGACGCGGGAGGCGCATTCTAGCGCGGTACGCCGTGGCTGGGGCGTGTGGGTATGATCGTCCCCACGCTCCTGCGCTCGTCGTTATACACAAGTTCAGTCACCATCTTAGGTTTTCCGAGGGAGTACAGGGATGTCATCCGCGAGCTGGGCTGAGGAAGAGATGCGCACGGCAAACCTGGGCGATGAGCGATTGAATGCGCGTGTCGCCAAGCTGCTGGAGCAGTTGGGTGCAGATCCACGCAACAGCATTCCTACCGCTTGCCGGAGCTGGGCGGAGACGATGGCGGCCTACCGTTTCTTCGATAACGAGAAGGCCACTTTCGAAACAGTTTTGGCCCCCCATCGGGATGCCACCTTGCAGCGCATGGAGTGCTGCCCCGTGGTGCTGTTAGCCCAGGACACGACCGAGCTAGACAAGTGGGTGAATCTGGGCCCCAAGGGAGTGGGCACCATCAAGGAGAGGCAGAAGCATCCCCGCCGACTCCATCCGACCGTGGCATTCACACCGGAGCGGGTTTGTCTGGGCGTGGTGGCGGCCGAGTGGTGGCAGCGTGATGAGCCAAGCCCACGCAAGGAGCGGCGCGGAAAAGGAGTGGACGAGAAGGAAAGTCGACGCTGGATCGACAGCTACCAGAGCAGTTGTGCGCTACAGGGGCAGCTCCCGCAAAGCCAGGTCGTCAATCTCGCCGACGCCGAAGGTGATCTGTACGAGTGGTTCGTCGAGTATGAAGACGTCGCTGCGACGACACGGGCGCAATGGATTGTGCGCGCAGCACAGGATCGCCGCGTGCTGGGCGGTGCTGCCGACAAGCTGTGGGCCTCTGTGGCGGCGACGCCAAGCCTGGGGCAAGTCGAGGTTGAGGTACGGGCGCGCCCGAAACGTCCCGCCCGCCTGGCGCAGGTCACTCTGCGCTCTGCCAGTCTCACGCTGCAACCACCGTCCCGCGTCGGGCATCGCTTGCCTGAGGTCATGATCAATGCCGTCCTGGCTTGCGAGGAGCACCCGCCGGAGGGCGTCGAGCCGTTGGAGTGGTTGCTGCTGACAAGCCTGCCGGTGGAAGGCCTGGCCCAAGCCGTTACAGTCGTCGAATGGTATGCCGTGCGCTGGTGTATCGAGGTTTACTTCCACGTTCTGAAGAATGGTTGCCAGATCAATCGACTGCAGCTGGAGACCGAAGAGCGACTACTGCCCTGCATCGGGCTTTACCTGGTCGTGACATGGCGGGTGCTGTACAGCCTGATGTTGGGGCGAAGCTGTCCAGGTCTGAGCTGCGAGCTGGTGTTCGAGGCTCGGGAGTGGCGGGCCGCCTACATGGTGGCCAAGCGTTGCATGCCGCCACAGACTCCCCCCTCGCTGGGTGAGGTCGTGATGCTGATAGCCAGCCTGGGCGGCTATTTGGGGCGCAAGCACGATGGGCCACCCGGGCCCAAGGCAATGTGGACCGGGCTGCAGCGGTTGCGGGACTTTGTCATCGCTTTTGAGGCCCGCGACGCGCTCACCGGGACTTGTGTATAACGACGAGCGCTCCTGCGTGGGGATGCCGCAGGGGACGCTCCGCGTCCCATCGGCGCGGGAGCGCCGCGGGCTTGGCTCCCACGCGGGAGCGTGGGAGCGATCAAGGGCGCAACTGGGCGATCTGCCGGTCCTGCAGACGGGCGAGGCCGAGCAGGCCGGTGCTGGCGCCGATCAGCGCCCAGAACATGTCGGCCTGGGTGTCCCAGGGGTCGCCCTGGGTACCGAGGAAGTCGACGGCGCCGCCACCGGCGATCAGCGCCACCGCCCATTCGATCAGCTCGTAGACGGCGCTGATGGCCATCGCCACGCACAGCGAGAGGAAGGCCAGCATGCGCCCGGCGGCGAGGAAGCCCCCGCGCAGGAGGATCTCGCGGGCGATCAGCGCCGGCACGAAGCCCTGCATGAAGTGGCCGAGCTTGTCGTAGGGGTTGCGCGCAAGATCCAGCAGTTCCTGCACCCAGAAGCCGGCCGGCACCCGCGCGTAGGTGTAGGCGCCGCCGAGGATCAGCACCAGGCAGTGCAGGGCGATCAGCCAGTAGAGCAGGTCGGTGAGCGGGAAGCGCCGGTAGCTGGCCAGCAGCAGCGGCGCGGCGATCAGCACCGGCGAGACCTCCAGCCACCAGGTGGGGCGGTCGTAGGGCGAGATGCCGGAGACGATCAGCGCGGCCAGTACCGTCAGGCCCAGTGCCGCGTGCAAAGATCCGTGTCGCATCGCCGTCTCCTTCAGCCAGCTCGTCGTCACCTTAGCCCGCAGTGCCCGGCGTCGTCCATCGCCGTCCCGCGGGAGCAGCCGGCTCAGTTGTAGGCCAGTCGCTTCTCGCGCGGTGCGCAGCGCTTGAGGTCCACCTCGCCGACATGCGGGTTGGCGTTGCCCTGCACGCAGGCGATGCGCTGGTTGCGCCAGCGTTCCCACTCGCTGACCGGGTACTGGCGGTTCCAGATGTCGTACAGGCGGCGGTCCTGCTTCGACAGGCGCAGCTGGTAGCGCTCGCTCATGTACAGGTAGATGCGCGCGATGGCGCCGCGGCTGTATTCCGCCGGCATGGCGGTGCGCTGCTTGAAGTCGACCACGAAGGGGCAGGCGCCGTACTGGGTGGGCTTGGCGCTGAGCATGCCGAAGCCGAAGTTGCTGCGGTCGCCGTTGACCTCGCCGACGGCCGGCACCAGGTTGTGCAGGTCGGCCTCGGCCTGGCTGAACAGCGGGTCGTTGGCCGTGCAGTTCTTGCGTCCGCCCTGTTGCCAGCACTGGCGCTGGTGGCCGATCACCCAGGCCGGCACCACGTGCTCCCACTCGATGCGCCCGGCGCGGTTGGCGTTCTTGCGCGGTTCATAGCCGCAGCTGTCCAGATCGACGCGGTTGCCGCGGTATTCGCAGCCGCAGTAGAAGTCCACCGGACGGTCGGCGTACAGCTTCCAGGCGATCTTCTTGGCTTCGCGGAAGGTGCGCGGGGCTTCGGCATGGCTGGAGGCGAAGGGGATTACGGCGAGCAGCAGGAGCAGCAGGAAACGCATGGCAGTCTCGACAACGGGCTGAGAGGAGCGTCCATGCGGTTGCCGGGGATTCTACCGCGGCTGATCGAAAAGTCAGTCAAAACAAATGCTTGCGAAGGATTGGCAAGGCGCTGCAGGGGCGAATTCATTCGCCTTGCGCGGCGTCCGGGCGAATGGATTCGCCCCTGCAGGTATCCTGTCCGGGTCCTCTTCGTGCCGAGCCCTCCGCCATGCTGGAAATCTCCAACGCCGTCCACCTGCCCGACAGCGAGATCGAACTCACCGCGATCCGCGCCCAGGGCGCCGGCGGGCAGAACGTCAACAAGGTGTCCAGCGCGGTGCATCTGCGCTTCGACATCCACGCCTCGTCGTTGCCGGAGTTCTACAAGGAACGTCTGCTGGCGCTGCGCGACAGCCGCATCACCGGCGAGGGGGTGATCGTGATCAAGGCGCAGCAGTACCGCACCCAGGAGCAGAACCGCGCCGATGCGCTGGCGCGCCTGGCCGAGCTGATCCGCAGCGTGGCCAAGGTCGAGAAGGCGCGCCGGCCGACCAGGCCGACGCTCGGCTCGAAGCAGCGGCGGCTGGAGGGCAAGAGCAAGCGCGGGGCGATCAAGGCCGGGCGGGGCAAGGTGGATTTCTGAGCGCAAACGCTCAAATGAAAACGCCCCGGACCTGGCGGTCGGGGCGCTCGGGGTAGCGCAAAGCTCAGACTCAGGCCGCCTGCGCCTCGCTCTGGCGCAGGGCGCGGTTCAGCGCGCTGAACAGGGCGCGGAAGCTCGCCGTGGTCAGGTTGCCGTCGATGCCGGCGCCGTGCAGCGGGCGGCCGCCGTCGACGCGCAGCTCGATGTAGGCCGCGGCCTTGGCGTTGCTGCCGCCGCCGATGGCGTGCTCGCTGTAGTCCATCACCTCGACGGCGACCGGCAGGGCGGCGACCAGCGCCTCCAGCGGGCCGTTGCCGGTGCCCTTCAGGGTCTGGCTGCGGCCGTCGTGCTCGACTTCCACCTCGACGCTGGTGATGCCGTCCGCTTCCTGCAGGCGATGGCCTTTGAGGCTGTAGGTCGCCGGGCCGTCGAGGTATTCGGCGACCAGCAGCTCGTGGATCTGCCGCGCGCTCATCTCCAGGCCGTGGCGGTCGGTCTCGCGCTGCACCACCTGGCTGAACTCGATCTGCATGCGCCGCGGCAGGCTGATGCCGTACTCCTGCTCGAGCAGGAAGGTGATGCCGCCCTTGCCGGACTGGCTGTTGACGCGGATCACCGCCTCGTAGCTGCGGCCGATGTCGGCCGGGTCGATCGGCAGGTAGGGCACTTCCCAGACGCCGTCCGGGTCCTGCTGGGCGAAGCCCTTGCGGATCGCGTCCTGGTGCGAGCCGGAGAAGGCGGTGTGCACCAGGTCGCCGACGTAGGGATGGCGCGGGTGCACCGGCAGCTGGTTGCACTCCTCGACCACCTTGCGCACGCCGTCGATGTCGGAGAAGTCCAGCTCGGGGTCGACGCCCTGGGTGTACATGTTCAGCGCCACGGTGACGATGTCGACGTTGCCGGTGCGCTCGCCGTTGCCGAACAGGCAGCCTTCCACGCGGTCGGCGCCGGCCAGCAGGCCCAGTTCGGTGGCGGCCACGCCGGTGCCGCGGTCGTTGTGGGTGTGCAGGCTGACCAGCACGCTGTCGCGGCGGTCGATGTGGCGGCAGAACCACTCGATCTGGTCGGCGTAGACGTTCGGGGTGGCCGCCTCGACGGTCGCCGGCAGGTTGAGGATCAGCTTCTGCTCGGGAGTCGGCTGGAACACCTCGATCACCGCGTTGCACACCTCGACGGCGAATTCCGGCTCGGTGGAGCTGAAGATCTCCGGCGAGTACTCGAAGCGCCACTCGGTGTCCGGGTTCTGCTCGGCCAGGCGCTTGATGATCTGCCCGGCGTTGACGGCGATCTGGATCACCCCGGCCTTGTCCTGGTTGAAGACGATGCGGCGGAAGCTCGGCGCGGTGGCGTTGTAGTAGTGGACGATGGCCTTCTTCGCGCCCTTGAGCGATTCGAAGGTGCGGGTGATCAGGTCTTCGCGGGCCTGGGTCAGCACCTGGATGGTCACGTCGTCGGGAATGTGGCCGCCTTCGATCAGGGTGCGCACGAAGTCGAAGTCGGTCTGCGAGGCGGACGGGAAGCCCACCTCGATTTCCTTGATGCCCACCGCCACCAGGCACTGGAAGAAGCGCAGTTTCTTGTCGGCGTCCATCGGCTCGATCAGCGACTGGTTGCCGTCGCGCAGGTCGGAGCTCAGCCAGATCGGTGCCTTGTCGATCACCTTGCCCGGCCAGGTGCGGTCGGGGATGTCGATCTGCGGGAACGGACGGTACTTGGTCGACGGGTTCTTCAGCATGGGCATGACGGATTTCCTGAAAACGGGGCCGCGGGGGCGGCGGGCAATACGGAATCGGAGCGGGCGATGCGGTATTCAGCTGCGCAGTCGGGGGCTGACCAGGTGCAGGCTGAGGTATTGCCGCTGCAGGATGAGGGTGTGGGATGCGTTCATGGCGGCAACCCTAGCGCCGGCTGCGCGCTGATGGCAAGCATTGCCGGAAAATTGGTGGTTTTCACCACTTGGCTCCTGATGGCGATATTCTGTGCCGGTTTCTGCGGGTTTAGTTCGCTCGCCTTGCGTGACGGTTTTTCCGCCTGGCGCCCTGCGCCGGCGGGCTGGATCCGTGCGTCGCCGTGTCGCACTAGGTGGGCGGCATGGCCCTGTGCGATCATCCCGGCCGCTGACTGCGGCGACTGGCCGCGCAACTTTTCGTAGGGAGACGTCATCGGGTGATTCGGCAAGGGCGCAAGCGCATTGCAGCCTGGCTCGGTCTGTTCGCCATGTTCATGGCGTTCGCCGGCCCGCTGTACTCGCAGCTGCGGGCACTCGACAGCCTGCAGGTGGCGCTCGCCATCGACCTGGACGCGCTGCACTGCGGCGAGGGCCAGAGCCTGCCCGACGACGGCCCGCCCGAGTGGGTCAAGTGCCTCGACCAGTGCGGCTACTGCGGCCTGCTGGCCGGCAGCCCGGCACTGCCGCCGGCCGTGCAGCTGGCCTTGCCGGCGCCGTCCAGCCTGGTCCACCAGTTCCTCCCGCCGATCCAGAGTCTGCCCCAGGCGCCGCCGGCGACCAGCCAGCCACGCGCACCTCCCTTCCGCCACGCCTGAAACCGTTCCCAACCGGTCGTCCGTCTGCCGGCGCGCTGCTGCGCGCCGGCCGCGACCTGCAGTTCGCTGATATTGCGTGGAATCCATACATGTCCGTTTTCGCTCGTCCGTCCCTGGCGCAGTCGCGCCTGTCCCGTCCGTTCGCCCTGAATCCGTTCCAGCGTCGCTGGTGGCCGGCGCATGCCGCGCTGCTCGGCGCCCTGGCCCTGCCGCTGCAGGCCGCCGAACCGGAAAGTACCGAGAGTGCCGAAGAGGAGGTTGCGCCGCTGATGGTGACCTTCAAGCCGGCGGAGGTGCGCGAGCGCCCCGCGGCCGCGACCCTGGGCGCCACCGAGATCGACGTGAAGGCCCGCTCCGCTGCCGGCGCGAGCACCTCGGACAGCGCCGCTCTGCTGCGCGGTGCGGCGGGGGTCAGCCTGAACAATGCGGGCGGCATTTCCAGCCTGCCGTCGATCCGCGGCCTGGCCGACGACCGTCTGCGCATCAAGGTGGACGGCATGGATCTGGTGGCCTCCTGCCCGAACCACATGAACCCGGCGCTTTCCTACATCGACCCCAGCAACCTGGGCAAGCTGCAGGTCTTCGCCGGCATCACGCCGGTGAGTCTGGGCGGTGACAGCATCGGTGGCACCATCGTCGCCGAGAGTCTGGCGCCTGAGTTCGCCGCCGCGGGCGAAACCCTGGACAAGGGCTCGGTGGGAGCCTTCCTGCGCAGCAACAACGATGCGCGCGGCGGCAACGTGTCGCTGATGCACGCCAACGACGCGTTCAACATCCGCTACGCCGGCAGCTACAGCAAGGCCAACAACTACATGGCCGGCGACGACTTCAAGACCAGCACCGCCACCGGCCGTCCCGGCGAGAGCAGCGCGCTGGACGAGGTCGCTTCCACGGCCTACGAAACGCGCAGCCATCAACTGACCATGGCCTACAAGCTCGGAGAGGATCTGCTGGAGCTGTCCCTGGGCCAGCACGAGGTGCCGCAGGAGCTGTTCCCCAACCAGCGCATGGACCTGACCGACAACACCCAGCAGCGCATCAACCTGCGTTACCTGAGCCGCTTCGCCTGGGGCAGCCTGGAAACCCGGGTGTACCGCGAGACCGTCGACCACGAGATGGACTTCGGTCCGGACAAGCGCTTCTGGTACGGTAGTGCTTCAGGGGCTGGCACAGCCTGCGGCCCGATCGGCGCGACCTGCGCCGCCGGCATGCCGATGAACAGCGAAAGCACCACCCTCGGCGCCAGCGCCAAGGCCAGCATCGAGCTGAACGAGCGCGACCTGCTGCGCGTGGGCAGCGAGTACCAGCGCTATCGGCTCGACGACTACTGGCCGGCTTCCGGCGGCGGCATGTGGCCGGGCACCTTCGAGAACATCAACGACGGTAAGCGTGATCGGCTGGCGCTGTTCGGCGAGTGGGAGCGCGAGATCGATCCGGCCTGGCTGACGCTGGTCGGCCTGCGTTACGAGCACGTGTCCAGCAGCGCCGGCGTGGTGCACGGCTACGGCAATGCCATGGGCAGCCAGATCCCCGATGCGGCGGCCTTCAATGCCAGCGATCGCAGCCAGAGCGATGACAACTGGGACTTCACTGCGCTGGCCCGCTACAACCATGACGCGAACCTGGACGTCGAGTTCGGCTACGCGCGCAAGGTGCGCTCGCCCAACCTGTACGAGCGCTACACCTGGTCGACCTGGCCGATGGCGGCGGTGATGAACAACTTCGTCGGCGACGGCAATGGCTATGTCGGCGACATCGGCCTCGAGCCGGAAACCGCCCACACGGTGTCCGCCACCCTCGACTGGCACAGCGCCGACCGGCGCCACGAGCTGAAGGTCACGCCGTTCTACACCCATGTCGACGACTACATCGATGCCGTGGCGCGGCCGGGCTGGACCGCCGGCCAGTTCAACGTGCTGCAGTACGCCAACCAGACCGCACGCATCTACGGCGTGGATGTCTCGGGGCGCATGCCGCTGACGCGCAACGCACTCGGCCAGTGGGGGCTGGAAGCGCTGGTCAACTACAGCGACGGCAAGAACCGCGACAGCGGTGACGAGCTGTACAACATCATGCCCCTCAACACGACCGTGGCCCTGACCCAGCAGCTGGGTGGCTGGAGCAACAGCCTGGAGATGCTCAGCGTGACGGCCAAGAACGACGGCTCGGACGTGCGCAACGAAATCGAAACCGCCGGCTACACGCTGTTCAACCTGCGTCTGAGCCACAGCTGGGACCAGGTGCGGGTGGATGCGGGCGTCGAGAACCTGGCGGACAAGTTCTACTACCTGCCGACCGGGGGCGCCTACACGGCGCAGGGCCGCACCATGAGCATCAACGGCATCCCTTCGGGCATCGGTGTGCCGGGCATGGGCCGCACCTTCTACACCGGGGTGACGGTGAGCTTCTGATCTCGGCGGAGGCTGAGCGTGCCCGCGCTCCGGCGTGGGCACGCATCCCGTGCCGCGCCGGCGGCCGGACGCGGGGCGGCCATCGACTGGCCGGCGTCTGGCCGTGCCTCGGGCGTGCCCGGCCTAGCGCTCGCGCCGCTCGGCCGCCGGCAGCCGCCACTCGCGCAGGTCGGCGCCGCTCGGATACTGGAACACGCGCAGGCCGAACTCCGGGAGGATCGCCAGCAGGTGGTCGAAGATGTCCGCCTGGATGCGCTCGTAGTCGGCCCACACGGTGGTGGCGGTGAAGCAGTACAGCTCCAGAGGCAGGCCGGTGGCGGTGGGGGCGAGCTGGCGCACCAGCAGGGTCATGTCCTGGCGGATGTACGGGGCGTGGCGCAGGTAGTTCTCCACGTAGGCGCGGAAGGTGCCGAGGTTGGTCAGGCGCAGTTGGTTGAGCGGCGCGGCCCCCTGGACGAGCAGCTGGCGGTTCCACTCGTCCAGTTCGGCGCGCTTGCCGCTCAGGTAGTCGCGCAGCAGGGTGAAGTGGCGCAATTGCTCGATCTGCGCGGCGTCGATGAAGCGCACGCTGTCCTGGTCCAGGTACAGGCTGCGCTTGATCCGCCGCCCGCCCGACTCGTGCATGCCGCGCCAGTTCTTGAACGGGTCGCTGATGAAGCGCTTGGTGGGGATGCAGGTGATGGTCTTGTCCCAGTTCTGCACCTTGACCGTGTGCAGGGCGATGTCGATCACGTCGCCGTCGGCATTCAGCGCCGGCATCTCCACCCAGTCGCCGACGCGGAGGATGTCGTTGGAGGAGATCTGCACGCTGGCCACCACGGAGAGCAGGGTGTGCTGGAAGATCAGCATCAGCACCGCCGCCATGGCGCCGAGGCCGGAGAGCAGGATCAGCGGCGAGCGGTCGACCAGCGTGGCGACCATCAGGATGGCCGCGAGGGCGTAGACCGCGAACTCCAGCACCTGCAGGTAGCCCTTGATCGGCTTGAGGTGGGCGTCCGGGCGCTGTTCGTAGAGACGGTTGGCCTGGCGCAGTGCGCCGCCGATGGCCAGGGCGATGGTCAGCACGACGAAGGCGCGGCAGACGTTCTCCACCACGGTCACCACCGCCGGGTGCAGGCCGGGGATCAGCGTCACCCCGCTGGAGAGGATCAGCGCCGGCACGATGTTGGACAGGCGGCGGACGACGCTGTGCTCGTAGCTGGGCAGGTGGCGCCCCAGTGGCGTGGCGCTCAGGGTGCGGTGCAGGGCGCGCGCCAGCAGGTGCTTGACGGTCCAGTTGGCCAGCCAGGCGGTGCCCAGCAGCAGGGCGGCGCTCAGCGCGGTGAACAGGTAGGGCCGGGTCTGCAGCCAGTCGAGGGTGGAGGAGAGTGCGTCGAGCATGAGCTTCTCCTTGGCGCGTGGCCGGGGAGACGCCGCGCGCGGCGGCGCGGCCGCGTGCGGCGTCGGGCTGATCTTCCAGTGTAGATGCGGCGGTCGATCGGCGGGCCCCCGCGCGCGGGGCTCGCCGTGCGGCTCAGGCGTGCGCGGTCTGGCGCTCGCGTGGCTCCACGGCCGGCGCGCGCCACTCGCGCATATCGGCGCCGCTGGGGTGCTGGAACACGCGCAGGCCGAACTCCGGGAGGATCGCCAGCAGGTGGTCGAACAGGTCGGCCTGGATGGCCTCGTACTCGGCCCAGGCGGTGGTCGCGGTGAAGCAGTAGAGCTGCAGCGGCAGGCCGTCGGCGCCGGGGGCGAGCTGGCGCACCAGCAGGGTCATGTCCTGGCGGATGCGCGGGTTGTGGCGCAGGTAGCTCTCCACGTAGACGCGGAAGGTGCCGAGGTTGGTCAGCCGGCGCTGGTTGAGCGGCGCCAGGCCCTTCTCGCCGAGGCGACGGTTCCATTCGCCCAGCTCGTCCTGCTTGTGCTCCAGATAGTCGTGCAGCAGGGCGAAGCGGCCGAGCCGGGCGATTTCCTCGCTGTCCAGGAAGCGCACGCTGTTCTGGTCCAGGCACAGGTTGCGCATGATCCGCCGGCCGCCCGATTCCTGCATGCCGCGCCAGTTCTTGAACGGGTCGCTGATGAAGCGCTTGGTCGGGATGCAGGTGATGGTCTTGTCCCAGTTCTGCACTTTCACGGTGTGCAGGGCGATGTCGATCACGTCGCCGTCGGCGTTCAGCGCCGGCATCTCCACCCAGTCGCCGACCCGGACGATGTCGCTGGAGCTGATCTGCACGCTGGCCACCAGCGACAGCAGGGTGTCCTGGAAGATCAGCATCAGCACCGCGGCCATGGCGCCGAGGCCGGAGAGCAGGATCAGCGGCGAGCGGTCGATCAGGCTGGCGACGATCAGGATGCTGGCGATGGCGTAGACGACGATCTGCACCACCTGCAGGTAGCCCTTGATCGGCTTGAGATGGGCGTCCGGGCGCTGCTGGTAGAGCGCGTTGGCGACCTTGAGCAGCCCGCCGATGGCCAGCGCCACGGTCAGCACGACGAACGCCTGGCAGACGTTCTCCACCACGGTCACCGCGGCCTGCGGCAGGTGCGGGATCAGCTTGATGCCGCTGGACAGCACCAGCGACGGGACGATGTTGGACAGGCGGCGGACAATGCTCTGCTCGCCGGTGACGATGTGCCGGCCGATGGCGGTGGCGCCGAGGGCGCGGTGGATGCCGCGTACCAGCAGGCGCTTGACGATCCAGTTGGCCAGCCAGGCGACGCTGGCCAGCAGGGCCACGCAGACGGCGGCGAACAGCTGCGGCTGCGCCTGCAGCCAGTCGAGGGTTGGGGTGAGTTCGCTGGGCATGGGCTTCTCCTTGTCGCGAGCGGGGGAGCGCTCGGGCTCCCGGTGAGTGCCTCTCGGGCAGGGGGCTGCGGGTGCGGCGCGGCCCGGATGGCGGGGCGGGCCCGCCGATCGAGAACATCCGCCTCAGGGGCGGAAGGCACCGATGAAGATGCTCGGGTCGACCCGGGCATCGTTGAGGCTGACGTTCCAGTGCAGGTGCGCTCCGGTGGCGCGGCCGGTGGCGCCGACCTTGCCGAGCACGGCGCCGCGCGCCAGTTCGTCGCCGACTCTGACATCGATCCGTGACAGATGGCAGAACATGCTGATCAGGCCCTGGCCGTGGTCGACGAACACGGTGCGGCCGTTGAAGAAGTAGTCGCCGACCAGGATCACCCTGCCGGCCGCCGGCGCCTTCACCGGGGTGCCGGCCGGCACGGCGAAGTCGAGGCCCGAGTGCGGGTTGCGCTCCTCGCCGTTGAAGAAGCGGCGCAGGCCGAACGGGCTGGACAGCGGCCCGGCGACCGGCTTGTCGAACAGCAGGTTGCTCGGCTGGCGCGGGCTGAACTGGCGATAGGCGTCGGTCTGCTCGGCCAGCTCGCGCTCGATGCGCCTGAGGCTGGCGGGGCTCGGGTTGACCTGTTCCTTGTTCTTCAGGGTGATGTGCTGCTGCTTGTAGTCGCGGGCGCCGACGGTGAAGCCCAGGCGGCGGCCGTCGTCCACGTCGATGCGCTGCGGCCCCGACTGGACGCTCAGCGGCACGCCGACCACGGCGAGCCAGCGCCTGCCGTCCTCGCGCACCACCAGCACCGGCTTGCCCTGGTAGCGGGCGCCCGGCCGCGCCGGGCCGTCGCCCAGGTCGACCACCGCCACGCCGCCGGGCACCGGCTTGTCGAGCAGGCGCGACAGGAAACCCTCGGCCAGCGCCACGGGCGCGGACAGGGCGAGGAGCAGGGCGGACAGCAGGGCGTACGGTCGGAGCATGGCGGCGGGAAACGGGGAAACGGGCGCCCCCCGGAGCGAGGGGCGCGGGTGGTCAGTGCTGCTTGCGCGGCACCGGCTTGAGCAGCTCGGCCGGCGGCATCTCGCACTGGATCTTGCGGCCGATCAGCGCCTCGATCGGCGGCAGGGCGAAGGCGTCGTCCTCGCCGGCGAAGCTGATCGAGGTGCCGCTGGTGCCGGCACGGCCGGTGCGGCCGATGCGGTGCACGTAGTCGTCGGGATCTTCCGGCAGGGTGAAGTTGATCACGTGGCTGATGGCGTCGACGTGGATGCCGCGGCCGGCCACGTCGGTGGCCACCAGCACGCGGATCTTGCCCTCGCGGAAGCCTTCCAGCACCTTGATGCGCTTGACCTGCGGCACGTCGCCGGACATCTGCGCGGCGCTGATGCCGTCGCGGGTCAGGCGCTCCTCGATGCGGCGCACCTGGTCCTTGCGGTTGGCGAACACCATCACCCGGGTCCAGTCGTTCTGCGCGATCAGGTTGAACAGCAGCTTGTACTTGTCGGCCTCGGCCACCGCGTAGACGTGCTGCTCGACGGTGTCGCTGGCGACGTTCTCCGGCTCGATCTCGACGATGGCCGGGTTGACCGTCCACTGCTTGGCCAGGTTCATCACGTCGTCGGTGAAGGTGGCGGAGAACAGCAGGGTCTGGCGCTCGCCCTTCATCGGGGTCTGGCGGATGATCTGCCGTACCTGCGGGATGAAGCCCATGTCGAGCATGCGGTCGGCCTCGTCGAGGACCATCACCTCGACCATGTCCAGGTGCACCTCGCCGCGCTGGTTGAAGTCCAGCAGGCGGCCGGGGGTGGCGACCAGAATGTCGCAGTAGCGCGCTTCCAGCTGCTTGAGCTGCTTGTCGAAGTCCATGCCGCCGACGAAGCTCATCACGTTGAGGCCGGTGTACTTGGTCAGGTCGCGGGCGTCGTTGGCGATCTGCACCACCAGCTCGCGGGTCGGCGCGATGATCAGCGCGCGCGGCTCGCCCATGTAGCGTTCCTTCGGCGGCGGCGTGATCAGCAGCTGGGTGATGGTGGAGATCAGGAAGGCGGCGGTCTTGCCGGTGCCGGTCTGCGCCCGGCCGATGGCATCACGGCCGCGCAGGGTATGGCCGAGCACCTGGGCCTGGATCGGCGTGCAGTAGGGGAAGCCGAGGTCGTGGATGGCGTGCATCAGGCGCGCATCCAGCTTGAAGTCGTGGAAGCGGGTCTTGCCTTCGGCCGGCTCGACCACGAAGTCTTCCAGCTTCCAGTTGTCCACCGCCGGCTTGCGCGGGGTGCGTTCGCGGCGCGGGCGATCGGCCTTCGGCTTGCTGTCGCGCGGCTGGCCTTCGCCGTTCTTCTCGGCGCGCGGCTTGTCGCCACGCGGCTTGCGGGCGCGCTCGCCGTCCTGCGGGGCCGGCTGCTGCTCGGCGCGGGGGGTGGTGTTCTCGGTGTGCTGGGCGGCGTCGGCCAGGCTTTCGCCCTGGCCGCTGGCCGGGCTGGTGTTCTGGGGCAACTGGGCCTCCGGGTCTTTGCTGAAGATTTGCGTGAGTGCCTTGAGCACGGTGATCTCGATCTGCATGAGATAGATACAGACTGCAGTGTAAAGCAAGATCGGGGCCTGGCGAAGCCGCGTGGCGGCGGCGCCAGGCCCGCCGGACTCAGCCGGCCAGGCGCTCGCGCAGCCACAGGGCGATGTCGCGCAGCTCCTCGTTGACCACCTCGTGGCCCATCGGGTAGTCGTGCCAGGCCACGGTCACGCCGCGCGCGGCCAGCCAGTCGTGGGCGCGGCGGCCGAGCTCGGGGGCCACCACCTGGTCGTCGCGGCCGTGCAGGCACAGCACCGGGTGGGCCTGCTGGATGGCGCCGAGCTGCTGGGCGTCCTCGAAGGTCGGCGCATAGGTGGACAGCGCCAGCACCCCGCCCAGCTCGCCGGCCCAGCGGCGGAAGGCGGTGTGCAGCACCACCGCGCCGCCCTGGGAGAAGCCGGCGAGGAAGATGCGCGCGGCGGGAATGCCGGCGGCGCGCTGCGCCTCGATCAGCGCCAGCACCGTGCTGGCGGACTCCTCCAGCTGCTCGCGGTCGATGGCGCGCTCCGGGCCGGTGGCGAGGATGTCGTACCAGGACGGCATGCTCCAGCCGCCGTTGATGGTCACCGGGCGGCTCGGCGCCTGCGGCAGCACGAAGCGCACGCCAGGCAGCACGCTCTGCAGCGCCTCGGCCACCGGCTGGAAGTCGAAGCGGTCGGCGCCGAGGCCGTGCAGCCAGATCACGCAGGCGCGGGCCGGCTCGGCGGGTTCGAGGATCAGGGGCGGGGTGTCGTGCATGGGCATTCCGTGAAAGGGCGATGGGGCCGCGCAGTGCGGCGGGGCAGGGGGGATTATCGCCGCGCCCTGCGCCCCGGCGAAAGGCACCGGCGTTTGCTCCGGCGGCCGCCCCTATAATCGCGGCTTTTCCTGCCGGGAGTGGCGCGATGACGGTCGCCGACAAGCCGTGGTTCGTCTATCTGGTGCGCGCCGAGAACGGTGCGCTGTACTGCGGGGTCAGCGACGACCCGCAGCGGCGCTTCGCCGCGCACCGCAGCGGCAAGGGCGCGCGCTTCTTCCACAGCAGCCCGGCGCAGGCGCTGGTCTACGTCGAGGCCTGCGCCGGCAAGGGCGCGGCGCTGTCGCGCGAACGGGCGATCAAGCGCCTGGCCAAGCCGGCCAAGGAGCGGCTGGTGGCGGAGTGGATGGCGGGGGAACCCTCGTAGGGTGGGGCAGGCCGCAGGCCGTAACCCACCAACCAGTCCGCAGGGCTGGCAGGCTCGAGTAGTGCGACCTGTGGTCGCGATGGTGGGTTACGCCGCGGTGCGGCTAACCCACCCTACGGGACGGGGGCTGCCTTAGGCCCGCTCCAGCTCGTCGAGGCCGAACGGCAGCGGCGGGGTCGGCCAGTGCTGGTCGAGGCGCTCGAACTCGCGGGCAACCAGGCTGGCCAGCAGCAGGTCGCGCAGCCACTTGTGGTTGGCCGGGATCAGCCGCCAGGGCGCCTGCGGGCGGTGGCTGGCAGCGAGGATGGCGGCCCAGTGCGCCTCGCGCCGATCGAACTGGCGGTGCGCCTCGAGGTCTTCGGCGCCGACCTTCCAGTGCTTGCGCGGGTCGAGCAGGCGCTTGCGCAGGCGCGCCTTCTGCTCGACGCGGGAGATCTGCAGGTAGACCTTGAGCAGGC
Organism: Pseudomonas sp. AN-1; assembly: GCF_034057115.1. Lineage (NCBI taxonomy): Bacteria > Pseudomonadati > Pseudomonadota > Gammaproteobacteria > Pseudomonadales > Pseudomonadaceae > Pseudomonas > Pseudomonas sp. AN-1. The sequence goes on along the minus strand of NZ_CP139195.1, from coordinate 2,450,499 downwards.
GGATGCCGCGCCCGGCCAGCTCGTCCTCGAAGGCGGCCAGCTGCGCCAGCCGCGCGGGGATGTCCGCGGCGGCGATGAAGCCGTCGAACAGGTCGCAGGCCACGCCCTCGTAGGGGCTGCGGTTGAACAGCACGACCTCGCCCGGCGCCGGCAGGCAGCGCCGGTAGCGTTCGAGGAAACCCTCGGCGCGCTCGGCCGCCGTCGGCTGACGGAAGCCGTGCACGGCGAGCCCCTGCGGGCCGAGGCCGGCGAACACCTGGCGGATGGCGCCGTCCTTGCCGGCGCAGTCGGGGCCCTGCAGCCAGACCAGCAGCGCCTCCTGGCGGCGCGCGCGCAGCAGCGTCTGCTGCTCGGCCAGCCACGGCCTGAGCGTCTCCAGTCGTACCCGCGCGCCGTCGCGGTCGAGGCCGCACAGCCGCTCGGCGTCGACGGGCGCCGCCGCGTGCGGGTCGCCCAGGCAGGCGTCGAGCAGGCTGTCGGGCAGGCGCGGCATGGCGTTCAGTCCTTGCGCCGCTTGAGCTGGTCCTTCAGCTTGCTCGGCAGCTGGCGGATGATCAGGGTGTCGCTGCTCTCGTCGTACTCGATCTGCGAACCCAGCAGGTGCGCCTCGAAGCTGATCGACAGGCCCTCGGCGCGGCCGGTGAAGCGGCGGAACTGGTTGAGGGTGCGCTTGTCCGCCGGGATCTCCGGGGCCAGGCCGTAGTCCTGGTTGCGGATGTGCTCGAAGAAGGCGCGCGGGTGCTCCTCGTCGATCAGCTCGGACAGCTCCTCGAGGGCGATCGGCTCGCCGCGCCGGGCCTGGCTGCTGGCGTAGTCGACCAGCGCCTCGGTCTTCTCGCGGGCCTGCTCCTCGGCCAGGTCCTCGCTCTCGACGAAGTCGCTGAACGCCTTGAGCAGGGTGCGCGTCTCGCTCGGCGCGTCGACGCCCTCCTGGCAGCCGATGAACTCGCGGAAGTACTCGGAGACCTTCTTGCCGCCCTTGCCCTTGATGAAGGAGATGTACTGCCGGGAGGTCTTGTTGTTGCGCCACTCGGAGAGGTTGATGCGCGCGGCCAGATGCAGCTGGCCGAGGTCCAGATGCCTCGACGGGGTGACCTCGAGGCTGTCGGTGACCGCCACGCCCTCGCTGTGGTGCAGCAGGGCGATGGCCAGGTAGTCGGTCATGCCCTGCTGGTAGTGGGCCAGCAGCACGTGGCCGCCAGTGGACAGGTTGGACTCTTCCATCAGCTGCTTGAGGTGCTCGACCGCCTGGCGGCTGAAGGCGACGAAGTCGCGGCCGCCGTCGAGGTAGTCGGCCAGCCAGCCGCTGAACGGGTAGGCGCCGGACTCCTCGTGGAACAGGCCCCAGACCTTGTTGGGCTTGGCGTTGTAGCTGTCGTTGAGGTCGGCCAGCAGGTTGTCGATGGCCTGCGATTCGCCCAGCTCGCTGTCGCGGGCGTGCAGCGTGGCGGGGTTGCCGTCGGGCTTCTTGTCGATCAGGTGGACGATGGCGTGACGGATCGGCATGGCGGTCTCGTGGCGGGAAATTCGGATGCGTCAGTGTAACCGATGGGTGGCGCCGGACGGTCCGCCAGGCATATCCGAGTGTTATCCTCGTCTTTTGCCTGCTGGAGACCCCCATGACCTCGCTTTGGCGCCACTGCGGCTGGATGCTGCTGGGCAGTTCGCTGATCCTCGCCCTGTCGCTGGGCGTGCGCCACGGCTTCGGCCTGTTCCTGCCGCCGATGAGCGCCGAGTTCGGCTGGGGCCGCGAGGTGTTCGCCTTCGCCATCGCCCTGCAGAACCTGATCTGGGGCCTGATCCAGCCGTTCACCGGCGCCTTCGCCGACCGCTTCGGGGTCAGGCGCACCGTGCTGATCGGCGGCGTGCTCTACGTCGCCGGCCTGGCGCTGATGGCCTTCAGCGACTCGCCGGCCTCGCTGTCGCTGAGCGCCGGCCTGCTGATCGGCCTCGGGCTGTCCGGCACCTCGTTCTCGGTGCTGCTCGGCGCCGTCGGCCAGGCCGCGCCGGTGGAGAAGCGCAGCATGGCCATGGGCGTCGCCGCCGCGGCCGGCTCGTTCGGCCAGTTCGTCATGCTGCCGGGCAGCCTCGGGCTGATTTCCTGGCTCGGCTGGTCGGGAGCGCTGCTGGCGCTGGCCGCGCTGATCGCCCTGATCCTGCCGCTGGCGAGCCTGCTGCGCGCGCCGGCGCAGGCCGTCGCGCACGGCCCGGTGCAGACCCTCGGCGAGGCCTTGCGCGAGGCGGCCGGGCATTCCGGCTTCTGGCTGCTGGCACTGGGCTTCTTCGTCTGCGGCTTCCAGGTGGTGTTCATCGGCGTGCACCTGCCGGCCTATCTGGTCGACCAGCACCTGCCGGCGCAGGTCGGCACCACGGTGCTGGCGCTGGTCGGCCTGTTCAACGTGTTCGGCACCTACACCGCCGGCTGGTTGGGCAGCTGCTACGCGAAACCGAAGCTGCTCGCCGCGCTGTACCTGATCCGCGGGGTGGTGATCGTCGCCTTCCTGTGGGCGCCGCTGTCGGAGTGGACGGCCTATGCCTTCGGCATGGCCATGGGCTTCCTGTGGCTGTCGACGGTGCCGCTGACCAACGGCACGGTGGCGACCCTGTTCGGTGTGCGCAACCTGTCGATGCTCGGCGGCATCGTCTTCCTGTTCCACCAGCTCGGCTCCTTCCTCGGCGGCTGGCTGGGCGGCTACCTGTTCGACCGCACCGGCAGCTACCAGCTGGTCTGGCAGATCTGCATCGGTCTCAGCCTGATGGCCGCGCTGCTCAACTGGCCGGTGCGCGAGCAGCCGGTGGCGCGGCTGCAGGCGGAGACCGCCTGATGCGCCGCGCGCTGCCCTGGCTGGCCGGCGGCCTGCTGCTGGCGGCGCTGCTCGCCCTGGCCTGGTGGGGCTGGCAGCAGGGCGGGCTGGCGCTGCTGATGCAGGGGCTGGGCGCGTGCTGAGGGCGCGGGGTCAGGCGTTGCGCCGCAGCGCCGCGTGCTGCGGGTTGAAGGTCAGCACGGCGAGCAGGCTGCACAGCGCGGTGACGCCCAGGCAGACCAGCAGGGCGGTGACGCTCAGGCGCTGGTAGAGGGCGAAGCGCACCAGCTCCACCGCGTGGCTGAACGGGTTGAGCGCGCACAGCCAGTACAGCCATTCGCTGGCCTCGCGCATCTTCCACAGCGGGTAGAGCGCCGAGGACAGGAAGAACAGCGGGAAGATCACGAAGTTCATCACCCCGGCGAAGTTCTCCAGCTGGCGGATGCCGTTGGACAGCAAGAGGCCCAGCGCGGCGAGCATCAGCGCGGCGAGCAGCAGCGCCGGCAGCGCGCAGAGCAGTCCCCAGGCCGGCGGCTGCACGCCGTACAGCCAGGCGATGGCGAGGAAGGCGTAGACCTGCAAGAGCGACAGCAGGCTGGTGGCCAGCAGTTTGGCGGCGAGCAGGAAGGGGCGCGGCAGCGGGCTCATCAGCAGCACGCGCATGCTGCCCATCTCGCGGTCGTAGACCATCGACAGCGAGCCCTGCATGCCGTTGAACAGCAGGATCATGCAGGCCAGCCCCGGGACGATGTAGGTCTCGTAGGTGATGTAGGTGTCGTAGGGCTCGATGATCGAGATGCCCAGCGCGGCGCGGAAGCCGGCGGCGAACACCAGCAGCCAGAGCAGCGGGCGCACCAGCGCGCTGAGAAAGCGCGAGCGCTGCTGGACGAAGCGCAGCCATTCGCGCAGCACGATGCCGCGCAGGCATTCCAGGTAGGCGGTCATGCGGCAACCTCCGTCAGGCGGGCGAAGCTGGCGGACAGGTCCTCGCCGCCTTCGGCCAGGCTCGCCGCCGTGCCGCGCGCCACCAGGCGGCCGCGATGGAGGATCAGCAGCGGGTCGTCGGCCTGCACCTCGTCGAACAGGTGGGTGGTCCACAGCACGGTCAGGCCGTCCTCGGCGCAGAGCTGGCGCACGTGCGCATTCAGCGCCCGGCGGCTGGCCGGGTCGAGGCCGGCGCTGGCCTCGTCGAGCAGCAGCAGCTGCGGGCGGTGCAGCAGCGCGCGGGCGATCTCCACCCGCCGCCGATGGCCGCCGTTGAGCGCGCGCACCGGCTCGCGGCGGCGTTCGGCGAGCTGCTGGCGGTCCAGCTCCAGCTCGATGCGCTCGGCCGCCACGCCACGCGGCAGGCCGTGCAGGGCGGCGTGGTAGCGCAGGTTCTGCTCCACCGAGAGGTCGAGGTCGAGGGTGCTCTGCTGGAACACCACGCCGATCTGCGCCAGCGCGCGGCGCGGCTGCTGGCGGATCGAGCAGTCGCCGATGCGGATGTCGCCCTCCTGCAGGTCGTAGAGGCGGGTGAGCAGGGCGATCAGGGTCGACTTGCCGGCGCCGTTGGGGCCGAGCAGGGCGTTGAAGCGCCCAGGCGCCAGGGCGAAATCCAGCCCGGCCAGCGCCTGGCGCGCGCCGTAGGCGAAGCCGACCCCGGACACCTCGAGGCCGATCATGGCGTCACCACCACGCCCCACGGGTAGCGGCCGACCTTGATCGACTTGGTGACCTTGAGGCTGTCCAGGTCGATCACCGAGACATCGCCGCTGACCCCGTTGGTGGTCAAGAGCTGCTTCTCGCCGGGGGTGAAGGCCATGTGCCAGACGCGGCGGCCGACCAGCAGGTAGTCGAGCACCTCGTAGGTCCTGGCGTCGACCACCGCCACGTGGTTGGCCGGGCCGAGGGCGACGAAGGCGTACCTGCCGTCGGCGGTCAGCTTGACGCCCACCGGCTGCACCTTGTCCGGGTGCACGCCCTTGATGGCGAAGTTCAGGGTCTTCACCGGCTGGCGGCTGGCGACGTCGATCACCGTGACGGTGCCGCCGATCTCCGCCGAGGCCCATAGCAGCTTGCCGTCCTGGCTGAACTCGACGTGGCGCGGGCGCTGGTCGACCTGGGTGTTGTCGACCAGCTCGTGGGTGGTGGTGTCGATCCAGTGCAGCATGCTGGTGGTTTCGCTGGTGTTCACCGCCCACTTGCCGTCCGGGCTGACCGCCATGCCTTCCGGCTCGACGCCGACGTCGATCTGCGCCTTGACCTGCTCGCTGTCGACGTCGACCACGGTGACCAGCGCGTCGTCCTCGTTGGAGATGTACAACCACTGGTTGTTGGGGTGCAGGGCGAACTGCTCGGGGTCGGCGCCGGAGGGCAGTTCCTTGACGATCTTGCGGCTGGCCAGGTCCATCACCTGCACGCGGTCGGAGTCGCTGGCGCAGATGTACAGCAGCTTGTTGTCGCTGGACAGGGTCAGGCCGCGCGGGCGCATGCCGACCTCGAGGGTCGCCACCGTCTCCAGCTTGTCGAGATCGATCACGCTGATGCTGTTGTCCTTCTCGTTGGAGACGTAGGCAGTGGCGGCGAGAGCGCCGTGCCCGGCGAGCAGGAAGCCGGCGGCGCTGGCGGCGAGGAGCAGGTGGCGCATGGCAGTTCTCCGAATACTTGTTGTTGTCGTGGGGCCGCTCAGGACTCGGCGAGGCGGCAGCGGCTTTCCGGGCGGTCGTAGCCCAGGCTGTCGAGGTCGGTGACCGGGTGCAGGAAGCCGTCCTGCGGCGAGGTGGTGACCAGCGCGCGCGGCTGCACCACCGGGATCGGCTGGCGCAACTGGCCGTTCCAGTCGCGGAAGCTCAGCTTGCGGCCCTTGAAGCCGTCCAGCGGCAGCTCGGCGGACAGCGCCAGCTGGCGGATCGCCGCGGGATCGCTGCTCTTCAGCTTGTTCGCCGCGGTGGCGATGCTGCGCACGGCGATCCAGGCGGCGAAGTCGCGGTCGTTCATCCAGCGTTTCGCGTGTTCCTCGAAGCGCTTCTGCAACTGGGCTGCGCCGTAGGTTTCCACGGTCTTGTGCCAGCCGGTCGGGGTCAGGCCCTGGGTGCCGGCCACCGGGCGCGGGTACCAGGTGTGGTAGGGCACGTACTCGCCGAAGTCGCCGCGTTCGTCGGCGACCAGCACCACGTCGTACTCGGCGGTCTGGGTGAACAGCGGCATCTCGGCCTGGGCGCTGCGGCGCTGGTCGTTGTCGAAGGTCCACGGCTTCTCGGCGACGATCTTCACGCCGAAGCGCCTGGCGGCGCGGCGCAGGGCGTCGGCGTAGGCCGCATCGTCGGCGGTCGGGCCGGGGATCAGCAGGGCGCGCTGCCACTTGCGCGCGGCGAGGAACTGGCCGAGGGCGTCGGCGAGCATGGCGCGGCTGGGCAGGGTGTGCAGCACGTTGGGCGCGCACTGCTCGAGGCGCAGGCTGTCGTCGGCGCTGCCGGCGTTGAGCAGCAGGCTGTCCGGCATGGCCGCGGCGAGCTGGCGCAGGCTGTCGGCCGGGGCGTTGACCACGAACAGGCGCAGGCCGGACTCGTGCAGGGCGCGCGCCTGCTCCAGCAGCGCTGCGCCGCTGGCGGCCTCGGCGCTTTCCAGCCGGTAGCTGTGCTTGAGGAAGCGCCCGGTGCTGTTGCTGTCCTCGATGGCCAGCTCGGCGCCGCGCAGGCCGGCGTCGGTCGGCTCGGGGATGACGTTGGACAGCACCGGGCCGCGCTCCGGGGTGTAGCCGAGGTAGCCGATGCGCACTTCCAGCGCGGCGCTGGCCGGGCCGGCCGCGAGCAGGCCGAGGGTGGTGATCAGGCAGGGCAGCAGGGTACGCATGGCAGCCTCCGATGGGGTTGCTGCCAGCTTAGGAAGGGAGTGGGGGCAGGCAAATATGCAGAAAGTACCGCCGGACCGGTACCAAGGTACTGATTCGGCGGCGGGATGCTGCTCTTAGCATGGACTCCGACAACAACAAGTACAGGAGCCTTGCCCATGTCCCCGCTCAGAACCCTGGCCCTGCCTGCCGTGCTGATCCTCTCCATGCTCGGCTTCGATGGCGCCCACGCCGCCGGCGACCTGACCCGCCGCACCGAAGCCTTGCCCGACCTGGTGATGGGCTCGGAAGCCAGCGACTACAGCCTGTCGCAGACCGAGTACCGCCTGGAAACCGGCAAGGCCTACCAGCTGAAGATCATCGCCAGCGGGCGCAAGGAGTACGCCTTCCAGGCGCCGGAGTTCGCCGGCGCCATCTACCTGCGCAAGGTCGAGGCCGGCGGCGTCGAGGTCAAGGCGACCACCCTCAACGAGCTGGAGTTCGAGGACGCCGGCGAGGCGGAGATCTTCTTCGTGCCGATCAAGCCGGGCAAGTACCGCTTCTACGCCAAGGGTCTGGAAGGCAAGGGCATGCTCGGCGTGTTCGTGGTGCGCTGAGAGCCAGTCCACGATCAGCTGCGCGTCGGCCATGCTGCGTTGAAATCGGGTTCGGACTGCTCATTTACAACTCGTAAACTCCGCGTCCTCACCCGATTTCGCCTTGCCTGGCCTTAGCTCGCAAGATCGTGAACAGGCTCTTCGAGCTCAGAGAGTCCGATCATGACCGCGCCGCTTTCCGCCCTCGGCCGCGCCAGCCTGCTGGTCAGCGGCCTGTTCCTCGCCGTGCTGCTGGTATGCCTGGCGCTGCTGCTGCGCCAGGCCGAGCTGGACATCCGCCGCGAGCTGCAGGCCGCCGACAGCGTGGCGCGCTTTCTCGCCCTGCGCGCGGCGGACGATCCGGCGCTGCTCGACGCCAGCCTGACCGCCAACCTGCGCCACCTCGAACTGGACTGGGGCGACGGCGCCAGCAGCGACACGGCGGACAACCCCCTTGCCTTGTGGGCTGCCGGGCGCTTCGCCGACCTGCCGGTGTACCGGGTGGCGCTGGCCGACGGCCGCAGCCTGAGCATCCGCGTCAGTCCCGTCGACGAGCTGGACGAGGTGTGGGAGTCGCTGCTGCAGCTGCTGGCGCTGTTTCTGGTCGCCTGGCTGCTGTGCCTGGGCGCCAGCGCCTGGCTGGTGCGCCGCGGGCTGACGCTGCTCACCGACATCCTGCGCGCCCTGCAGGCGATCGCCGGCGGTGCGCTGGACACCCGCCTGCCGGCCTACGCCCAGCCCGAGGCGCGCCGGCTGGCCGGGCAGGTCAACGCCATGGCCCAGGCCCTGCAGCAGGCCGGCGCCGACAACCAGGCGCTGACCGCCGCGCTGCTGGAGACCCAGGAGCGCGAGCGCACCCGCCTGGCCCAGGCGCTGCACGACGACCTCGGCCAGATCCTCGCCGGCATGCGCGCCCAGCTCTACCTGCTCGACGCCTGCCGCGAGTCGCCGCAGCAGGTCGCGGCGATCAGCCGGCGCCTGCAGGACAACGGCGAGCAGATGCAGCAGAGCTTCCGCAGCCTGGTGCGCGACCTCTATCCGGTGGTGCTGGAGCGCCTCGGTCTCGGCGAGGCGGTGCGCCAGCACGTCGAGCAGTGGCAGGCGCAGCAGGGCATCGCCTGCGAACTGGAGCTGGACGCGGCGCTGCCGCGGCTGCGCGACGAGGCGCGCGCGCACGTCTATCGCCTGCTGCAGGAGGCGCTGACCAATGTCGCCCGGCATGCCGGCGCGCGCGGGGTGCGGGTCGGCCTGACCTGCCGCGGCGCGCTGCTGCGCCTGGAGGTATGCGACGACGGCCGCGGCCTGCCGGCCGAACTGCGCGAGGGCGTCGGTCTGCGCTCGATGCGCGAGAGGGCGCGCTGCCTCGGCGGCGCCCTGCAACTGCACGGCGCCGCGCCCCGCGGCCTGCGCCTGTGCGTGGATATTCCGTGGCGGGAGTGGACGACATGCACATCCTGATAGTCGACGACCATGCGGTGGTGCGCCAGGGCTACGCCAGCCTGCTGGCGACCCTGCTCGAGGACGTTTCCGTGAGCGAGGCGGCCAGCGGCGAGGAAGCCCTGCAGCGGGTGGCCCAGGGCTGCCCGGACCTCTTGATCCTTGATGTCGGCCTGCCCGGCATCAGCGGCCTGGAGACCGCGCGGCGCCTGCTGGCGCGCCACGCCGGGCTGCGCGTGCTGTTCTTCAGCATGCACGACGAGCTGCCGGTGGTGCGCAAGGCGCTGGAGGCCGGCGCCAGCGGCTACCTGACCAAGAGCGCGCCGCCGCAGGTGCTGCTGGAGGCGGTGCGCAAGGTGCTGGCCGGGCACACCTACCTCGAGCACGGCCTGGCCACCGCGCTGGCCTGCTCCGGCCAGGAGGACCAGGACCCGCGCCTGCGCGGCATGACCCAGCGCGAGCTGGAGATCTTCGTGATGCTCGCCCGCGGCGTCGGCCTGCGGCAGATCGCCGAGAAGCTGTGCATCAGCGCCAAGACCGTGTCCAACTACCAGACCCTGCTGAAGAACAAGCTGCAGGTCGCCAGCCAGGGCGAACTGGTGCACCTGGCCATCGACACCGGCCTGCTGCGGGTGGGGCAGGCGGGGGCCTGACTTTCACGCTACCGATGGCTCCCACGCTCCCGCGTGGGAGCCGGACTCCGGGCATCTCTGCACCAGACGCGGAGCGTCTGCGGATGGCGTGCCCACGCAGGAGCGTGGGCACGATCAGAGTTGCCGACCCTACACCTCTCTCAGCGTTCCCAATCCAGCGGGCACTCCCTGCAGCCTTCCATGTTGGTGCCCTGGAAGGTGGCGTAGTGGCGCCGGGCGCCGGCGAGGTCGACGGCCTCCAGGTTGGCGTCGTTGATCTTGGCTTCCTGCAGGTTGGCGTCGCGCAGCGTGGCGCCCTTGAAGTCGGCCTTGCTCAGCCAGGCCATCTCCAGGTTGGCGGCCGTCAGGTTGGCGTCGTGCAGGCGCGCCGCGGACAGGCGGGCGAATTCCAGGTTGGCGCCGGTCAGGTCGGCGCCGGTGAAGCGTGCGGCCTGGCCGTGCGCTGCCCAGCCGTTGATCGCCACCAGCCGTGCGCCGGAGAAGTCGGCCAGGCGCAGGTTGGCCTGCTGCAGGCTGGCGCGGGTCAGGTCGGCCTTGTGCAGCCGGGCCTTCTCCAGGTTGGCCAGGTCGAGCCGGGCATGGCGCAGGTCGGCGCCGCTCAGGTCGGCGCCGGACAGGTCGATCCGGCGCAGGTCCAGATGACGCAGGTCGGCGCCGCGCAGGTCGGCGCCGGGGCAGCGGCTTTCCGCCTCCAGGCGGCAGCCGTTGATCACGGTGGCGCCCTCGTCGTCGGCGTGGGCATGGCTGGCGAGGGACAGCAGGGCGAGCGGCAGAAGCAGAAGTGGGCTCATGGCAGCATTCCTGTAGGGTGCGCCGTGCGCACCATGAAGAGGGGAGGTGCGCACGGCGCACCCTACGGGCGGTGAGCGGAAAAAGGACGGGGACGCACCGGGCGCCCCCGCCAGAAGCCGGGCGGCGGAGAGACGCCCGGTTTTTCCTGCCAGCTCCTCAGCGCTTGGCGGTCTTGGCGTCCCAGCTCGGCAGCTTGAACACCCAGAACGAGCCGCCCTGGGCGACCGGCTTGGTCAGCTCGGCCATGTCGCCGCCCCACAGCGGCACCGCGCCGCCGTAGCCGGCGGTCACGCCGATGTACTGCTCGCCGTCCTGCTCCCAGGTGATCGGCGGCGAGATGATCCCGGTGCCGACGTTGAACTGCCACAGCTCCTTGCCGGTCTTGGCGTCGAAGGCCTTCAGGAAGCCGTCGCCGGTGCCGGTGAACACCAGGTTGCCCTTGGTGGCCAGCACGCCGGCCCACAGCGGCAGCTTCTCCTTGTGCTCCCAGGCCACCTTGCCGGTGGTCGGGTTCATCGCGCGCAGGATGCCGACGTGGTCGTCGTACATGCGCTTGATGCGGAAGCCCTGGCCGAGGTAGGCGGAGCCCTTCTTGTAGGCGACCTCCTCGGTCCAGTAGTCCTCCTTCCAGTGGTTGGCCGGCACGTAGAACAGCCCGGTGTCCTGGCTGTAGGCCATCGGGTTCCAGTTCTTGCCGCCGAGGAACGGCGGCGACACCTCCACCGCCTTGCCGTGCTTCTCGCCCGGCTCGGGCTTGGCCGGGCGCTGGCCTTCGTTCTCCACCGGGCGGCCGGTCTTGAGGTCGATGTGGCTGGCCCAGGTGATGCCGTCGACGAACGGGAAGGCGTTCTGCAGCTTGCCGTTGGCGCGGTCGACCACGTAGAAGAAGCCGTTGCGGTCGGCGTGGGCGGTGGCCTTGACGGTCTTGCCGTCCTTGTCCTTGTAGTCGAACAGCACCAGCTCGTTGTTGCCGGAGAAGTCCCAGGCGTCGTTGGGGGTGTGCTGGTAGAACCACTTCACCTCGCCGGTGCTCGGGTCGACGCCGACCTGGCCGGAGGTGTACAGGCTGTCGTAGTCCTTGGGATCGCCGCCCTCGCTGGTGCGCGCCCAGCCGTTCCACGGCGCCGGGTTGCCGGCGCCGATGATGATGGTGTTGGTCGCCGGGTCGAAGCTGGCGCTCTGCCAGGGCGCGCCGCCGCCGTGGCTCCAGGCTTCCTTCTTGCCGGTCGGCGACTTGGGATCGTCCGGCCAGGACGGCGCCTTGACGTCGCCGGTCGGGGTGCTCTCCTTGCCGTTCAGACGGCCCATGTGGCCCTCGACGAACGGGCGCATCCACACTTCCTCGCCGGTGTCCGGGTCGCGGGCGAACAGCTGGCCGACCACGCCGAACTCGTCGCCGGAGCTGCCGTGGATCAGCAGCACCTTGCCGGTCTTCTGGTCCTTCACGATGGTCGGCGCGCCGGTCATGGTGTAGCCGGCGCCGTGGTCGCCGAACTTCTTCTTCCACACCACCTTGCCGGTGTCCTTGTTCAGCGCGACCACGGCGGCATCGAGGGTGCCGAAGTAGATCTTGTCGCCGTAGATGGCGGCGCCGCGGTTGACCACGTCGCAGCACGGGCGGATGTCGTCGGGCAGGCGGTGGCTGTAGGTCCACAGGCGCTTGCCGGTCTTGGCGTCGATGGCGAACACCCGCGAGTAGGAGCCGGTGACGTAGATCACCCCGTCGTGGACGATGGCCTGGGATTCCTGGCCGCGCTGCTTCTCGTCGCCGAAGGAGTAGGACCAGGCCGGGGTCAGCTTGAACACGTTGTCGGTGTTGATCTGCGCCAGCGGGCTGTAGCGCTGGGCGCTGGTGCCCATGCCGTACTGCAGCACGTCGGCGGTGGTGACGTGGTCGTTGGCGATGTCTTCCCAGCTGACCGTCTTGGCCAGCGCCGGCAGGCCGAGGCCGAGGCCGGCGGCCAGCACCAGGCAGTGGATGGTGCGGCTCAGCGGGCGCGGAGCGGAGGGCAGGATCTCTCTTGTTGTCATGGGGGCGGTATCCCTGGTCGGTGGTGGAAGGCTGCGCGGGGCAGCCGCTCACCCCGATAGTGGCCCCCGGACGATGTGCCGGATAGGGAAGACTTCCCGCTGTCTTCGGGAAAAAATCCCTTTTGAAACAACGACTTGTTCTGCTACCAAGGGTCTGCTCCGAAGGGCCCCAGGTACTGCTTCCAAGGTCTCATACCAAGGGAGTAGGGCGCGGGCACCAAAGCAGAATACTGGCTCTGGCCGTCGTCTCCCTAAGATGCGATCAACGCATTCCGCGTCCTGGAATGCACCGCCTTGCACCGCATCGAAACGAGGTATCGCCATGAACAACAAGAAATTCCTGCCGGCCCTTCTGGCTACCCTGGCCCTCGGCGCCGCCACCCAGGTCCTGGCCCATGGCGACGTGACGCCGCAGGCCGTCAACACCGCCGGCCTGGAGCAGCTGGGTAGCGAGTGGCGTGACGAGAACCCCTATCGCGCGCCCTACGAGAACAATGCCCATGCCGTGGAAATCGGCAAGTCCGCCTATACCCAGAACTGCGCGCGCTGCCACGGCCTGGATGCCATCTCCGGCGGCATCGCCCCCGACCTGCGCATGCTGGATGCCGGCATCGAGGGCGACGAGTGGTTCAAGGAGCGGGTGATCAACGGCGCGGTGCGCGACGGTCGCGTGTACATGCCGAAGATGGCCGACTTCCTCAGCCAGGAAGCCCTGTGGGCCATCCGCAGCTACCTGGAAAGCGTCGCCATCACGGAGTAAGCCGCCATGCGCCTGCTCGCCCTGCTGTTCGCCAGCCTGCTGCTGCTCGCCCAGGGCGCGCAGGCGCAGGTCCGGCCGTTCGACGACATCGTCGCCTCGGGAGTGCTCAAGGTGGCGGTATACGAGAACTTCCCTCCCTACAGCTACCAGCAGGACGGCCAGGCGCGCGGCGTCGACGTCGAGCTGGCGCAGAAGCTCGCCGACAGCCAGGAGCTGCGCCTGGAGCTGATGTGGATCACGCCAGGCGAGAAGCTCGACGACGACCTGCGCAACTTCGTCTGGAAGGGCCACTACCTGCGCCCCGACGAACTCGCCGACGTCATGCTGCGGGTGCCCTACGACCGCAACTACGCGTTCAAGCGCAACGAGCTGGGCGAGCTGGTCAACGAGCTGGTGGTGATGTTCGGCCCCTACCAGCGCGAGCGCTGGCAGGTCGCCCACGACACCCGCCGCCTCAAGGAAGTGCCCAGCGTCGCGGTGTTCGGCTACCACCCCATCGGCGTCGAGCTGGAGAGCGTGCCGTCGTTCTACATGAGCTCGGTGTTCGGCGGGCGCATGAGCGGCAACACCCGCCACTATCCGAGCCCGCCGCTGGCCTTCGCCGCCATGCGCGAGGGCAAGGTGGATGCGGTGATGGCCATGCGCGGCGAGATCGACTGGCTGCTCCACGAAGCCGGGGATTCGCAGCTCAAGGCCGCCGACAACGCCTATCCGGAGATGGGCCGCCAGCAGTGGGACATCGGCATGGCGGTGCACGAGAGCAACCGCCAGCTGGCCTATGCCCTGGAGGGCGCCCTGGTGGAGCTGATCGGCTCCGGCGAGCTGGCAAAGGTCTACGCGCGCTACGGCCTGCGCTACGAGGTGCCCGAGCTGTACGAGGGCGAGGTGCAGGCGCAGACCCACGGCGAGTGAGCGTCGCTCCCGCGCCTGATCGCTCCCACGCTCCGGCGTGGGAGCGTCTGCCGGGACGCTCCGCGTCCCGGGTTGCAGGCGCAGGAGCGCTATCGGTGCGCATGGCGCACCCTACACGGGAAGGAGGCAGGGAATGACCATCCGGAGCATGGGGCTGGCGCTGGGCTGGCTGTTGCTGAGCAATCCGCTGTGGGCGGCGGAGTCCGATCCGCTGCAGTCGCCGATGTGGAGCTTCCACCAGACGCGCTTCCTCGGCGAGGCGCCCTACGAGTTCGACGAGCGGGTGCGCCTCAGCGCGCCACCGTTCGCCGAGGATTCGCGCCAGGTGCCGATCAGCATCGACGCCTCGGCGCTGGGCAGCGAGGTGGTGCGCATCGTCGCCTGGGCCGAGCTCAACCCGATCCCGCACATCTTCACCTTCTTCCCCAGCGGGCCGGTGGCGCCGCGCATCGCCCTCAACATCCGCGTCGAGCAGGCCACGCCGATCCGCGCCGCGGTGCTGACCCGCGACGGCACCTGGCACGTCGGCTCGACCCGCGTCGACGCCGCCGGCGGCGGCTGCACCGCGCCCAGCGCGGTGCGCGCCCAGGCCGGCTGGGAGGAACACCTCGGCGAGATCTTCGGCGCCCGCTTCCCGCAGGGCGACGGCAGCCGCCTGCGCCTGCGCATCGCCCACCCGATGGACAACGGCCTGTCCGGCGGCATCCCCGAGTTCTTCGTCGAGCGCGCCGAGCTGCGTGGCGCGGGCGGCGCGGTGCTGGCCAGCCTGGAGCTGCACCCCTCGGTCAGCGAGAACCCGACCCTGACCCTGCAGCTGGACGGCCAGGACGCCGACCAGCAGCTGTGGCTGCGCGACAACAACGGCAACGAGTTCGAGGCGGCGTTCTGAGTGTCCAGCCAGGTGCGCGTGGCGCACCCCACGGTTCAGGGCGCGCGAATGCGCGTCGGCGTGGGTAGGGTGCGCCGTGCGCACCGATCACATTGCAAAGGAGGCAGCATGCGTTTGGTTACCTTGCTCGTGGCGATCTTCCTCAGCCTGCCGCTGATGGCGGCCGAGCTGGCCTACGACCTCGAGCCCCGGCAGATCGCCGCGGACACCTGGCTGCTGGAAGGCAGCACCGGCAACTTCGAGATGGCCAACGGCGGCAACATCGTCAACGTGGCGTTCATCGTCACCGAGGCCGGGGTGGTGCTGATCGACACCGGCATCTCGAAGCGCTACGGCGAGGCGCTGCGCGCCGCCATCGGCCGGGTCACCGACCGGCCGATCGCCCTGGTGATCAACACCCACCACCATCCCGACCACGTGTTCGGCAACCAGGCCTTCAGCGATGTGCCCATCGCCAGCCTGGCGAAGACCCGCGAGCTGCTGGCCGAGCAGGGTGGCGCCTTCGCCGACAACATGTACCGCCTGCTCGGCGACTGGATGCGCGGCACCGAGGTGCTGCTGCCCGGCGAGACGCTGGAGCCCGGCGTGCGCGAGATCGGCGGCCACCGCCTGCAGCTGCTGGCCTTCAGCGGCCACACCGGCGCCGACCTGGCGGTGTTCGACCAGACCACCGGCGTGCTGTTCGCCGCCGACCTGGTGTTCTACCAGCGCGCCCTGACCACCCCGCAGACGCCGGGGCTGGAGGTCTGGCTGGGCGACCTGGCGGAGCTGGAGAAGCTGCCCTACAAGCTGCTGGTGCCCGGCCACGGCCCGGTCGCCACGGGGCGCGAGCCCTTCGTGCAGATGCGCGACTACCTCGGCTGGCTCGACGGTCTGCTGCGCGAGGCGGCGGTCGCCGGCCTGGACATGAACGAGGCGATGCAGGCGCCGATCCCCGAGCGTTTCGCCGCCATCAGCCTGACCCGCTTCGAGCTGATCCGCACGGTCAGCCACCTCTACCCCAGGTACGAGGCGCAGGTGTTCCGGCGGGTGGATGCGGGGCAGTAGGGGCGCCGGAACCGCCCGATCCGCGCGCCATCCGGCCCACTTCCCGGCTGGAACGCCTGGCATTGCTCTGGATCAATGTCCGGGGCAGCGGTCGATTTCATAAATGTTAAACAGTGCCGGGGCAGGCCCCTGGCGTCGGAGGAAACTGTACGGGCGAGTGAGCTCGAGACCGAGCGACGACATAGAGGGATTTTGATGAACTGCAAGACCAGTGGGACCCCGGACGGCCAGCCTGAGTGCTGTGGCCATTGCGATAGCGAGCAGCGCGAAGCCCCGGATGGCCGGATGCTGCAGATGGAGCTGGAGTGGCGCGCCCAGGAGCGCATCGCCATCGCCGAACTGGTGGACCAGGCGCATCATCTGATCCAGGAGATCATCCGCGGCGAGCACGGCATCGATGTACTGCCGGCGGCCAGCAGCCAGCTGGCCAAGGCGAGCCAGCTGCTCAACTGGCCGATGCCGTTCGACCCGGCCCGGCACGCCAGGAACGCCTGACCGCCCGCTCCGTCCGGTCGCCGGCGCGCCCTGCCGCCGGTCCTGCGCCCCGCCTGCGTGCGGGGCGTTGCGTTTCCGGGACCGGGCTTGTCGCCCGGCCCGCCGCTGGCTAGGGTTCAACTCAGTCGGACCGGGCGAGGCGGTGGGCATGACGGGCTCCCAGATGGCGATAGTCGCGGTGCTGCTGGTCACCCTGGCGCTGTTCCTCTGGGGCCGCTGGCGGCACGACCTGGTGGCGCTGGCCGCGCTGCTGGCCTGCGTGCTGCTCGGCCTGGTGCCGGCCGAGGAGGCCTTCGCCGGCTTCGGCCATCCGGCGGTGATCACCGTCGCCTGCGTGCTGGTGCTCGGCCAGGGCCTGCAGCAGAGCGGTGCGGTGGACATCCTCGCGCAGCGCCTGCTGCCCGGCAGCGGCGGGCCGACCAGCAGCCTGCTGGCGCTGCTGGGGCTGGCCGCGCTGCTGTCGGGGTTCATGAACAACGTCGGCGCCCTGGCCCTGCTGATGCCGATCGCCCTGCAGCTGGCGGCGAAGCACCAGCTGGCGCCGGGCCAGGTGCTGATGCCGCTGTCGTTCGCCTCGATCCTCGGCGGCATGACCACCCTGATCGGCACGCCCCCCAACCTGATCGTCTCCGGCTACCGTGCCTCCAGCGGCCTGGGCGGCTACGCCATGTTCGACTTCACCCCGGTGGGGCTGGCGGTGGCGCTGCTCGGCGTGCTGTTCGTCGGTCTGCTCGGCTGGCGCTGGGTACCGGCGCAGCGCCCGGCCGGCACCGCGCACTTCGAGAGCGACAGCTATCTCAGCGAGGTGCGCATCGAGGAGGGCGGCAAGGCGGCCGACAAGATGCTGCGCGAGGTCGAGCAACTGCTCGACGACTGCGACGCGCAGATCGTCGGCCTGGTCCGCCACGACGTGCGCATCGCCTCGCCGGCACCGCGCCGGCGCCTGCAGGCCGGCGACATCCTGATCATCGAGGTCGAGCCGGAGTCGCTGTCCCCGGCGCTGGCCAGCCTGGGCGCCAAGCTGGTGGAGGACGTGCCGCCGCCGGCCCCGGAGCCGCTGCCCGCAGAGGATGGTGGCGATCTGCCGGCCGCGGCGGCGGACCAGGCACCCGGCGCGGGGCAGGCGCCGGAGCCGGGTGGGGAGGTCGCGGATGCGGCGCCGAGGAGCCGGGCCGGCAGCGAGGAGCTGGTGATCCGCGAGCTGGTGGTGATGCCGGGCTCCAGCCTGATCCGCCGCTCGGCCAGGGATCTGGAGCTGCGCAGCCGCTACGGCATCAACCTGCTGGCGATCTCGCGCCAGGGCCTGCGGGTGATCCGTCGCCTGCGCTCGACGCCGCTGAGCGCCGGCGACATGCTGCTGCTGCAGGGCGGCGAGGAGGCGCTGGCCGGCTTCGCCGGGCTGTTCGGCTGCCTGCCGCTGGCGCCGCGCGACATCCGCGTGCCGAGGCCGGGCCAGGCGCTGCTCGCCGGGGTGCTGATGCTGGCGGCGGTGGCGCTGGCGGCCTTCGGCGTGCTGCCGGCGGCGGTGGCCTTAGCCGGCGGCGCGCTGGCCTTCGCGCTGACCAATCTGGTGCCGCCGCGCGCCCTGTACACGGCGATCGACTGGCCGGTGATCGTGCTGCTCGGCGCCATGCTGCCGGTGGCCGACGCCATGTTCTCCACCGGCGCGGCCGGCGTCATCGCCCGTTTCCTGCTCGAGCACCTGGCGCGTGGCGAGGCGCTGCTGGCGCTGGTGCTGCTGCTGGTGGTGACCATGTTCCTCTCCGACCTGATGAACAACGCCGCCACCGCCGCGGTGATGAGCCCGATCGCCCTGAGCAGCGCGGCGCAGCTCGGAGTCAACGCCGACGCCTTCCTGATGGCCATCGCGGTGGGCGCCTCCTGCGCCTTCCTCACCCCCATCGGCCACCAGAACAACACCCTGATCCTCGGCCCCGGCGGGCTGCGCTTCGGCGACTTCTGGCGCCTGGGACTGGCGCTGGAGCTGGTCGTGCTGGCGGTGGGGGTGCCCATGCTGCTGTGGGTCTGGCCACTCTGAGAGCCCGCTCCGAACCCGCGCCGCGCGCGGCTTGCGGGCGGGTATTGCTACCAAGGAAGCATGTCTTTGCTCCCCGCGATCAATTGTTGCGCCACCCCCTGCGGCGAAGAATTCGCTACAGACCGGGAAAAATTCCCGGCACATAACAATGAACCCGCAGAGGTAGCCGCAATGAAGCACTCCGGTCTCACCCATTCCTTTGCCAGGACCACGCTGGGCCTTGCGCTGGCGCTGTCCGGCCTGTCCGCCTGGGCCGTCACCGACGACGACATCCTCAAGGATGCGCAGACCCCCGGCGAGGTCGTCACCAACGGTCTCGGCCTGCAGGGCCAGCGCTACAGCACCCTGAACACCCTCAACGCCGACAACGTCACCCAGCTGCGTCCGGTGTGGGCGTTCTCCTTCGGTGGCGAGAAGCAGCGCGGCCAGCAGGCCCAGCCGCTGGTCAAGGATGGCGTGATGTACATGACCGCCTCCTACTCGCGGGTGTTCGCCGTCGACGCGCGCACCGGCAAGGAACTCTGGCAGTACGACGCCCGCCTGCCCGACGGCATCATGCCGTGCTGCGACGTGATCAACCGCGGTGTCGCCCTGTACGGCGACCTGGTGATCTTCGGCACCCTCGACGCCAAGCTGGTCGCCCTCAACAAGGACACCGGCAAGGTGGTCTGGAAGAAGACCGTGGCCGACTACAAGGCCGGCTACTCGATCACCGCCGCACCGCTGGTGGTCAATGGCAAGCTGATCACCGGCGTGTCCGGTGGCGAGTTCGGCGTGGTCGGCAAGATCGAGGCCTACAACCCGAAGAACGGCGAGCTGCTGTGGACCCGTCCGACCGTGGAAGGCCACATGGGCTACGTCTGGAAGGACGGCAAGAAGGTCGAGAACGGCATCACCGGCGGCGAGGCCGGCAAGTCCTGGCCGGGCGACCTGTGGAAGACCGGCGGCGCGGCGCCGTGGCTGGGCGGCTACTACGACCCGGAAACCAACCAGCTGCTGTTCGGCACCGGCAACCCGGCGCCGTGGAACTCGCACCTGCGCCCCGGCGACAACCTCTACTCGTCCTCGCGCCTGGCGCTGAACCCGGACGACGGCACCATCAAGTGGCACTTCCAGACCACCCCGCACGACGGCTGGGACTTCGACGGCGTCAACGAGCTGGTGTCGTTCAACTACCAGGACGGCGGCAAGACCGTGAAGGCGGCGGCCACCGCCGACCGCAACGGCTTCTTCTACGTGCTCGACCGCACCAACGGCAAGTTCATCCGCGGCTTCCCGTTCGTCGACAAGATCACCTGGGCCAAGGGCCTGGACAAGAACGGCCGGCCGATCTACGACGACGCCAACCGTCCGGGCTCGCCGGGCGACGCCGGTGCGCAGGGCAAGACCGTCACCGTGGCGCCGTCCTTCCTCGGCGGCAAGAACTGGATGCCGATGGCCTACAGCCAGGACACCGGGCTGTTCTACGTGCCGTCCAACGAGTGGAGCATGGACATCTGGAACGAGGGCACCGCCTACAAGAAGGGCGCGGCCTACCTCGGCGCCGGCTTCACCATCCACCCGCTCAACGAGGACTACATCGGCGTGCTGCGCGCCATCGACCCGAAGACCGGCAAGGAAGTCTGGCGCTACAAGAACTACGCGCCGCTGTGGGGCGGCGTGCTGGCCACCAAGGGCAACCTGGTGTTCACCGGCAACCCGGAAGGCTTCCTGATGGCCTTCGACGCCAAGACCGGCAAGAAGCTCTACGAGTTCAACACCGGCTCGGGCGTGATCGGCTCGCCGATCACCTGGGAGATGGACGGCGAGCAGTACGTCTCCGTGCTGTCCGGCTGGGGCGGCGCCGTGCCGCTGTGGGGCGGCGAGGTGGCCAAGCGCATCAAGGACTTCAACCAGGGCGGCATGGTGTGGACCTTCAAGCTGCCCAAGGAAGTGGCGGCGGTCGCCAAGCGCTGATCCGTCCGCTGTAGCAGTGCACGAGGCCGGCGACTTGCCGGCCTCGTCGCGTCTGCCGGTCGCTCAAGTTTGCGGTGCGGCGGCCGATATACAGGCGATGTCCCGCGCAAGGCGACCGCCGCCATGTTCCCCGACGGTCTGCCGTGCTTCCAACAAGAACAAGGCCGGCAAGCCCGGCGGCAGTAGCGGATGGCCACAGGCCGCCCTGCCTGCCGGCGCCGGCGCCTCCAGCGAGGAGCCCCCATGACATCCATCCGTTTCCGCACGCTCGCCGAACGCCTGTTGCCGGGCGGCGTGGCGGCCCTGTTGCTGCTCGCCCAGGCGCAGGGCTGGCTGCCGTTCTGGCTGTGCCTGGCCCTGCTGCTGGCGGCGCTGCCCGCCGTGGCGCTGCTCGTGCGCCGAAGCTCGCGGGGGGGCAGCACGGCCGGTGTCGATGTCGACCAACTGGCCCGCGGCCTGTCCCGCTCGATCAGTCACAACGCCCTGTCGGCCGCCGGCGTCGCCTACTCGGCGCAGCAGCTGGCCGAGCGGGTCGAGTCGCAGGTCACCGCCGCGGCGCAGATCGTCGGCAGCGCCGAGGTGATGATCGCCACCGAGGCGCAGACCTCGG
The DNA here is from genome assembly GCF_034057115.1 of Pseudomonas sp. AN-1. NCBI lineage: Bacteria > Pseudomonadati > Pseudomonadota > Gammaproteobacteria > Pseudomonadales > Pseudomonadaceae > Pseudomonas > Pseudomonas sp. AN-1. The sequence continues at coordinate 2,429,668 of NZ_CP139195.1, read as the reverse complement.
CGCTCAGCAAGCAGGCGGTGGAGGCCGCCATCGAGGCGCGGCAGAGCAGCGATGCCGGCCGCCGCGTGCTGGTCGACACCATCGGCCGCATGCAGCAGCTGCGCCAGCAGGCCGGCGCCAGCCGCGAGCTGATCGAGGAGCTGAACCGGCGCAGCGCGGATATCCAGCGGGTCACCGGGGTGATCGAGGAGATCGCCAGCCAGACCAACCTGCTGGCGCTCAACGCGGCCATCGAGGCGGCGCGCGCCGGCGAGCACGGCCGCGGCTTCGCCGTGGTGGCCGGCGAGGTGCGCAGCCTGGCCGGGCGTACCGCGACGGCGACCGCCGAGGTGGGACAGATGATCGGCGAGATCCAGCGCCGTACCCGCGAGGTGGTCGAGCAGATCCGCAGTCTGTCCGCCGAGCTGGTCACCGGGGTCAACGAGGTGGAGCGCGCCGGCCAGCACCTGGAGAGCATCGCCGCGCTGTCGGTGGATGTCGAACGGCAGATCAGCGAGATCGCCGTCGGCTCCGACGACAACCGGCGCCAGCTCGGCAGCCTGTTCGCCGCGGTCGACCAGATGCGCAGCGACCTGGCGGTCAGCGACGAGCAGACCCGCCGCCTGGAGGGCGAGGCGATGAAGCTGGAGGAGCTGACCGAGCACATCAGCGAGCAGCTCGCCGCGGTGGCCCTCGACGACTACCACCAGCGCGTCTACGACCTGGCCCGCGAGGGCGCGCAGGCGATCACCCGGCAGTTCGAGGCGGCGATCAAGGCCGGACGGATCAGCCTCGACGACCTGTTCGACCGCCACTACCGGCCGGTGCCCGGCACCCATCCGCAGAAGTTCGCCAGCCGCTTCGACCGTTTCACCGACGAGGTGCTGCCGGCCATCCAGGAGCCGCTGCTGGGGCGCCACGAGGGCGTGGTGTTCGCCATCGCCTGCACGCCGGACGGCTACGTGCCGACCCACAACCTGGCGTTCAGCCAGCCGCTCACCGGCGACCTGCAGGCGGACATGGCGCACAGCCGCAGCAAGCGCATCTTCACCGACCGTACCGGCATCCGCTGCGGCAGCCACCAGCAGCCGCTGCTGATGCAGACCTACACCCGCGACACCGGCGAGCTGATGCACGACCTGTCGGTGCCGATCCTCGTCCACGGCCGCCACTGGGGCGGGCTGCGCCTGGGCTACCGGCCGGAGGCCGCAGCGGCGCCCGAGCCGGCGCGCCAGCGCCAGCACGCCGCGGCGTGACGGGCGGCGCAAGGCGTCTGCGCGGCACCTTGCGCTTTGCCGGCGCGCATGCAACCTTTCTTGCGGCCGTTACTACCAAATAACGAGCTTCTGCCTTCCATCGGCGCATACCTGCGCCGCGTGCGGACTGCCACCATCAACGCACAGTCCGCGCAGAACCAGATCGGACCGCAACAATAAAAGAGAGGCCATGAGCATGATCTACGCACAACCGGGTACCGCTGGCGCCGTCGTTTCCTTCAAGCCGCGTTACGGCAACTTCATCAATGGTGAGTTCGTGGCTCCGGTGAAGGGCCAGTACTTCACCAACACCACGCCGGTCACCGGCGAGGCCATCGCCGAATTCCCGCGCTCCACCGCCGAAGACATCGAGCTGGCGCTGGACGCCGCCCACGCCGCCGCCGACGCCTGGGGCCGCACCTCGGTGCAGGACCGCGCCAACATCCTGCTGAAGATCGCCGACCGCATCGAGCAGAACCTGGAAGTGCTCGCCGTCGCCGAGACCTGGGACAACGGCAAGGCCGTGCGCGAGACCCTCAACGCCGACGTACCGCTGTCCGCCGACCACTTCCGCTACTTCGCCGGCTGCATCCGCGCCCAGGAAGGCGCCGCCGCCGAGATCAACGACACCACCGCCGCCTACCACTTCCACGAGCCGCTGGGCGTGGTCGGCCAGATCATCCCGTGGAACTTCCCGCTGCTGATGGCGGCCTGGAAGCTGGCCCCGGCGCTGGCCGCCGGCAACTGCATCGTGCTGAAACCGGCCGAGCAGACCCCGCTGTCGATCATGGTGCTGGCCGAGATCATCGCCGACCTGCTGCCGCCGGGCGTGCTGAACATCGTCCAGGGCTTCGGCCGCGAGGCCGGCGAGGCGCTGGCCACCAGCAAGCGCATCGCCAAGATCGCCTTCACCGGCTCCACCCCGGTTGGCTCGCACATCCTCAAGTGCGCCGCCGAGAACATCATCCCCAGCACCGTCGAGCTGGGCGGCAAGTCGCCGAACATCTTCTTCGAAGACATCATGCGCGCCGAGCCGGAGTTCATCGAGAAGGCCGCCGAGGGCCTGGTGCTGGCGTTCTTCAACCAGGGCGAGGTGTGCACCTGCCCGTCGCGCGCGCTGATCCAAGAGTCGATCTACGACGAGTTCATGGCCGAGGTCATGAAGAAGGTCAAGCAGATCAAGCGCGGCAACCCGCTGGACACCGAGACCATGGTCGGCGCCCAGGCGTCCAACCAGCAGTTCGAGAAGATCCTCTCCTACATGGACATCGCCCGCGAGGAAGGTGCCGAGATCCTCACCGGCGGCGCCGCCGAGAAGCTCGAAGGCAGCCTGGCCAGCGGCTACTACGTGCAGCCGACCCTGATCAAGGGCACCAACGACATGCGCGTGTTCCAGGAGGAGATCTTCGGCCCGGTGGTCGGCGTGACCACCTTCAAGGACGAGGCCGAGGCGCTGGCGATCGCCAACGACACCGAGTTCGGCCTGGGCGCCGGCGTGTGGACCCGCGACATCAACCGCGCCTACCGCATGGGCCGCGGCATCAAGGCCGGCCGCGTGTGGACCAACTGCTACCACCTGTACCCGGCGCACGCCGCCTTCGGTGGCTACAAGAAGTCCGGCGTGGGCCGTGAGACCCACAAGATGATGCTCGACCACTACCAGCAGACCAAGAACCTGCTGGTCAGCTACGACATCAAGCCGCTGGGCTTCTTCTGAGCACTGCCGGAGGGCGGGACGGCAGCCCCGCCCTCCGGTCTGCGGGGTTCTCCACGGGCGCGTTGCCCCGACGCGCCATCCCTTGCTGTGTTGCTTGTCGATGCGCTCCCCGGGCGCGGTTGCCAAGGGGTTTCCCATGGCTCCAGGCAACCTTTCATCGAGCGCGGCTTCGGCCGCGTTTTTTTATGCCCGCCGGTCGGTCCGCCGGCAGGACTACCAAGGATCGCCGAAACTCCTTCCAAAGTACCATTTGGCGCGCCTGCAGAAGGGCGCATAACTGTCTTGCCGGAATTCACCGGTTTCGACAACAAGAGGACTGCGCCATGTGGACCAAGCCCGCCTTCACCGATCTGCGTATTGGCTTCGAAGTGACCATGTACTTCGCCAACCGTTGATCCACACAGCCCCGGCCCGTCCGGGGCTTCCCGTCCGGGGACTCCCCCATGCATATCCGCATTCTCGGTTCCGCCGCCGGCGGCGGCTTTCCCCAGTGGAACTGCAACTGCCGCAACTGCCGCGGCCTGCGCGAAGGCACCCTGAGCGCCACGCCGCGCACCCAGTCTTCCATCGCCCTGTCCGATGACGGGGTCAACTGGATCGTCTGCAACGCCTCGCCCGACATCCGCGCGCAGATCGAATCCTTCCCGGCCCTGCAGCCGGCGCGCGCGGTGCGCGACACCGCGATCCGCGCGCTGATCCTGCTGGACAGCCAGATCGACCACACCACCGGCCTGCTCACCCTGCGCGAGGGCTGCCCGCACGAGGTGTGGTGCAGCGAGATGGTCCACCAGGACCTGACCAGCGGTTTCCCGCTGTTCAACATGCTCAGCCACTGGCACGGCGGCCTGAGCTGGCGGCGCATCGAGCTGGACCGCGGCTTCACCGTCGAGGCCTGCCCGGCGCTGCGCTTCACGCCGATCCCGCTGCGCAGCGCGGCGCCGCCCTATTCGCCGCACCGCAACGACCCGCATCCGGGCGACAACCTCGGCCTCTTGGTCGAGGACACCCGCACCGGCGGCAAGCTGTTCTACGCCCCCGGCCTCGGCCAGGTGGACGGTGCGCTGCTGGAGTGGATGGACCGCGCCGACTGCCTGCTGGTCGACGGCACCCTGTGGCGTGACGACGAGATGATCCACGCCGGCTGCGGCACCAAGCTGGGCAGCGAGATGGGCCACCTGCCGCAGAGCGGCGCCGGCGGCATGCTCGAGGTGCTCGAGCGCCTGCCGCGTCAGCGCAAGGTGCTCATCCACATCAACAACACCAACCCGATCCTCGACGAGGAGTCGCCCGAGCGCGCCGAGCTGAAGGCGCGCGGCGTCGAGGTCGCCTGGGACGGCATGCAGATCGCGTTGTAAGCCACGGCTGATGGTGCGCATGGCGCACCCTACGCCAGCCGTACCGCCCAGTAGGGTGCGCCATGCGCACCGCACGCCAAGAACAACAACGAGCCGCGCCAGCAGGCGTGGCCACCCGAGGAGCCGTGATGACCCAGACTGCCATGAGCCCCGCCGAATTCGAGCAGGCGCTGCGCGCCAAGGGCGCCTACTACCACATCCACCACCCGTTCCACGTCGCCATGTACGAGGGCCGCGCCACGCGCGAGCAGATCCAGGGCTGGGTGGCCAACCGCTTCTACTACCAGGTGTGCATCCCGGTGAAGGACGCGGCGATCATGGCCAACTGCCCGGACCGCGACACCCGCCGCGAGTGGATCCAGCGCATCGTCGACCACGACGGCGCGCCGGGCGAGGAGGGCGGCATCGAGGCCTGGCTGCGCCTCGGCGAGGCGGTCGGCCTGGATCGCGCGCAACTGCTGTCCCAGGAACTGGTGCTGCCCGGGGTGCGCTTCGCGGTGGACGCCTACGTCAACTTCGCCCGCCGCGCGTCCTGGCAGGAAGCGGCCAGCAGCTCGCTGACCGAGCTGTTCGCCCCGCACATCCACCAGTCGCGCCTGGACGCCTGGCCGGCGCACTACCCGTGGATCGACCCGACCGGCTACGACTACTTCCGCAAGCGCCTCAAGGAAGCGCGCCGCGACGTCGAGCACGGCCTGCGCATCACCCTGGCGCACTACACCACCTGGCAGGCCCAGCAGCGCATGCTGGAGATCCTGCAGTTCAAGCTCGACGTGCTGTGGAGCATGCTCGACGCCATGAGCATGGCCTACGAGCTGGAGCGCCCGCCGTACCACACGGTGACCGCCGAGCGGGTCTGGCACCGGGGGATCGCGCTGTGAGCCGCAAGCCCCTGGTACGCACGGCGCCCCCAGCGGACGACGCGCTTCGCGTAGGGCGCGCTGTGCGCACCATCACCACTCCGCTGTTTCCGGTGCGCATGGCGCACCCTACGGAGGTTCGCCCATGAGCGACGACATCCAGCTCAAGATTCCGGCGCTGCGCCGCGGCTTCCGCTTCCAGTGGGAGCCGGCGCAGGGCTGCCACGTGCTGCTCTATCCCGAGGGCATGATCAAGCTCAACGACAGCGCCGGGGCGATCCTCGCCGAGGTCGACGGCGTGCGCAGCGTCGCTGCCATCATCGATGACCTCTGCGCGCGCTTCCCGGAGGTGCCGGGCATCGACGAGGACATCCTGGCATTCCTGGAGGTGGCCCGTGAACGGTTCTGGATCGAGCTTCGCTAAGCCGGGGCACGTGCCCGGCCCGCCGCTGTGGCTGCTGGCCGAGCTGACCTACCGCTGCCCGCTGCAGTGCCCGTACTGCTCCAACCCGCTGGACTTCGCCCAGCACAAGGAGGAGCTGAGCACCGAGCAGTGGATCGAGGTGTTCCGCCAGGCCAGAGAGCTGGGCGCCGCCCAGCTCGGCTTCTCCGGCGGCGAGCCGCTGGTGCGCCAGGATCTCGCCGAGCTGATTCGTGCCGCGCGCGAACTGGGCTACTACACCAACCTGATCACCTCGGGGATCGGCCTGACCGAGGCGCGCATCGCCGAGTTCGCCGAGGCCGGCCTCGACCATATCCAGATCAGCTTCCAGGCCGCCGACGAGGAGGTGAACAACCTGCTGGCCGGCTCGCAGAAGGCCTTCGCCCACAAGCTGGAGATGGCCCGCGCGGTGAAGAAGCACGGCTACCCGATGGTGCTCAACTTCGTCACCCACCGGCACAACATCGACAACATCGAGCGGATCATCGAGCTGTGCATCGAGCTGGAGGCCGACTTCGTCGAGCTGGCCACCTGCCAGTTCTACGGCTGGGCCGAGCTCAACCGCGCCGGGCTGTTGCCGACCCGCGCCCAGCTGGAGCGCGCCGAGCGCATCACCAACGAGTGGCGCGACAGGCTGGCGGCGCAGGGCCACCCGTGCAAGCTGATCTTCGTCACCCCCGACTACTACGAGGAGCGCCCCAAGGCGTGCATGAACGGCTGGGGCAGCCTGTTCCTCGACATCACCCCGGACGGCACCGCGCTGCCCTGCCACAGCGCGCGGATGCTGCCGGTGCAGTTCCCCAAGGTCACCGAGCACAGCCTCAAGCACATCTGGTACGACTCCTTCGGCTTCAACCGCTACCGCGGCGACGACTGGATGCCCGAGCCGTGCCGCTCCTGCGACGAGAAGGACCGCGACTTCGGCGGCTGCCGCTGCCAGGCGTTCCTGCTCACCGGCGACGCCGACAACGCCGACCCGGTGTGCAGCAAGTCGGCGCACCACGGCATGATCCTCGACGCCCGCCGCGAGGCGGAGGAAGCGCCCTGGAGCCTGGAACAACTGACCCACCGCAACGTGCATGCCTCGCAGATCATCTGCAAGGGCTGAGGGCGGGCAGATGAGCCGTGCCAGGGGGCTGATCGTTCCCACGCTCCCGCGTGGGAACGCCGCCGTCGCCGCTCCGGCGGCCGGGGGGCAGCCGACTCCCGCGGCGATGGCTGCCGAGCCGCTGCCCTGCGGCGCCTGGCCCAGCGCCTGGAGCGCCGAACGGGCCGCCGCGGCCAGCCGCGACTTCGCCGAGCTGCGCGCCGGCCTCGGCGGCCTGCTGTGGCTGCAGTTCGACCCGGCGGAGGCGGCCTGCAGCCTGTGGCTGTGGCGCGCCGGGCGGGCGCGGCGGCTGACCCCGCCGGGCTTCTCGGTGCGCAGCCGGGTCTACGAGTACGGTGGCGGCGCCTTCTGCCTGACCGGCGCCGGCGTGGCGCTGGTCGGCGAGGCCGACCAGCAGCTCTGGTGGCTGAGCGTCGGTGCCGACGGCAGCCCCGGCGAGCTGCACGGGGTGACCGCCAATCCCGACTGCCGCTACGGCGACCTGCAGCATGCACCGGCCTGGCAGGCGGTGCTGGCAGTGGAGGAGCGCCGCGAGGGCGACGCCGTGGTGCACCGCCTGGTCAGCCTGGCGCTGCACGACGGCGCGCGCCGCGTGCTGGCCGAGGGCGCCGACTTCTATTGCGCGCCGCGGCTGTCCGCCGATGGCCGCTGGCTGGCCTGGATCGAGTGGGACCGCCCCGAGCTGCCATGGACGGCGACCCGCCTGTGCCGGATGGCGCTGCACGCCGACGGCTCGCTCGGCGCGCGCGAGGTGCTGGCCGGCGACGCGGACGATCAGTCGCTGCAGCAGCCGTGCTTCGCCGCCGACGGCAGCCTGACCTGCCTGAGCGACCGCGACGGCTGGTGGCGGCCGTGGCACGAGTATGGCGGGCGCTGGCAGCCTGTCGGGACAGGTGGTGCGCATGGCGCACCCTACGGCAAGGCGGCATCGTCCGTAGGGTGCGCCGCGCGCACCAACATCTCCACCGAAAGCGAAGGCTGGAGCGAACCGCGGCCCATGGCGGAAGCCGACCACGCCCCGGCGCCCTGGCAGCTGGGCACCGTCAGCCACCTGCCGCTGGCCGGCGGCGGCTGGCTGCTGGCGCGCCTGGAGGAGGGCTGGGGCCTGCTGGTCGAGCGCGACGCGGCCGGCCGCGAGCGCCGACTGGCGGCGGAGTTCAGCCGCTTCCGCCAGCTCGCCGCCGACGCGCGGCACTTCTACTGCATCGCCGCCGCGCCGGACCGGCTGCCGGCGCTGCTGGCCATCGCCCGCGACTCGGGCGCGGTCGAGATCCTCGCCGGCGGCGAGCAGCCGCTGGCCGAGGCCGAGCTGTCGCGCCCGCAGGCGATCCGCTTCGCCACGGGGGACGGCGAGAGCGCCCAGGCGTTCTTCCATGCGCCGCGCAACGCCGCCTGCCGCGTGCCGGCCGGCGAGCGGCCGCCGCTGGTGCTGTTCCTGCATGGCGGGCCGACCTCGGCCTGCTATCCGGTGTTCGACCCGCGCATCCAGTTCTGGACCCAGCGCGGCTTCGCCGTCGCCGACCTCAACTACCGCGGCTCCAGCGGCTTCGGCCGCGCCTGCCGGCTGCGCCTCGCGGGGGCCTGGGGCGATATCGAGGTGGCGGACGCCGTGGCGCTGGTGCGCCACCTCGGCGCGCAGGGGCTGATCGACCCGGCGCGCGCCTTCATCCGCGGCGCCAGCGCCGGCGGCTACACCGCGCTGTGCGCGCTGGCCTTCCACGACGTGTTCCGCGGCGGCGCCAGCCTGTACGGGGTCAGCGACCCGCTGGCCCTGCGCCGCGTCACCCACAAGTTCGAGGGCGACTACCTGGACTGGCTGATCGGCGATCCCGTGCGCGACGCCGAACGCTACGCGGCGCGCACCCCGCTCAACCATGCCGGGAACATCCGTGCGCCGCTGATCTTCTTCCAGGGCGGGCTGGACGCCGTGGTGGTGCCGCAGCAGACCGAGGCGATGGTCGCCGCGCTGCAGGCCGGCGGCGTGGCGGTCGAGTACCGCCTGTACCCGGACGAGCGCCACGGCTTCCGCCAGGCCGCCCATCTCGCCGATGCCCTCGAGCGCGAATGGCAGTTCTATTGCCGCCTGCTCGGCTGAGGCCGGATGGCGACCGCACGGCGGGCGGATTGCCATCGGTTGATTGCAAAGACCGAGCAATGCAGTAGGCTGTCGCCTTGAAACATTCCATAACAACAACGATGCCGTCAGGTTCCTGCATGTCCCTCTCGCCGCTCCGCAAGTTCGTCAGCCCGGAAATCATCTTCGGCGCCGGTTCCCGCCATTCGGTCGGCAACTACGCCGCGACCTTCGGCGCCCGCAAGGTGCTGGTGGTGTCCGACCCCGGCGTGCTGGCGGCCGGCTGGGTCACCGACGTGCAGGCCAGTCTCGACCAGCAGGGCATCGCCCACGTGCTGTTCACCGGCGTGTCGCCCAACCCGCGGGTGGAGGAGGTGATGGCCGGCGCCGAGCTGTACCGCGCCAGCGGCTGCGACGTGATAGTCGCGGTGGGCGGCGGCAGCCCGATGGACTGCGCCAAGGCCATCGGCATCGTCGCCGCGCACGGGCGCAGCATCCTCGAGTTCGAGGGCGTCGACACCATCCGTGTGCCCAGCCCGCCGCTGATCCTGATCCCGACCACCGCCGGCACCTCGGCCGACGTGTCGCAGTTCGTGATCATCTCCAACCAGGTCGAGCGGATGAAGTTCTCCATCGTCAGCAAGGCGGTGGTGCCCGACGTGTCGCTGATCGACCCGGAAACCACGCTGAGCATGGATCCGTTCCTCTCCGCCTGCACCGGCATCGACGCCCTGGTGCACGCCATCGAGGCGTTCGTCTCCACCGGCGCCGGCCCGCTCACCGACCCCCACGCGCTGGAGGCCATGCGGCTGATCGGCGGCAACCTGGTGGCGATGATCGCCGATCCCAACGATATCGCCCTGCGCGAGAAGATCATGCTCGGCAGCATGCAGGCCGGCCTGGCCTTCTCCAATGCCATCCTCGGCGCGGTGCACGCCATGAGCCACAGCCTCGGCGGTTTCCTCGACCTGCCGCACGGCCTGTGCAACGCGGCGCTGGTCGAGCACGTGGTGGCGTTCAACTTCGATGCCGCGCCTGAGCGCTTCCGCCTGGTCGCCGAGACCCTCGGCATCGACTGCCGCGGGCTGACCCCACCGCAGGTGCGCGCGCGGCTGGTCGAGCACCTGATCGCCTTCAAGCAGGCGGTCGGTTTCGAGGAGACCCTGCGCCGCCACGGCGTCGGCAGCTCGGACATCCCCTTCCTGTCGCGCCACGCCATGCGCGACCCGTGCATCCTGACCAACCCCAGGCAGTCGACCCAGCGCGACGTCGAGGTGGTGTATGGCGAAGCCCTCTGACGCGCGGCCCAACGTCGCCGACCTGCTCGGCCTCGGCAGCCACTCGGCGCGCAAGAGCTACTACCCGGAGCTGTCGGCGCGCCTCGACGAGCTGGAGCGCGAGCGCAACCGCTACAAGTGGCTGTTCGAGCACGCCGTGCACGGCATCTTCCAGGCCAGCCTGCACGACGGCATCCGCGCCGCCAACCCGGCGCTGGCGCACATGCTCGGCTACGACGATCCGCAGCAGGTGCTGTGGTCGCAGCGCGACCTGGCCGAGCAGCTGTTCGTCGGCGGCGCCGCCGAGCTGGCGCGCATCGGCGCGGTACTACGCGAGGGCAAGGGCCTGTTCGGCTACGAAACCCGCTTGCGCCGGCGCGACGGCAGCCATATCGACGTGCTGATGAACCTGCTGCTCAAGCCCGATGCGGAAGGGCTGGTCGAGGGCTTCGTCGCCGACATCACCGAGCGCAAGCAGGCCCAGCTGCGCCAGCAGCAGCTCAACGTCGAGCTGGAGCAGCGCGTCGCCGCGCGCACCGCCGAGCTGCTCGAGGCCAACCGCCACCTGCAGCAGGAGATCCGCGAGCGCGAGCGCATCCAGTGCGAGCTGCGCGAGGCGCGCGACGCCGCCGAGGCGGCCAACCAGAGCAAGGACAAGTACCTGGCGGCGGCCAGCCACGACCTGCTGCAGCCGCTCAACGCCGCGCGCCTGCTGATCGCCACCCTGCGCGAGCGGCGCCTGCCGGACAGCGAGGCCAACCTGGTGGAGCGCACCCACCAGGCTCTGGAGGGCGCCGAGGACCTGCTCGCCGACCTGCTCGACATCGCCCGTCTGGACAGCCGGGCGATCCGTCCGGACCTCGCCGTGTACCGTCTCGACGAGCTGCTGGCGCCGCTGGCCTCGGAATTCCAGCCGGTGGCGGAGGCCGCCGGCCTGGGCCTGCGCGTGCGCATCCCGCGGCTGGCGGTGCGCACCGACTTCCGCCTGCTCACCCGCATCCTGCGCAACTTCCTCAGCAACGCCTGCCGCTACACCGGCCAGGGTCGCGTGCTGCTCGGCTGCCGCCGGCGCGGCGCGCACCTGCTGATCCAGGTCGCCGACACCGGCCGCGGCATCCCGGCCGACAAGCTCGAGGAGATCTTCCTCGAGTTCAACCAGCTCGATGCTGGCCGCGCCGCCGAGCGCAAGGGCGTCGGCCTGGGTCTGGCCATCGTCGAGCGCATCGCACGCATGCTCGACTACCGCATCGCCGTGCGCTCGCAGCCGGGGCGCGGCTCGCTGTTCAGCATCGAGGTGCCGCTGGCCGACTACGTGGCGCCGGCACCGCTGGCGCGCCCGCAGGAGAGCCTCGGCGATCCGCTGCCGGGGCGCCGCGTGCTGGTGGTCGACAACGAGCCGGACATCCAGCAGAGCATGCAGGCGCTGCTCGCCCAGTGGGGCTGCGAGGTGCGCCTGGCCGGCGGCCTGGCGGAGGCGCGCGCGCAGCTGCAGGGCTGGGATGCCGAGCTGCTGCTGGTGGACTACCACCTCGATCAGGGTGCCAACGGCTGCGAACTGATCGCCAGTCTGCGCGAGGAGACGGCGCGGCTGTTGCCGGCGGTGATGATCACCGCCGAGCGCAGCGAACAGTGCCGCCGCCAGTTGCACGAGCAGGGCATCCCGCTGCTCAACAAGCCGGTCAAGCCGGGCAAGCTGCGCGCTGCGCTGAGCCAGTTCCTCTCCTGAAGTGTGATGCGGGTCACCTTTGGCGTAGAGCCTCGCGACAAAGGTCGTATGGCCCGTTTAAATCCCCCCGACGCGGAGCCGCTGTCATGGGGGCGCGGTCCGCTCATAACTATAAGGAGTGTGGGGATGTTGAAGCGGATGCTGTTGACCGTGAGCCTCGGCCTGGGGGCGGGTCTGGTGCATGCACAGGAGGTGCTCAGGGTGCATGGCTGGGAAGGACGCCTGGCCCCCAGCGTGATCGAGGCGTTCGAGAAGCAGAGCGGGATCAAGGTGGAGTACTCCACCGCCGCTTCGGCCGAGGACGTGCTGAACGATGGCGGCCAGAGCTACGACGTGGTGTTCCCGGCGCATTTCCACCTGCCGGCGCTGATCGACGCGCAGCGCCTGCAGCCGCTGGATCCGGCCAGGCTGCCCAACCTGAAGGAGGTCGATCCCGACCTGCTGGCCATGCTCAGCGGCTTCGACGGCAAGTCCCGCCACGCCGTGCCCTACCTGTGGGGCACCGTCGGCCTGGCGCTGAACGTCTCCAAGGTGGTCGACACCCTGGGTGCCATGCCCGAGGACACCTGGGGCCTGCTGTTCGATGCGCAGAACAGCGATCGCCTGAAGCAGTGCGGCATCGGCATGCTCGATGCGCGCGAGGAAACCCTGTCGCTGCTGCTCAACTACAAGGGCCGCGCCCTGGGCCGCAGCGGTCCGCGGCAGATCCAGCAGGCCGGTGCGGAGCTGGCGGCGCTGCGCGGCAAGGCCGCCAGCTTCGGCAACAACTCCTACGTCGAGCAACTGGCCAGCGGCAAGCTGTGCATGGCCATGGCCTGGAGCGGCCACGTGCTCAAGGCGGCCGACGCCGGCGCGCCGCTGCGCTTCGTCATGCCGCGCGAGGGTGCGCTGATGTTCATCGATACCATGGCGATTCCGCGCAACGCCGGCAACGTCGCCGCGGCACATCGCTTCATCGACTACCTGGCCAGTGCCGAGGCCAACACCCTCAACGCCCGCGACACCCTGTTCTACCCGGTGACCCGCATCGACGCACCGGCGATGACCAAGCTGGCCGGCGAGCGCCTGGAGCTGGTGGTCACCGGCGACCAGCGCCGCAGCTTCTACTACCTGGAGGCGCTGAGCGCCAAGCAGAAGAGCGCGGTGGACGCCTCCTGGGCCCAGGTCAGCCGCTGACCCTGGCCCGGCCGCGCGCGTGCCCCGGCCCGCGCGGTGGCCACTGCTGCTGCAGGCGCTCCAGACGGGCATCCTTGTCGCTCCACAGCCCGTTGACCCACTGCTGGAACTGCAGGCGGTAGGTCTCGTCCTCGGCGTAGCTGCGGCCGAGGAACTGCGCGGGAATCTCACGCTCCGCGAAATGCACCACCACCCGCTGCAGGCGTCCGCACAGCAGGTCGCGAAAGCGCGGCCGGCCGTCCGGGTAGTGGATGGTCACGTCGACCAGTGCCCCGAGCTGCTCGCCCATGGCGTCGATGGCCAGGGCGATGCCGCCGGCGCGCGGCCTGAGCAGGTGGCGGTAGGGCGACTGCTGCTGCTCGTGCTTGGCCTCGGTGAAGCGCGTGCCTTCGAGAAAGTTGAACAGCGCCACCGGAATGCCGCGCAGGCGCGCGCAGGCCTGGCGCGTGGTCGCCAGGTCGGCGCCGCGCTGCTCGGGGTGGCGCTCCAGGTAGGCCCTGGAGTGGCGCTTCATGAACGGGAAGTCCAGCGCCCAGCAGCACAGGCCGAACAGCGGAATCCAGATCAGCTCCTGCTTGAGGAAGAAGCGCAGCAGCGGCAGGCGGCGGTTGAGATGGCGCTGCAGGACGAAGATGTCCACCCAGCTCTGGTGGTTGCAGATCACCAGGCAGGAGCCGCGCACCCGCACGTCCTCGAGGCCCTCGACCTGCCAGCGGATGTCGCCGAGCAGCTCCATCCAGGCCCGGTTGCCGTCGGCCCAGCACTCGGCGACGTGCCCCATCAGGCGCCGGCTCCATGCCCGGCTGGCGGGCAGCGGCAGCAGCTTGAGCAGCGCCAGGGCCAGCAGCGGCCAGCACCACAGCAGGGTGTTGAGCACCAGCAGCAGGCCGGAGAGGAGGCCGCGCAGCGGCGCGGGCAGGAGTCGGAGCATGGCGGGCTTCCAGGGATGGCGGGGCGCTGGATGATAGCCCAGTGCCGGGCTCTGGCGCAGGATCGCTGGCGTTGGCGGCCATTGCCGGACAATCGGAGCCATCCATGCCGAGGCTGGCCATCTGTCCAGCGGCGGGTCGCTTTCAGCCCCCGGGCGACGTAAAATCAGCGTTCATACTCCATTCGCAAAGGTTTCCAACCATGCAGATCGCGGCCAACAAGGCGGTATCCATCGACTACACCCTGACCAACGAAGGCGGTGAAGTCATCGACAGTTCCGTCGGCGGCGCGCCGCTGGTCTACCTGCATGGCGCCGGCAACATCATCGTCGGTCTGGAGAAGGCCCTCGAGGGCAAGCAGGCCGGCGACGAGCTGGAAGTGACCATCGAGCCGGAAGAAGCCTACGGCGACTACAGCGTCGAGCTGGTGGCCGTGCTCAACCGCGCCATGTTCGAAGGCGTCGACGAGCTGGAAGTCGGCATGCAGTTCCACGCCTCCGCGCCGAACGGCGGCATGCAGATCGTCACCATCCGCGACATCGAAGGCGACGATGTCACCGTCGACGGCAACCACCCGCTGGCCGGCCAGCGCCTGAACTTCAAGGTCAAGGTGGTCGAGGTGCGCGACGCCCAGCCCGAGGAAATCGCCCACGGTCACATTCACGGCGAAGGCGGTCATCACCACTGAGAACCGCTCGGCAGGCGGCAGCCGATCTGCTGCTAAGCTGAATCCAGGAAGGCGCTGTTGCGGCTCGCGATAGCGCCTTTTTGATGGCCCGATGATTGGCATGGAGCTATGTGATGAGCCTTTTCCACGATCTGACCCTCAAGGCCCTGGACGGCGGCGACCTGCCGCTGGCCCCGCTCAAGGGCAAGGTGGTGCTGGTGGTCAACGTCGCCTCGAAGTGTGGTCTGACCCCGCAGTACGCCGGCCTGGAGCATCTCCACCAGCAATACCGCGAGCGCGGCTTCAGCGTGCTCGGCCTGCCGTGCAACCAGTTCGCCGGCCAGGAGCCGGGCAGCGAGGCGCAGATCCGCGAGTTCTGCACGCTGAACTACGGCGTCAGCTTCCCGATGAGCGCCAGGATCGAGGTCAACGGTCCCGGCCGTCATCCGCTGTACCTGCTGCTGGCCGGCGAGGGCGCGGAGTTCCCCGGCGACATCACCTGGAACTTCGAGAAATTCCTGGTCGGCCCGGACGGCCGCGTGCTGGAGCGCTTCTCGCCGCGCATCGCCCCCGAGGATCCGCAGGTGATCCAGGCGATCGAGAAGGCGCTGGCCGGCGTGGCGGCCTGACGCCCCGCCCGTGATACGGCGCCCCGCAGGGCGCGGCATCCCCATCGTCTCAGCGGCTGGCGACGACCAGTCGTGAGGCGCCGTCCTCGCGCACCCAGAACACCGTCGCCCCGGCCACCGCCGCCGGCATCAGCAGGATGTTCAGCCCCGGCACCAGCAGCGCCGCGTAGGTGGCGGCACCGAAGCCCAGGCTCTGCCAGCGCTTGGCGCGCAGCCAGGCGAGCATGTCGTCCCAGCCCATCTTGTGGTTGTCCGCTGGGTAGTCGATGTACTGCACCGCCATCATCCACACGCCGAACAGCAGCCACAGCGGCGCGGCGAGCAGGTTCAGCCCCGGAATCAGCGACAGCACCAGCAGCGCCAGCGCCCGCGGCAGCAGGTAGGCCAGCTTGCGCAGCTCGCGGCCGAGGGTGCGCGGGATCATCGCCAGCAGCTCGCCCCAGCTGAACGGCGGCGCGACGTCGCGGCCGCGCACCACCGCCTCGACCTTCTCGGCGAGGAAGCCGTTGAACGGTGCGGCGATCAGGTTGGCCAGCAGGGTGAAGCCGAAGAACAGGATCAGCAGCACCAGCGCCACGAACAGCGGCCACAACAGGTATTCGAGGAAGGCCAGCCACTGCGGCAGGGTCGGCATCAGCGCCTCGACCCAGAAGCCGAACTGCTGCACCGCCAGCACGATCAGGGCGACGAACAGCAGCAGGTTGACGGTCAGCGGCAGCAGGACGAAGCGGCGCAGGCCGGGGCTGAGGATCAGGCGCAGGCCGGCGGCGAGGTAGCCGGGGCCGGAGAGGGTCTGGATAGGCATGGGGCACTCCGTGGGGAACACGGCGCCAACCTTAGCACGCGGGGGAGGGTACCTAGCGACAGGTGCGCATTGCGAGGCAGGCTGCGGTGTGCGCGGCGCACCCTACGGCGCTGGGCAGCGTAGGGTGCGCTATGCGCACCGGCCCTGATCAGGCCTTGCGCTTGAGCGGCAGCTCGGCGAAGCGCACGCCGGCCAGGCCACTGGCCTGCAGGGCGCGGATGTTGGCGTGGTCGCTGCCCGCGGGGGTGGCCAGCACGCTGCGGTAGTGCTCGCCGAAGGCCAGCAGGGTCTCCTCGTCGCTCAGGTCCTCGAGCAGGGCGAGGCCGAGCAGCTTGCAGGAGCCCTCGTTCTGCCCGGCGGCGCTTGCGGTGCTGCCGTTGACGAAGGCCTGCGGCTGGTAGTCGTAGTGCGCGGCGATGAACGCCAGGGTGTCGGCGAAGGGATGGTCGTCGCGGCACAGGGCGGCGCGGAAGTCGTTCAGTGCGGTCATTTCTTGCTCGCTTGTTCGAAGGCGGCCAGCTGCTGCGGCGTGGCCTCTTGCTGGTACCGGGCCTTCCACTCGGCGTAGGGCATGCCGTAGATGGCGTCGCGCGCGTCCTCGGCGGACAGCTCGATGCCGCGCTCGTCGGCGGCGGCCTTGTACCACTTGCCCAGGCAGTTGCGGCAGAAGCCGGCCAGGTTCATCAGCTCGATGTTCTGCACGTCGCTGCGCTCGCCCAGGTGCTTGAGCAGGCGGCGGAAGGCGGCGGCTTCCAGTTCGAGGCGCTGTTGTTCGGTCATGGCGGCTTCTCGCGCGGTCGGTGGGGGAGGTCGATCATAAGAGCCGTGGCCGCGGCGGACAATGCCGGGCGGCCGCGGGCGTTCAGCGATGGCCGGCGAGGGTGATCGACACCGACTCGGCGAAGCGCAGGGCATGCGGCTTGTCCACCTCGACCTCGGCGTAGCGCACCGCCGGGTGAGCCATGACCAGGTCGAGGATCTCCTGGGTCAGCCGCTCGAGCAGGGCGAAGCGGTTCTCCTCGACGTGGCGGATGATCGCCTTGGTGATGGTGCGGTAGTTCAGCGCCTGGTCGATGTCGTTGCCCTGCACGGCGTCGCGGGCCGGGTAGAGGATGGTCAGGTTGATCAGCACGTCCTGCTTGTTGAGGATCTCCTCCTCCTTGATGCCGATGAAGGTGCGCAGGCGCAGGTCCTTGACGCGGATGCGCGCCATGCCGGGTTCCAGTCGAGGCATCTACTTGCTCCGTCCGATCAGCTGGAGGAATTCCTGGCGGGTGTTGGTCGACTGGCGGAAGGCGCCGAGCATCACCGAGGAGGACATCACCGAGTTCTGCTTCTCCACGCCGCGCATCATCATGCACATGTGCTGGGCCTCGATCACCACGGCCACGCCGGCGGCGTTGGTCACCTGCTGGACCGCCTCGGCGATCTGCCGGGTGAGGTTTTCCTGGATCTGCAGGCGGCGGGCGAACATGTCGACGATGCGCGCCACCTTGGACAGGCCGAGCACCTTGCCGGTGGGGATGTAGGCGACGTGGGCCTTGCCGATGAACGGCAGCAGGTGGTGTTCGCACAGCGAGTACAGCTCGATGTCGCGGACGATCACCATCTCGTCGTTGTCGGAGGCGAACAGCGCGCCGTTGACGATCTCCTCCAGCGACTGCTCGTAGCCGCGGCACAGGTACTGCATGGCCTTGGCGGCGCGCTTGGGCGTGTCGCGCAGGCCTTCGCGCTCGGGGTTCTCGCCGAGGCCGACGAGAATCTCATGGTAGTGCTGGGTGAGTTGCGACAGTTGATCGCTCATGTTCGATTCCTCGTGGCGGCCCGGGCTCATTTCAGGTGGCGGCCGCCGTTGACGCACAGGCTGGTGCCGGTGACGTAGGGGTTGTCCAGAAGATAGCGCAGGCTCTGGTAGATGACCTCCGGCCCCGGCTCGATGCCGAGGGCCGACTTGGCCAGGGTTTTCTCGCGGTAGCTCGCGTCGTCGTGGTCGTTGAACATCACCAGCGCCGGGGCGATGGCGTTGACCTTGATCCGCGGGGCGAACTGCGCGGCGAACGACAGGGTCAGGTTCTCCAGGCCGGCCTTGCTGGCGCAGTAGGCGACCCGGTTGGCGCTGCCGCGGCGGGCGACGTCGTCGGTGATGTGCACGATGTCGGCCGTCTCGCTGCGTTCGAGCAGGGCGCGGCAGCGCAGGTTGATCAGGTAGGGCGCCAGCATGTGCACGCTGACCATGCGCGCGAAGGCCTCGGCCTCGTGGCCCGGCTCCTCGCGCAGCCAGTCCGAGGCGTTGTGCACGATGGCGCGCAGGCGGTCGGTGTGCCGCTGCAGCAGCTCGATGAAGGCGAGGATGCCGGGCTCGCTGGAGAAGTCGGCCGGCAGGGTCAGCGCCCCGCGCCGGCGCAGATCGTCCAGCGCCGGCCGCTCGCTGCGGTAGCTGACGATCAGCGGCTGGCCATCGTCGAGCAGGCGCAGGGCGCAGTGCAGCCCGACTCGCTGGCTGGCGCCGGTGATCAGGATGGGGGCGGGTGACTGGCTCATGCATGCCTCGCGCAAAAGGGTGGTTCAGCGGCACAGCCGCCGGGTACCTGACAAGTGCGGGACGGAGTACCGGCTGAACCAGGCACAAAGTTATACCAGCGACTCGCTCTGTACAACCCTGCGAGATGTGTGGGCTAGGGTCGTGACCGCGCGGAGGCGGCGGAAAGCCTCCTGAACCGCAGTTTCTCGGGCTCTGCCCTCCTCGTGGGGTGATGTGATGTTGTACGCGTGATTGCTTGTTGTATAACTGCGTGGAAGATTTTGCTCGCCTCAGGCCCCCAGGCCGGCGCCGTCCGCTTGCGATGCCGGTACGGGCGCCGCCATGCGGCGATCGGGCATAATGCCCGGCCTTGTCAGAACGCCCGGGAGGGCCGCCATGCTCCAGCTCGCCATCGTTTCCGGTTCCGCCTTCGGCACCGCCGAGGAGGTCGCCCGCCATGCCGAGCAGTTCCTGCAGGACGCCGGCATCGAAGCCCGCCACCTGCCGCGCGTCGCCCTCGAGGAGCTGCTGGCCCTGGACCCGCAGGCGCTGCTGGTGGTGACCTCGACCACCGGCATGGGCGAGGTGCCGGACAACCTGCAGGGGCTGCTCGACGAGATCGAGGCCTGGCAGCCCGACTGGCGCGGCCGGCCCGTGGCGGTGATCGGCCTGGGCGATACCGCCTATGGCGAGCAGTTCTGCGCCGGCGCGCTGCAGGCGCACATGCTGCTGCTGCGCCTGGGCATGCGCGATCTGCAGTCGCAGCTGCAGCTGGACGCCAGCGAGACGGTGACCCCGGCCGAGGACGCCGAGCCCTGGCTGGCGCGCCTGGCCGCCAACCTGGGCTGATCGCGCGGCGCGGCCGGCTTTCCGTACAGCGCTCGGCGGACAGCCCGCCGTGCGGGGCCTATACTCGAGGCAGAAGAAACAGAAGCGTCACGCGGCCTGCGGGTCGCGATGCCAACTGCTCCGGGGCGTCGCCATGGGGACCGCCGCCGGGTATCGGCATAGGCGCCAGACACCGACCAGTCAGGAGTACGCCCATGTTCGCGATCATGGAAAACGCGCGTCTCGAGGAACTGCACCTGGCCAGCGACCCGGCGACGGGTCTGCAGGCGATCGTCGCCATCCACAACACCCACCTCGGTCCGGCCCTCGGCGGCTGCCGCTATCTCGGCTATGCCGATGTGGACAGCGCCGTGCGCGATGCCGCGCGGCTGGCCCGCGGCATGAGCTACAAGGCCGCGCTGGCGGGCCTCGCGCAGGGCGGCGGCAAGGCGGTGATCATCCGCCCGCCGCACGTCGCCGACCGCGCCGCGCTGTTCGAGGCTTTCGGCCGCTTCATCGACAAGCTCGGCGGCCGCTACATCACCGCCGTCGACAGCGGCACCTCGGGCGTCGACATGGACTGCATCGCCCGCCACACCCCGCACGTCACCAGCACCACCGCCGGCGGCGATCCCTCGCCGCACACCGCGCTCGGCGTGTTCGCCGGCATCCGTGCCACCGCCAGGGCGCGCCTGGGCAGCGATTCGCTGGAGGGCCTGACCGTCGCCGTGCAGGGCCTCGGCCACGTCGGCTTCGCCCTCGCCGAGCACCTGGCCGCGGCCGGGGCGCGGCTGATCGTCAGCGACATCGACGAGGGACGCCTGGCGCTGGCGGTCGAGCAGCTCGGCGCGCAGCCGGTGGCCGCCGACGCCCTGCTCGGCGTGCCCTGCGACATCCTCGCGCCCTGCGGCCTGGGCGGGGCGATCAATGCGCAGAGCATCGCCAAGCTGCGTTGCGCCGCGGTGGCCGGGGCGGCCAACAACCAGCTGGACAGCCCGGAGATGGGCGACGAGCTGACCGCGCGTGGCATCCTCTACGCCCCCGACTACGTGATCAACTCCGGCGGGCTGATCTTCGTCGCCCTGCAGCACCAGGGGCGCAGCCCGGCGGAAATCACCGCCCACCTGGCGCAGATCGGCCACCGCCTGGAGGAGATCTACGCCGAGGCGCAGGCCGAGCGACGCTCGCCGGCGCGGGTCGCCGACAGCCTGGCCGAACGGCTGATCTACGGTTCCTGAATGCGCTGTCCCACGCCTGCCGCCCAGGCGGCAGGCCGCCACGCACCGGCAAGGTGCCAGGGAGGAAGCCATGCCCCACAGCTCCATCGAACTGCCCTACACCCGCTACCTCGACGCCGACGGCCGCCCGCTCGGACCGCTGCCCGACTGGGCGCTGGACGGCGAGCGGCTGCTGCCGCTGTACCGCGCCATGGTCCGCACCCGCCTGTTCGATCAGAAGGTGATCGCCCTGCAGCGCACCGGGCGCATCGGCACCTACGCCTCCAGCCTCGGCCAGGAGGCGGTCGGCACCGCCATCGGCAGCCTGCTGCGCGCCGACGACGTGCTGGTGCCCTACTACCGCGACACCGCCAGCCAGCTGCTGCGCGGGGTGAGCATGAGCGAGATGCTGCTGTACTGGGGCGGCGACGAGCGCGGCAGCGACTACCGCGGCGAGGTGGCGCGCGGCGACTTCCCGCTGTGCGTGCCGATCGCCACCCAGGCGCTGCACGCCTGCGGGGTGGCCAGCGCCTTCAAGATCCGCGGCGAGCACCGCGTGGCGCTGACCACCTGCGGCGACGGCGCCACCAGCAAGGGCGACTTCCTCGAGGCGCTCAACGTCGCCGGCACCTGGCAGCTGCCGGTGGTGTTCGTGGTCAACAACAACCAGTGGGCCATCTCGGTTCCGCGGCGCATCCAGTGCGGCGCGCCGACCCTGGCGCAGAAGGCGCTCGGCGCCGGCTTCGCCGGCGAGCAGGTGGACGGCAACGACGTGATCGCGGTGGTCGAGCGCCTGCGCCTGGCCATCGAGCGCGCCCGCCACGGCAAGGGGCCGACCCTGCTGGAATGCGTCACCTACCGCCTGTGCGACCACACCACCGCCGACGACGCCACCCGCTACCGCAGTGCCGAGGAGGTCAACCAGGCCTGGCACGAGGAGCCGGTCAAGCGCCTGCAGAGCTACCTGGTCGGCCAGGGCCTGTGGGACGAGAGCCGCGAGCAGGCGCTGGTGGCCGAGTGCCAGGCCGAGCTGCAGCGGGCCATCGACGCCTACGAGGGGCTGGCGGCGCAGGACCCGCAGTCGGTGTTCGCCCACGTCTACGCCAGCTGGCCGCCGGCGCTGGCCGAGCAGCGCGAGCAGTTCGCCGAGCGCATCGCCCGCCGCACGCAAGGAGCCGACCATGAGTGAGAAAAAGTACAGCCTGCTGGAGGCGGTCAACCTGGCCCTGCACCGCGCCATGCACGAGGACGAGAACGTGGTGGTGCTCGGCGAGGACATCGGCGTCAACGGCGGCGTGTTCCGCGCCACCCTCGGCCTGCGCGAGCAGTTCGGCCTCAAGCGGGTGATCGACACGCCGCTGGCGGAGAACATGATCGCCGGCCTGTCCATCGGCATGGCCACCCAGGGGCTGCGGCCGGTGATGGAGATCCAGTTCCTCGGCTTCATCTACGCCGCCATGGAGCAGCTGGTGTCGCACGCCGCGCGGCTGCGCAACCGCACCCGCGGCCGGCTGACCTGCCCGCTGGTGGTGCGCTCGCCGATGGGCGCCGGCATCCGCGCCCCCGAGCACCACAGCGAATCCACCGAGGCGCTGTTCGCCCACGTTCCCGGCCTGCGCGTGGTGGTGCCGTCGTCGCCGGCGCGCGCCTACGGCCTGCTGCTGGCGGCCATCGACGACCCCGACCCGGTGGTCTTCCTCGAGCCGACCCGCCTGTACCGGATGAACCCGCAGCCGCTGGAGGACGACGGCCGCCGCCTGCCGCTGGACAGCTGTTTCACCCTGCGCGAGGGCAGCGACCTGACCCTGGTCAGCTGGGGCGCCAGCGTGCACGAGACCCTGCAGGCGGCGAGCGCGCTGGCCGAGCGCGGGGTCAGCGCCGAGGTGATCGACGTCGCCTGCCTCAAGCCGCTGGACCTCGACACCCTCGAGGCCTCGGTGCGCAAGACCGGGCGCTGCGTGATCGTCCACGAGGCGCCGAAGAGCGGCGGGGTGGGCGCGGAGATCGCCGCCAGCCTCTACGAGCGCGCGCTGCTCGACCTGCACGCGCCGATCCAGCGCGTCGCCGCGCCGGACATCCCGCCGCCGCTGTACCGCCTGGAGCCGTACTACATCCCGGACGTCGGCGACATCCTCGCCGCCTGCGAGGCGGTGCTGGAGTACGCCTGAGCCGGTAGGGTGCGCCGTGCGCACCGACATGGACTCATCCGGCCGGTGCGCACGGCGCACCCTACGGCCGAACCCTCCCGGGCCGTCCAGGCCGGGGAGAAACTGGGGGAACGGAACATGAAACACTTCAAGCTGCCCGACCTCGGCGAAGGCCTGCAGGAGGCGGAAATCGTCCAGTGGCACGTCAAGGCCGGCGACAGCGTCAAGGCCGACCAGCTGCTGGTCTCGGTGGAGACCGCCAAGGCCATCGTCGACATTCCCGCGCCCTACGACGGCGTGGTGGCCAGGACCTACGGCGCCGAAGGCGACATCCTCCACGTCGGCGAACCGCTGCTGGCCTACGAGGGCGAGGGCGAGGACACCGGCACCGTGGTCGGCAAGCTGGAGGCCGGCGAGGGTGGCGGGGGCGACAGCTTCTTCGTCGGCGCCGCGCCCTCGACCCGCGAGCACCTGGCGCCGCGCGCCACCCCGGCGGTGCGCCAGCTGGCCCGCCAGTTGGGCGTCGAGCTGGCCGGGCTGTCCGGCTCCGGCGCCGACGGCCTGATCACCCGCGCCGACGTCGAGGCGGCCGCCGAGAGCGCGCGCACCAGCTTCGGCGGCGAGCGCCTGCGCGGCGTGCGCCGCAGCATGGCGCTGAACATGGCCCGCGCCCACGCCGAGGTGGTGCCGGTGATGCTGGTGGAGGACGCCGACCTCAGCCGCTGGCCGTCCGCTCGCGATCCGCTGGTGCGCCTGGCCCAGGCCATCGCCGCGGCCTGCCGCGCCGAGCCGGGGCTCAACGTATGGTTCGACGGCAAGGCCATGGCGGTCCGCCAGCACGACCACCTCGACCTGGGCATCGCCGTGGACACCCCGGACGGGCTGTTCGTGCCGGTGCTGCACAATGTCGGCGGGCGCACGGCCGACGACCTGCGCGAGGGCATGCGGCGCATGCGCGAGGCGGTCAAGGCGCGCTCGATCCCGCCCAAGGACATGATGGGCGCGACCCTGACCCTGTCCAACTTCGGCACCCTGTTCGGCCGCTACGCCAGCCCGGTGGTGGTGCCGCCGCAGGTGGCGATCATCGGCGCCGGCAAGATCCGCGACGAGCCGGTGGCGGTCGACGGCAGGGTCGAGGTGCACCCGATCATGCCGCTGTCGCTGACCTTCGACCACCGCGTGGTCACCGGCGGCGAGGCAGCGCGCTTCTTCAAGGTGCTGGTGGAGGCGCTGGAGCAGCCGGAGGGCTGACGCGGTCCGCACCCATGCCCCTCCCCGGTGCGCGGAATCCCTTGGGGAGCGAATGCCTGGCGGGCGGTGTACCATCGGGCCATGTCCACCCGGAGTCCCGCCATGTCCGCCGCCGACCTGCCGCCCTGTTCCATCCTGCTGCTCGCCGGCGGGCGCGGGCAGCGCATGGGCGGAGCGGACAAGGGCCTGCTGGAGTTCGCCGGCCGGCCGCTGATCGCCTGGCTGGCCGAGACGGTCAGGCCGCTGAGCGACGACCTGCTGATCTCCTGCAACCGCAACGCCGGGCGCTACGCGCCCTTCGCCGACCGCCTGGTGGCGGACGCGGAGGGCGGTTTCCCCGGTCCGCTGGCCGGCATCCGCGCCGGCCTCGCCGCCATGCGTCACGACTGGCTGCTGGTGCTGCCCTGCGACGCCCCGCTGGTCGATGCGCCGCTGCTCGAGGTCATGCGCCGCGAGGCCCTCGGCGGGTCGGAGCGGCCGCTGCTGCTGCGCCAGGCCGGGCACTGGCAGCCGCTGTTCGCCCTGATTCCGCGCCGTCTGCTGGGCGAGCTGGAGCGTGCCTGGCAGGCCGGCGAGCGCAGCCCGCTGCGCTTCCTGCTGGCCCATGGCGCCCGTGCGCTGGACTGCGCGGCGGACGATCCGCGGCTGGCCAACCTGAACACCCCCCAGGCGCTGGCGGCGGCTGGCATGGCGCTTGCTGAATCCGATTCCTCATCCACTGCCGGGAGCACCGCGATGCTGACCCATCTCGACGCCGCGGGGCGCGCCAACATGGTCGACGTCACCGCCAAGGCCGTCACCGCCCGCGAGGCCTGCGCCGAGGCGCTGGTGCGCATGCAGCCGCACACCCTCGGGCTGATCCTCGACGGCAGCCATCCCAAGGGCGACGTGTTCGCCGTCGCCCGCGTCGCCGGCATCATGGCGGCGAAGAAGACCCACGAGCTGATCCCGCTGTGCCACCCGCTGCTGCTCACCGGCATCCGTGTCGAACTGGAGCCGGAGGGGCTGGACGCGGTGCGCATCGTCGCGCGCTGCAGGCTGGCCGGACAGACCGGGGTGGAGATGGAGGCGCTGACCGCCGCCAGCGTCGCCGCGCTGACCCTCTACGACATGTGCAAGGCGGTCGACCGCGGCATGACCATCGAGCGCGTGCGCCTGCTGGAGAAGAGCGGCGGCAAGAGCGGCGACTACCGTGCGGAGGAGCCGGCATGATCGAGGTGCGTTATTTCGCCCGCTACCGCGAGGAGCTGGACTGCGACGGCGAGCGCCTGCCCTGGTCGGCCGAGCTGGACAGCCTGGAGGCCCTGCGCCAGCGCCTGCTGGCGCGCGGCGGCGCCTGGCAGGTGCTGGCCGAGCAGTGCCTGATGTGCGCGCGCAACCAGGAGCTGTGCAGCCTCGCCGAGCCGCTGGCCGACGGCGACGAGGTGGCCTTCTTCCCGCCGGTGACCGGAGGCTGAGATGACGATTCGGGTACAGGTGGAAGCCTTCCTGCCGGGCGTCGAACTGGAGGCGCTGCACGCCGCCAACGCCGGCATCGGTGCGCTGGCCTCCTTCGTCGGCTACGTGCGCGACTACAACGACGGCCGGGAAGTCGCCGGCATGACCCTCGAGCACTATCCGGGGATGACCGAGAAGGCCCTGGCCGGCATCGTCGAACAGGCGCGCTCGCGCTGGCCGCTGCTCGGCGTGACCATCGTCCACCGTGTCGGTCGCCTGCTGCCCGGCGAGCCGATCGTCTTCGTCGGCACGGCCAGCGCCCATCGCCAGGCCGCCTTCGCGGCCTGCGAGTTCATCATGGACTACCTGAAGACCCGCGCGCCGTTCTGGAAGCGCGAGGACACCCCGGACGGTGCGCGCTGGGTCGACGGCCGTGCCAGCGACCGGGCGGCGGCCGAGCGCTGGGAGTAGCGGGGCAGGGATGCTTCGCCATGGTGCGCCGGCAGTGTCCCGCCGCATGGCATGCCCTGCATCGGTGCGCGTCGGTGCGGCCCAGATCCCGAGCAGCGTGCTTAACTATTGAGCGAGGTGTGCCGGCGATCGCCCGGTGCCGCACTGGTGCAGTCCTTGCATCCGGGCGGCACACCTGACCGCTGCGGCGGCAACCGAGGAGAGTCCCGTGATGAACGACGCCATGCTGCTCGACGGCCATGGCCGCAGGATCGACTACCTGCGCCTGTCGGTGACCGATCGCTGCGATTTCCGCTGCGTCTACTGCATGGCCGAGGACATGACCTTCCTGCCGCGCCAGCAGGTGCTCGGTTTCGAGGAGATCGTGCGCATCGCCCGGCTGTTCGTCGGCCTGGGGGTGCGGAAGATCCGCCTGACTGGCGGCGAGCCGCTGGTCAGGCGCGGCATCGTCGACCTGTGCCGGCAGATCGCCGCGCTGCCCGGTCTGCGCGAGCTGGTGATGACCAGCAACGGCTCGCAGCTGGGCAAGCTCGCCGCACCGCTGGCCGAGGCTGGGGTCAGGCGCCTGAACATCAGCCTCGACAGCCTGGATGCGGCCAGATTCCACGCCATCACCCGCACCGGCCAGCTCGACCTGGTGCTGGCCGGCATCGAGGCGGCGCGCGCGGCGGGCTTCGCCCGCATCAAGCTCAACAGCGTGATCATGAAGGGGCGCAACGACGACGAGGTGCCGGCGCTGGTCGACTTCGCCGTGGCCAACGGCCTGGACATCAGCTTCATCGAGGAGATGCCGCTGGGCCAGGTCGGCCGCGACCGCGGCGAGGCGTTCTGCTCCAGCGACGAGGTGCGCGCGCGCATCGCCGAGCGCTACCGGCTGTTCGACAGCCCCGAGCAGAGCGGCGGGCCGGCGCGCTACGTGCGCCTGGAGGGCCATCCGCAGACCCGCGTCGGCTTCATCTCGCCGCATTCGCACAACTTCTGCGCCAGCTGCAACCGCCTGCGCCTGACCGCCGAGGGGCGCCTGCTGCTGTGCCTCGGCCACGAGAACGCCCTGGACCTGCGCGGCCTGGTGCGCCGCCATCCCACCGAGGACCGGCCGCTGATCGAGGCCATAGGTGCGGCGCTGCAGCGCAAGCCGCTGCGTCACGAGTTCGCCAGCTCCGGCGAGGTGCAGGTGCTGCGCTTCATGAACGCCACCGGGGGCTGACTTCCTCCTCAAGTACGACAGTTGCGGCCGTGACGCTGATACGGGTTCGGGTGATAATGTTTCGCTTTCCGCATCTGCAGGTCAGCGTCACAAGGAGCTCCCACCCATGACCGAAGCCCAAGCCGATCTCGACATGCAGCTGATGCGTGCCGCCGCTGCGGAGGCGGCCGGCGTGCTGCGCACCCTCGGCAATCCGGACCGAC
The DNA here is from genome assembly GCF_034057115.1 of Pseudomonas sp. AN-1. Lineage (NCBI taxonomy): Bacteria > Pseudomonadati > Pseudomonadota > Gammaproteobacteria > Pseudomonadales > Pseudomonadaceae > Pseudomonas > Pseudomonas sp. AN-1. The sequence continues at coordinate 2,402,386 of NZ_CP139195.1, read as the reverse complement.
TGCTGCTGCTCTGCCAGCTCAGCCAGGGCGAACGCTCGGTCGGCGAGCTGGAGGAGATCCTCGGCCTGCGCCAGCCGAGCCTGTCGCAGCAGCTGGCGGTGCTGCGCAACGAGGGCCTGGTGCAGACCCGCCGCGACGGCAAGCGCATGTTCTACTCGATCGCCGAGCCGAAGATGCTGGTGCTGCTCGGCACGCTCTACCAGCTGTACTGCCCGCAGGGTGACGAAGCGAACGAACCTGAATAGAACTTTCAGGAATTAAAATATCAGCTAATATTATAATTGCACGTTATGTATTTTATTTAATATTGCCCCCGTTCCGGCCAGCCTGTGGCGGCCACGCGTTTTCGGGGGAGTTTCCGTGTCGTTCCACAAGCCGCTTCTCGCTGCCCTGCTCGTCGGCAGCGCCGCCATCAGCCCGCTGGCCTGCGCCACCAACGGCTATTTCGCCCACGGTTACGGCATCAAGTCCCTCGGCATGGCCGGCGTCGGCTATGCCCTGCCGCAGGACGCCCTGGCCGCCGCGACCAATCCGGCCGGCACCGCGCTGGTCGGCAACCGCCTCGATCTGGGCGTCACCTGGTTCAAGCCCGAGCGCAGCGTGGAAATCAGCGGCTCTCCCGTGCCGGGCGCCAACGGCCACTACGACGGCAACGACACCGAGTCCTTCCTGATCCCCGAATTCGGCTACACCCGCCAGCTCGGCGAGCGCTTGGCATTCGGCCTGGCGGTGTACGGCAACGGCGGCATGAACACCGACTACGGCCGCAATCCGTTTGCTGCACTCACTGGCGTGCAAGGCGAGGCCGGCGTCGACCTGAGCCAGGTGTTCGTCACCCCGTCGCTGGCCTGGCGTTTCAGTGAGCGCCACAGCTTCGGCATCGGCCTCAACTATGCCTGGCAGCGCTTCGAGGCGCGTGGCATCGGCGGCTTCGCCGCCATGTCCGAGTCGCCTGCCAAGGTCAGCGACAACGGCCACGACCACTCCGACGGCTGGGGTCTGCGCCTGGGCTGGACTGGCCGGCTCGCCGACAGCCTGACCCTCGGCGTGGCCTGGTCGTCGAAGATCAAGACCGGCAAGTTCGAGCGCTACGAGGGCCTGTTCGCCGACCACGGCAGCTTCGACATCCCGGAGAACTACGGCATCGGCCTGGCCTGGCAGGCCACCGACCGCCTGACCCTGGCCGCCGACGTGCAGCAGATCGACTACAGCGACGTGAAGGCCATCTCCAATCCGGTCAGCGTGCTGTTCCAGGGCCACCTGCTCGGCTCCGAGGACGGCCCGAACTTCGGCTGGGAAGACATCCGCGTCTACAAGCTCGGCGCCAGCTATGCGGTCAGCCCGCAGCTGACCCTGCGCGGCGGCTACAGCTGGGCCGACCAGGCGCTGGACAAGGGCGAGACCTTCTTCAACACCCTGGCCCCCGGCGTGGTGCGCGAGCACCTGACCCTCGGCGCCACCTGGGCGCCCGAAGCCGACCACGAGGTCAGCCTGTTCTACGCCCATGCCTTCAGCGAGGAGCTCAAGGGACGCCACTCGATGCAGAACTTCGGCGGCGGCGAGGTGGACCTGAAGATGCAGCAGGACAGCGTCGGCATCGCCTACGCCTGGAAGCTCTGAGACGATTTTTCGCCCGGATTCTGGCGCGACACCGTAAACTTGCCGCACCCGCGGGGCGACCGATCGGTCGCCCCGTTTCGTTCCGGGTTGATTCAGCGAGGATTTCATGCAGGACAACGCTTCCCCGGCAGTCGCCGGCCAGGTCGGTTACGTCGCCATCGAGCAGCCCTTCGGCCTGCAGCCGCCCCGGGTGCATTGCCCGATCTGCGGCCAGCAGCAGTTCGTCGAGCAGGACGACGAGTACCTGGAAACGCCCTGCGAACATCTGGCCTTCGTGTTCGGCGGCGAGGAGGACGAGTTCGTCTACGCCTCGGCCGACTTCGCCGAGCGTTTCGAGCGCTTCGATGCCGAGCTGGACGCGCGCTTTCCCGACGAGGAGGCCCGCGCCAGCGCCGAGTACGAGGAAGCCAGCAGCTTCTACCGCGACCTGTTCGCCCGGCGTCTGGCCGATCTCGGCTATGGCGCCAGCCTGCTGGCCCTGCGCATCACCTACGGCGGCATGGCCGAGGGAAACCCGGTGTGGTTCAGCGATGTCTACGGTTTCGACTATGCGTCGATCCGCGAGGATGACGCGCCGTAATCCTTTCGCCACAGCCTTCGGCAGGTAGCCCCCAGCCATGCTCGATCTCGGCGCCTATCTCGGCCTGTTCTTCGCCGCCTTCGGTGCGGCCAGCCTGCTGCCGCTGCAGTCCGAGGCGCTGCTGGTCGGCCTGCTGCTGGCCGAGCAGCATCCGGTGCTCACCCTGCTGGCGGTGGCCACCGCCGG